>NZ_JBRERY010000001.1:0-408641 GCF_052907225.1 Brevundimonas sp. RM1
CGCCGCGCCCGCGCCCGTTCCCGCTCAGACGCCCGAGAAGGCGCGGCGCACCGCGCCGACGCCGCCGACCCCGCGGCCCAGCCGTTCGACGCCGCGCCCGGCGCCGATCGAGCCTCTGCCCATCTCCGCGCCGGAGCCCAGCGTCTCCTTCTTCCTGCTGGGCGAGGGGGCTCTGAGCGGCGCCCTGACCGCAGGACAAGGCTCAGGCGGGGGCGGCGGCGCAGGGGCGGGCGTCGGCGGCGGCAGCGGCGGCGGGTCGGGTTCGGGCGTGGGCGGCGGCTCGGGCCAGGGCTGCGACATGGTCAAGCGCATCCAGGACGCCCTGCGCAACGACGCGCGGATCAACGCCGCCATCGGCCAGGCCTATCGCACCTCCGGCGCCTCGGGCCGCGCCATCCTGATGTGGAACGGCGACTGGCTGCAAAGCCCCGGCGAAGAGGGCAAGGGTCTGGCCGGGGTGCGTCAGGCCATCGCCGTGACGGTCGGCTTCTCGTCGCGCGCCTGCAAGGCCGAGACGGTCAACGGCTATGTGCTGCTGACGCTCAGCGACCAGCCGGGCGCGCCGCGCGTGGCGCTGGGCGGCGGGCGCTGGCGCTGGTCTGACCTGCTGTCGCTCTAGGCGCCGAAGCCCAGGCCCAAGGGGCCATAGAGCCAGGTCAGCCAGGCTCCGACGGCCAGGAAGACGCCGAACGGCAGGCGGTCGGTGGAGGCGACGGGGCGACGCAGCACGAGCTTGGCCGCCACAAGGCTGAGGCCGGTCAGCGACGCCCACAGCAGCACGCTGGGCAGGCCCATCCACCCGACCCAGGCGCCGATCGCGCCCAGAAGGAAGGGGTCGCCCCCGCCCAGACCGTCGCGTCCGCGCAGTCGCTTGTAGAGGAAGGCCAGCAGCCAAAGTCCGCCGAAACCGGCGGCCGCCCCGATCAGGGGCGTCTTCAGCGGCCCGATCAGCGACCACTTCAGTCCGCTCTGGATGTTCGCCGGATCCAGGGCCACGGCGGCGAACAGGCCGCTGAGAAACAGGGGCAGGGTCAGGGCGTCAGGCAGCCAGAAATGCTCAGCGTCTATCACGGCGATCAGCAGAAGCTGCCAACCCAGAACGGCCCCAGCCAGGGCCCAGGCCGGATCGGGAAAGCACAGAGCCGCCCAGACGCCGACGGCGCCGGACGCCAGTTCGATCAAGGGATAGCGCAGGGGAATGACGGCGCCGCAGTCGCCGCACTTGCCGCGCGACAACGCCCAACTGACCACCGGGATCATCCGCCAGGGCTTGAGCGGGCGCCCGCAACCGCCGCACCGCGAGCGGCTGACCACGATGTCCTCGCCGCGCGGCAGGCGCAGGCTGACCAGACCCAGGAAGCTGCCGACGATCAACCCCAGCCCGCCCATCAGAAGCGCCAGCAACATAGAAGTCGGTTCCCCCGTTTGAATGATCCCCTAATGCGACGCCGAACCGAAGGGACGCAATCAAAATGCCGCCTCGCGCGCGAGTTGTGTCGCGTCGCGGTGACACCCTGGCCCGATCGGCGCGCGCCGGGGACGGGGGACTGGACGCCAGGCGCGTGTCGTAGATAGTCGACTGTTGTGAAAAGCACTTCGCCCATCGACAGCCTGACGCCGCGCGAGCTTGAAATCCTGCGCCTCGCCGCCGGCCGTCTGGGCGACAAGGAGATCGCGCAGCAGCTGAACCTCTCGCCCCGGACGGTTCAGAACCACCTGCACCGAGCCTATGAAAAGCTGGGCGTCTCCAACCGGATTCAGGCTGCGCGGCTCCTGAGTGATCACTACTCAGGGGGATCAATCCCACTGTCGCCGCCCCCCGTCTCATCGGCAGAAAGGGGCGTCCTTGCAGGTTCCGCGGAACATGTCGGGGACGGGAAAACGCCGTGGCCGACACCCTTCTTTCGGTCATATGCGAGTCTCAGAGCTTGGCGACGGCCTCGAAAGATCGGAGGCTCGGTCTTGTGGCTGATCTTGGGGTGGGCTTTCGCCTGGATCCTGATCGCCGTGGTCGCCGCCTCTTTGGTGCTTCCCGTCCTGGAGATGATCCACAGCCTGCGCTGACGCTTCAAATAAGGCGAAGGAGCGCGTGAATGATGGGAAATAGCGGCTAGGGGCCTGGTTAGGCCGGCCTGCGGGAGGCGTTGATGGACTTGGTTCAGTTGGCTTTGCTGTTCCTCGGTTTCGCGGGGCTGGGCCTGCTGTTGTGGCGAGGCGGTCCTGGCGACCGTGCGGCCGCCGCCGTCATGCTGATGACCGTAGCCGCCTCCTATGCCGTCGAGGATCTGACATGGAACGGGCTCTACTTCGGTCTGATGCTCGTCGACAGCCTGGCCTTCGTGGCGCTGTGGCTGATCGCAGAGCGTGCGGGTCGCTGGTGGATCGTTCTGGCGTCTGCGTTTCAGCTTGTGGGTGTTCTGGCCTACTGCGCCCCGCTCCTGTCGTCGGAGCCTCTGGCATGGGCGCTGTTCACGCTGATCTGGGGGCTGTGGTTCCTGATCGTGCTCACATTATTTTTTGGCGTCTGGGAGGTCGAGGCCGACCGGCGCTACGCCCTGGGGGGGCGAGATGGCTCGACACTGGACGATGGAGGCCGCGCGCGCGCTGCTCCGTCAATGGAATGACAATCGGCTGGAGGCCTCCGTTCGTGAAGGAGGGCTGACGGTTGAATTGGGCGCGCTTGAGGTCTGGCTTCTGGAGCAGCGGCTGGAGACCTTGGCCGAAGCCGAGCGTCTTCTGGATCTGATCACGTCGCATCAGAGCGGCGGCGGCCGGGGCCTGGAGCAGCTCTGCCGGGTCGGCGGCGCGGTCCGCAATGACGTTGATTTCCACCGCAGCCGGGTGGAGCACAGCTTCGCTCCGCGCGCTTCGGGACCGCTGGCCGGGCGGGCCTGAAAGTCATCGTTTGATGATCGTTGGCCGGGGTTCCGCCCCGCCGACGGGGCTGTTACATCCGCTGACAGTCCGCGACGAAGCCTTGCGCCGTCGCTCCGCAAAGCGGTTTTTCCTCCCATGATTTCTGCTGTTCGCGCCGCGTCCCTCGCGTCCGCCTCCTTGTCCGTGCTCGCTTTCGCCGCGCCCGTCATGGCCGAGGCGGCCATTGACGAAGGACCGACCCAGGTGTCCGAGATCGTGGTGACGGCTGAACGGCGCGAGGCGCCCCTGGCGGCCACGCCCCTGTCGCTGACGGTGGCGAGCCAGCCCCTGCTGGACGGCGTCGGCGTGCGCGACATCAAGGATCTGCAGATTCTGACGCCGGGCCTGATCGTGGCCTCGACCTCGAACCAGACCTTCACCACCGCCCGCATCCGCGGCGTCGGCACGGTGGGCGACAATCCGGGCGTCGAAAGCTCGGTCGGCGTCATGATCGACGGCGTCTATCGCCCCCGCAACGGCGCGGCCCTGGGCGATCTGGGCGAGGTCGAGCGCGTCGAGGTGCTGAAGGGCCCGCAGGCGACCCTGTTCGGCAAAAACACCTCGGCGGGCGTCATCAACGTCGTCACCGCCGCCCCCTCGTTCGACGCGCGCATGGCGGGCGAGGCGACCTTCGGCGACTATGGCGCGCACGGCGGCTCGATCTCCCTGACCGGCCCGATCGTGGACGAGGTTCTGGCCGGGCGGCTGTATGTCGCCGCGCGCCGCCGCGACGGCCTCTATGACGTGAAGACGGGCGCCAAGAAAACGGGGGAGGGCCCGCGCACCTCGACCGACGATCAGACCGAACACTACGACACCGTGCGCGGTCAGCTGCTGTGGCGCGCCACGCCGAACCTGACCGCCCGCCTGACCGCCGACTGGACCGAGCGGGACGAACGCTGCTGCGTCGGCGTGCAACTGGTCACGGGCGCCACCGCGCCCCTGCTGGCGACCTTTGCGCCCGACGGCGGCGTGGCGGCGACGCCGAAACCGTGGGATCGCACAGCCTATTCCAACCGCGACACCAACACCCGCATCCGCGACAAGGGCCTGGCCCTGCATCTGAGCGCCGATCTGGGCTGGGCGAGGCTGGACAGCACCTCGGCGGTGCGCGACTGGCGCGGCGTCATCAGCCAGGACTGGGACTTCACCTCGGCTGATCTGGCCTATCGCCCGGACGACGGCAGCTGGTCGAACCGCTTCCGCACCCTGACGCAGGAGTTCCGCCTGTCGGGCCAGAACGGAAAGCTGGACTGGTCAGCCGGCGCCTTCTTCGCCGATGAGAAGCTGACCCGTCGCGACAGCCTGTTCTACGGCGCCGATTACGAAGGCTATGTCAGCCGCCTGCTGTCGCGCTCGGCGTCGAACCCGCTGGGCGACCCGGCCTTCGTGTCCGGCATCACGGGGCTTCGCGTCGGCGCGAGCTTCGTCGAGGGCGAGGGTCAGCTGGACCGCTATTGGCAGACGGCCCGCAGCGCCGCCCTGTTCGGCCAGGTCTCCTACGCCGTGACCGATCGCCTGACCCTGACCGGGGGCCTGCGCCGCACCCATGAGACCAAGGAGATGACGGCCGCCTATCACAACACCGACGGCGGGCGCGCCTGTGCGGCGGCGATAGCCAACGGCGTCCGCAACGCCATCCTGTGCCTGCCGTGGTCGAACCCGGCCTTCAACGGCCTGAGCCAGTCCGAGACGGTCAAGGACGAGGCTTGGACCGGCATGGCCCGCGCCGAGTTCAAGGCGACCGAAGGAACGCGCCTCTACGCCTCCTGGTCGCGGGGCCGCAAGAACGGCGGCTTCAACCTGGATCGCGGGCAGACCAATCTGGTCCCCGACGCCTCGCGCGCCTTCCCGGCCGAGAGCGCCGACGCCTTCGAGGCGGGGATCAAGAGCGTGATGCTGGACCGGCGCCTGCTGGTCTCGGCCGCCGCCTTCCGCCAGACCTATGACGACTTCCAGCTGAACACCTTCCTGGGCACGACCTTCCTGGTCCGCTCCATCCCCGAGGTGCGGGCCAAGGGCGTCGAGGCCGACTTCATGTTCCTGCCGTTCGAGGGGCTGTCGCTGCAGGGCGGCCTGACCTACGCCCAGACGGAATACGGCGACGACGCCGTGCCGGGCCTGCCGCTGCTGGCGGGCAGGCGGATGAATTTCGCGCCCTTGTGGAGCGGGTCTCTGGCCGGAACCTATGAGCGGCCGGTGGCGGCGGGGCTGACGGGCCGCGTCACCCTGGCGGCCAAATATTCGTCGGAATACAACACCGGCTCGGACCTGGACCCGGCCAAGAGCCAGCCGGGTTTCTGGCTGGTCGACGGCCGCGTCGCGCTAGCCCGCGATGACGCCTGGAGCGTCGAGCTGTGGGGCCGCAACCTGTTCGATCAGGACTATCGCCAGGTGGCCTTCGGCGCGCCGTTCCAGACAGGCACGCTGGGCGCCTTCCTGGGGGCGCCGCGCACGGTGGGCGTGACCCTGCGGATCATGCGCTGATGATGGGCGAGGGGAGCAGGCGGGAGACCGCCCGCCCCCCCCCCCCCCCCCCTTCCACTGATGCAAAATGGCCTCCACCTGACGGCATATTGCGTCTGCGAAAGCCCCCGAGGGCGGCAAGCCTTGACTTGAGACCCGCGTGTCCCAGATAGGCGGGATCAGAGGACGACCTCTCCCATCTTGGGCATGACGCTGGGACGACCCGGCACGCCATGCAAGGGAGCAAGTCATGGCCTGGATCTTCCTTCTTCTCGCCGGTCTGTTCGAGATCGTTTGGGCCTTCCTGATGAAGGCCTCCGAGGGCTTCACCAAGCCCTGGCCGACGATCGGCACCATCGGCTTCATGATCGTCAGCTTCGGCCTGTTGTCGATCTCGATGAAGACCCTGCCGCTGGGCACCGCCTATGTGATCTGGACCGGCATCGGCGCCGTCGGGGCCTTCGTGGTCGGCATCGCCGTGCTGGGCGAGCCCGTCACGCCGATGCGCGTCATCGGCGCCGTCCTGATCGTCAGCGGCCTGGTTGTGCTGAAGCTCGCCTCCAGCCATTAGTCACGGCGACAGCCTCGGAGCTTCGCCATGCAACTGATCGTCGGACCGCGCCTCTTCTCCACCTGGTCCCTGCGGCCGTGGCTGGTGTTGAGGCGCGCGGGCGCCGTCTTCGACACGCGCGAGGTCTGGTATCGCTCCGAGGCTGAAAAGGCTGAACTGCGGCGTCTGTCGCCCTCGGGCTTCGTGCCGCTGCTGAAGGTCGAGGGCGAGACGATCTGGGACACCCTGTCCATCAGCGAATGGGCGGCCGAACGCTATCCCGAGGCGCATCTGTGGCCGGTCGATCCGATCGCGCGCGCCTTGGCCCGTTCGGCGACGGCCGAGATGCACTCCGGCTTCCACGCCCTGCGCGACCTGTGCGGCATGGGGCCGGATCATCCGATGGCCGGGGATGCGCGCAGCCCGGCGCCGTCCGATCCGGGCCTGGACCGCGACCTGGCGCGTCTGGTCGTGCTGTGGAAGCAGATGCGCGGCCGCTTCGGCGCAGGCGGGCCGTGGCTGTTCGGCGACTGGTCGATCGCCGACGCCTTCTTCACCCCGGTGGCGGCGCGCGTCCGCCATTTCCAGATCGACCTGTCGGCCCACGGCGACGACGGGACGGCCGCCGCCTATGTCGCCGCCCTTCTGGCCCAGCCGCACTTCCGCGAGTGGGAGGCGGCGGCGCTGTCATCTAACGTTGATTAACCGATCCTGAGAACGCGGGTTTAAGAGAGCGGACTTATAGTCCAGCTTGTTCTCGGAGGGGCGGAGCCATGCGTACGATCAGCAGGAACACCGACTGGGGCCGCACGGCCAGAGCCTACGCCCTGGCGGCGGTGGTCATGGCCCTGGTGTGGACGTCGCTTCTGACCTTGATGGTCTGAGGCGTCTTAATCGCGCTTCAGCGCGAGCCGCCGCCCAGCACGGCCTCGGCCACCTGAAGGGGCGCAGGGGCGGGCGGGACGTAGTCCAGACGGATCGGCACGGCGCGCGCGCCCGAGGCAACGGCGTCCAGCGTCTTCACCGGCCCGCCCATCATGCGCTGATAGATCCAGTAGGCCGCGACGACCTTCTCGACGTATTCGCGCGCCTGGGGCACGTCGATGGTCTCGATCAGCAGCAGGGGATCGGCGTCGGCGCCCAGCTTGCGGATCGCCGCCAGCATCGGCCCCGGCCCGGCGTTGTAGGAGGCCACCGCCTTCAGCAGGTCGCCCTGGAAGGATTCGATCTGGAACAGGCGGTTCACATAGTCCTGGCCCAGCTTCATGTTCACCGCCGGGTCCAGCAGGCGCTGGGGCGTGCGGACATAGCCCTGGTCGCCGGTCATGTGGGCGGCCGTGGTCGGCATCACCTGCATCAGGCCATAGGCGCCGGCGCCGGAACGGGCGTTGGCGTTGAAGTCCGTCTCCTTGCGCGCGATGGCGTAGACGAGGGCCTTCTCGATGGTGAAGCCGCCCATGGGCTGCAGGTCCGGCATCGGATAGCGGACGGCGTCGATGCGACTGGCCTCGGACTGGGCGGCGCGGCCGGGCGCGACCAGGCGATACAGGCCGACCCACATCTGGCGCGCGGCGCTGTCGCCGCTGGCGGCGCGCAGGCCGTTGCGGGCGGCCAGTTCAGCATCGTTGCGGCGGCCGACCTCGTACAGGGCGACGGTGCGGCGGGCGTCCTCGTCCGAGCGGATGAAGGCGTTGAGCGCGCGCGCATCCACGCCGATCGGCTCGGGCGTGAATGAGGCGCGTTGCAGCGTCGCCTCATAGGGGCGGGGCCCCTGGTTCTCGATCACCGGCTCCTCGCCCAGCTGACGCAGGGCGATCTGGCCGTAGAAGGTGGCCGGCCAGCGCGCGGCCTGGCGCAGATATTCGTTCACGAGATCCTGACGGCCCGACTGGCCCGCCGCCCGCGCCGCCCAGAAGGCGCCGCCCGAGCGGACCCACGGATCCTCGGTCGGATCCTGGGCGACGTGCTCGAAGGCCTGGAAGGCGTCGGCGTGCTGCTCCATGCGCCACGCGGCCAGACCCGCCGTCCACCAGTCGCCGATCTGCTGGCCCATCGTGTAGGCGCCGGACAGGTCGTCGTTGTTCAGGGCCACGCGCGCGGCCTTGGCTGGATCGTTGACGCCGCCGTCGCCGGGATTGGTCAGGCTGGCCCAGGTGCGGGTCAGCAGGCCGCCGGGGCGCTTGGGCTCGGCCGCGCCGTCGGGCAGGCGGCGCATCGCCAGGGTATAGACCCGCTCGGCCATCGGCAGGTCGGAATAGGTCTCAAGCCAGGCCGCGAGTTCGTCATAGGTGGCGACGTGGCTGGGGTGGAACAGGCGCTCGAACTCGACCTGACCCAGCAGGACGCGGTCCTTGGCCTGACGCGCCGAGTTGCGGGCCAGCTCCAGATCGCCGCGCCGCAGGGCGTCGAAGGCGGTGGTGTAGCTGAGCCGGTCCTCGCTGCTCAGCGCCGTGGGCGACGGCGAGGCGTTTGCGCCGGAATCTGCGCCGGAATCTGCGCCAGCGGCGGCATAGGGGCGGGAGGTATCGACATCTTCAGCCTGGGCTGCGGTCGCAGCAAGGGCGCTGAGCGCAAAGGCGAACAGAGACGCACGACGCGTCCGGCGGAAAGAATACATGACGCGGCGGCCCCCTTCGTCGGCGTCGGTCCCGTCTCGATTCGGGATTCTACGACGCTCTGCGGACTGGTCTCCAAGAGTTCAGAATGCCTGAATCAGGCGCCCGGCTCAACCACTTCGCCGCGCAGGCGAGCGGACAAATCTAGAATGTCTTTCCAAACCAAACCCTTGGCCTGCGGCTGTCGCAGCAGGAAGGCGGGGTGGAGGGTGGCCATGACGGGGGCGGCGATTCCGTCTTCGGACAATCGCCATTCGCGCCACTGGCCGCGCGTCCGCATGATGCCGTCGTCGGTCTTCAGCACGGCCTTGGCCGCCGCCGCGCCGACCAGCAGCACGGCTTTGGGCTTCAGCAGGGCCAGGGCGCGCTCAAGGAAGGGGGCGCAGACCGCCTGTTCCTGCGGCGTCGGGGTGCGGTTGCCGGGCGTCTTCCAGAAGACGGTGTTGGTGAGGAAGGCCTCGTCCAGCAGGCCCGCCGCCGTCAGGATGCGGTCCAGCAGCTGACCCGCCTGGCCGACGAAGGGCTGGCCGCGCACGTCTTCCTCGGCGCCGGGGCCTTCGCCGACAATCATCAGCGAACCTTGCGGATTGCCGCGCGCAAAGACGGACTGGCGGGCGCCCATGGCGCGCAGGGGGCAGCCCTCGAAGGCGGCGACGGCCTCGGCCAGTTCGTCCAGGGTGGTCGCCGTCGCCGCGAGGCGACGCGCCTCGACGGCCGCCTCATCGACGGACGGCGGGGCGCCGGGGGCGCGCAAGGGGGTGATCGTGGCCGGCCCCTTGGCCGCGACGGGGGCGACGAAGACGGTGCGGTCGACCGGTTCCGCCTCGAAACAGGCGTCCACGCCTGCGTCGCGCCAGAAGGCGAACAGGGCCTCTGCGGCAGCCATGTCGAGGGAAGGGGCGTTCATCTGACTATAGGCAATAGGCCTTGACCGCCCCCGCGTCACCTCCCGATAAGGCGGATAACCACGACGACAACGAGGATTCAGGGGACATGGCCGAGGAAATGATCGAAGGCGGCGCCAAGAACGCATGGGAGGAAGCCGTCATCGACAACCTGCCGCCGCTGGAGGCCCTGGCGGGCGTCGAGCGCGAGGTCATGGAATATGACGTCGTCATCGTCGGCGGCGGCCCCGCCGGCCTGTCCGCCGCCATCCGCCTGAAGCAGCGGGCGGAGAAGGACGGCAAGGAGATCTCCGTCGCCGTGCTGGAGAAGTCGGCCGAGATCGGCGGCCACGTCCTGTCGGGCGCGGTCATCGACCCGAAGGCCCTGAACGAGCTCTTCCCCGACTGGAAGGAACGCGGCGCGCCGCTGGAGACCCCGGTGACCAAGGACAAGTTCCTGGTGCTGGGGCCGCAGGGACAGGCCTCTCTGCCGATGTTCGCCATGCCGCCCTTCATGCACAATGACGGCTGCTACATCGCCTCGCTGGGCAATGTCGCGCGCTGGCTGGCCGAACAGGCGGAAGGCTTGGGCGTCGAGGTCTATCCCGGCATGGCCGCCAGCCACGTCGTCTGGGAAGAAGAGACCGGCCGGGTGAAGGGCGTCGTCGCCGGCGTCTTCGGCATCGACCGCGAGGGCAAGCCGACCGGCGAGTTCCAGCCGGGTCTGGAGCTGCACGGCAAATACGTCTTCGTCGCCGAGGGCGTGCGCGGCTCGCTGGCCAAGACCATCATGGCCCGCCACAACCTGTGCGACGCCGCCGATCCACAAAAGTTCGGCATCGGCTTGAAGGAGCTGTGGCAGATCCCGGCCGAGAAGCACCAGCCCGGCCTGGTCCAGCACACCACCGGCTGGCCGCTGGACGACAAGACGGGCGGCGGGTCGTTCCTGTATCACTTCGGCGACCGCTATGTGTCTGTCGGCTTCGTCGTCCACCTGAACTACAGGAACCCCTTCCTGTCGCCGTTCGACGAGTTCCAGCAGTTCAAGCATCACCCGGCCATCGCCGAGCATCTGGAGGGCGGCACGCGCGTCTCCTACGGCGCCCGCGCCATCACCGAGGGCGGCTTCCAGTCGGTGCCCAAGCTGGCCTTCCCCGGCGGCGCCCTGATCGGCTGTTCGGCGGGCTTCGTGAACGTGCCGCGCATCAAGGGCAGCCACAACGCCATGAAGACCGGCATGCTGGCCGCCGACGCCGCCTATGACGCCGTCATGGAAGGCCGCGAGGGCGACGTGCTCGACGCCTATCAGGCGGCCTATCTGCGCTCGTGGGTCCATAAGGAGCTGAAGGTCGTCCGCAACGCCAAGCCCCTGCTGTCCAAGCTGGGCACGATGATGGGCGGGGCGGTCGGCATGTTCGACCTGTGGGTCAACCACCTGACGGGCGGCTTCTCCTTCTTCGGCACCATGCGCCACGGCAAGACCGACGCGGCCTCGACCGAGCCTGCCTCGCAGCACAAGCCGATCGCCTATCCCAAGCCGGACGGGAAGCTGTCGTTCGACAAGCTGTCGAGCGTCTTCATCTCCAACACCAACCACGCCGAGGACCAGCCCGCGCACCTGAAGCTGCTGGACCCGTCCGTGCCGATCAACGTCAACCTGCCCAAGTACGGCGAGCCCGCACGCCTCTACTGCCCGGCCGGGGTGTACGAGGTCGTCTATGCGGACGAGGCGAACCGCGCCGATCCGCGCTTCGTCATCAACGCCCAGAACTGCGTCCACTGCAAAACCTGCGACATCAAGGATCCGTCGCAGAACATCGTCTGGACGACGCCCGAAGGCGGCGGCGGTCCGAACTATCCGAACATGTAGGCCGGCAACCCTCTCCCGGCGGGAGAGGGATTTGCGCTTCAGACTCTTGCGGGCGAAAGGGAAAGCGTGAAGGGTCCGGCCATGCGTTTCGTCTCTTCTCGTCCTGTCCTGTTCCTGGCGGCTTCCGCCCTTGCGCTGTCGCTGGCCGCGCCGTCCCTGGCGCAGCAGGCGCCCGAGCCTGCGCCGGAAACGCCGGCCGAAGCTCCGGCGGGGCAGGACGCCGAGCTGAACGGCGATCCCGTCCCGCACATCATCATCGCGGATGAGCCGGAAACGCCCGAAGAACCCGAGGCCGCGCCCATTCCCGCCGTCTGGGCGCCGATCCCGCTCGACGCCCATAGGAACAGCGCCTTCGGCCTCTACCTGGCGGGTCGCAACGCCCTGACCAGCGGCGAGAGCGCGGTCGGGGCCGATTATCTCAGCCGCGTCTACGCCTTGACGTCGGAACAGCCGCGCGTGCGCGAACAGGCCTTCACCGCCGCCCTTCTGGCCGGTGATCTGGACGAGGCGGGGCGCATCGCCCCGATCGATCCCGAGGTGTCGCCGGTCATCGTCCAGGCCGGGCGCCTGGTTCAGGCGGTGCAGGCCTATGCCGGCGGGGACGCCCGGCGCGCCGACGCCCTGCTGAAGGACGCCCCGGTCGGCGAGCCGCATGACCGGGCGGGCTTCTACGTCCAGGGCTGGATCGCCGCCGCCGCCAAGAACTGGGATCGCGCCCTGGCCCTGCCGCCCGCCGATTTCGATCCGGTCAGCGCCATGGTGGCCCGGGCCAACCGCGCCCGCCTGCTGGAGCAGCGCCGCCGCTATGACGAGGCCGACGCCGAATGGCGCGACCTGACCAGCCACGCCATCACCGGCGCCTTGTTCCGCCAACCGTACGGCGAGTACCTGGAGCGGCGCGGTCGGCGCGACGACGCCCTGGTCCAGTATGACGCCGCCATCACCGCCGGAACGGCCGATCGTCGCGTGATCCAGGGGCGCGAGCGGGTGTTGGCCAAGGGCCGCCAGCCCGCCTTGCCCAGCTTCCGCCAGGGCGCCGCCCAGGCGCTGCGCACCGCTGCGGACCAGATGATCGCACAGCGCGCCCACGAATTCGGCGTCGTCTATCTGCGCCTGGCCCAGAACCTGGACCCCAACGACAACACCCAGCTTCTGATCGGCCAGACCCTGATCCAGGGCGGGATCGAACCGGCGGGCCGGGCGGCCCTGGCGGAGGTCAGCGAAGCCTCGCCCGCCCTCTACGCCGCCGCCCGCATCCAGACGGCCATCAGCCTGGGCAAGGCGGGGCGGGATGAAGAGGCCCTGGTCGAACTGCGCCGCGCCGCCGCCGCCCGTCCCGACGAGGCGGGCGTGGCCTATATGCTGGCCGGCCAGTTGATGCAGATGGAACGGCACGAAGCGGCGCTGGAGCTGCTGAACGGCCCGCTGCTGAATAAGGCGGATCAGGGTTTCGAGGTCCATTTCCTGCGCGGCGCGGCCTATGAATCCCTCGACCGGGACACCGAGGCGGAGGCCGAGCTGTGGGCCGCCCTGCAGATGCAGCCCGACAATCCGACCCTGCTGAACTATCTCGGCTATCTGTGGGTCGACACCGGGACGCGGGTGCAGGAGGGCGCCGCCATGATCGCCCGCGCTCACGCCGCCGAGCCCAAGGACGGCAACATTCAGGACTCCCTCGGCTGGGCCCAGTACCGCCAAGGGCAGTATGAGGCGGCGGTGGTCAATCTGGAGGGCGCCGTCGACAAGGAGCCCGCCAACGCCGAGATCAACGACCACCTGGGCGACGCCTACTGGGCCGTGGGCCGTCAGCGCGAGGCGGGCTTCCAGTGGAATCGCGTCCTGACGCTGGAGGTCGACGACAAGCGCCGCGGCGAGGTCGAGGCCAAGCTGCGCGACCGCCTGGGCCAGGATCCGACCGGGGACAAGGGGCTGGGGTCTGCGGGCGGCGCGGCCGACTGACGCCGCCATGTCCGATTCCGACGCTCTGAGCGGCCTGGCGCCGGCCAAGATCAACCTGCTGCTGCACGTCGGGCCGGTGCAGGCCGACGGCTATCATCCCCTGGTCAGCCTGGCCGTCTTCGCTGATGTCGGCGACCGGGTGACGGTGCGCCGCGCCGAGGCCCTGTCGCTGACGGTCGAGGGGCCGTTCGCGGCGGGTCTGGACGGGCAGGGCGACAATCTGATCCTCAAGGCCCTGCGCGCCCTGGGCGCGGCGGTCGGGATCGGCGAACCGCCCGTGGCCGTGACCCTGGACAAGCGCCTGCCGATCGCCGCCGGGCTGGGCGGCGGCTCGGCGGACGCAGGCGCGGCGCTGCGGCTGACGGCGCGCCTGCTGGACCTCGACATGGCTGAGGCGGAACTGGAGCGACTCGCCCTGGCCGCCGGGGCGGACGGCCCCATGTGTCTGCGCGCCCGCCCGGCCTGGGCTTCGGGGATCGGCGAGGCGTTGGAAGACGAGCCGCGCCTGCCGGCCTTGCACGGAGTCCTGCTGAACCCCGGCCTGCCGTCGCCGACGGGCGCAGTCTATCGCGCCTATGACGCCGCGCCCGCCGGGGACGCGGATCGGCCGTCGGAGCCCGTCGACTGGTCCGTCGCCTCCGTCATCGACTGGCTGGCGACACAGCGGAATGATCTGGAGGCGCCCGCCTTGGCCGTCACGCCGGGCATCGAAGAGGCGCTGGCCGCCATGCGCGCCGCGCCGGGCTGTCGCCTGACGCGGATGTCGGGATCGGGCGCGACGGTCTTCGGCCTGTTCGACGGCCGCGCGGCGGCGATCGAGGCCGCCTTCGTCCTGGATCGGCCGGGCTGGTGGGCGCGGCCGGTGGTGCTGGGTGCGCCTGATATCGAACCGCGTGCGGTTATTTAACCGGATTTACAGCCCCTGCGGTCAAGCTGGCGGCCATGACCCAGCTGACGCCCGAACAGACCGCCGCCTTTGAACGCGCCCTGTCGCGCCTGTCGCCCGCCGACCGCGCCCGCGTGAACGAGCTCAAGGACGCCGCCGCCCGCGCCGCCGCCGAGGTCGCCCCGCACTGGGACTTCGAACTGGCCGCCCGCACTGTGGACGGCCTGCTGGGCGAGGGCGCGAACGACGACCAGAGGCGCGGCCTGATCGCCGCCTGGGCGCTGGAGCTGCCCGGCCGCATCGCCGCCGAGCGCCTGCCGCAGGCCGTGCTGGCGGGCTATCCGACCTATGTGGACCGGCTCGCGGCCTATCTGGACAGCGGGGCGGACCCGTATGATCCCGACTTCTGGGCCAAGGACGTGCGCGTGTCCCTGGCGCTCAGCGTGCCAGGCAGCAACACCCAGATGCTGGACCTGTCCTCGCCCGTCGGGCCGGGGCTGGTGGTGCGGCACATGCTGGGCGGGCGCGGACCCGGCCCGCTGATCGCCTGGGTCCGGGCCGGCGGCTGGAGCCCCTGGCTGGAGACGCACACCGAGGCGCGCGACCTGTCGGACTTCAATGAAGCGGGCTGGGAGCGGAACTGGGCCGCCGCCGCCGCCCTGTTGAAGACGCGGCCCGAACTGGCGGGCGTCATCGGCTCCAGCTGGTTCTTCGATCCGCCGCTGGAGACCATCAGCCCGCGCTTGACCTATCTGCGCACCACGCCCGTGAACAACGGCGCCTTCATGATCCATCAGGGCGGCGGCGAGATCCACGACGAGCGCGCCTCCGCCTCATCGCCCACCCGCCGCGCCATGATCGAGGCGGGCGAATACAGCGCCTGCTCCTGGCTGCTGTGCTGGCCTCGCAAACCGCTGATTCGCTGGGCCGAGGCGAAGGGCCTGATCTAAGCGTCGCCGCCCAATCGCTCCCACGCCTCGCCGACCGGCAGGATCTCCAGCCCGGCCGCCTTGGCCAGGCGGATCAGGCGGTCCAGATCCTCGGGGGTGCAGCCGTAGAGGGTAGGGGCGCTCTCGACATCATGGCCATAGGCGATCAGCCAGCCGGGCGCCTCGGCCGCGCGGGCGACCAGGGCCTCCAGGTCGTAGTGGGGCAGGCGGCGGGACTCCAGGCCGATGGCCTGCAGATTGGCCCGGTCGGCGCGTCCGGCGTTGACCCCGTCGCGCACCCCGCGTCCCAGCAGGAACCGCTCGTCGATCACCGTCTTGGCGCCCAGGGCCACGTCGCCGAAGGGCCAGGCGAAGGTCGTCATGACGTGGCCGTCCAGCCGCTCGGCCACCCAGGCGGCGTTTCTCGCCAACTGGTCCGTCAACTGGGCGGGGCTCAGGCGCAGGGCGCTGACGTGGTCGAAGGTGTGGCAGCCGACTTCGTGCCCGGCCTCATGCGCGGCCTGCAGGTGTTCGACCTCGAACTGGGCCTTGCCGATGTTCTCGCCGCCGCACAGACCGCCCGCGACGTAATAGGTCGCCCTGATCCCGTGTTCGGCCAGGATCGGCCCCGCCTCGGTCCAGGCGCTGGCCGGGAAGTCGTCGAAGCTGAGGCTGAGAATCCCGCGCGCGGGCGCGACTGTCGTCGGCCTGACGCCAAGGTAGCGCGCCGCCCGGCGGCGCATCTGATCGATCCGTTGCTGCATCATGGGCGCCTTCTAGCGCAACGGCGCTTGCAGAAGGATGAAGGTTTCGGTCCGCTCGCCTTGCTGGCGAAGCGTGGCGGCCCTATGGTCCGCGCCTCCCGAAATCGGACCGAAATGTCGACCGTGGCCGCTGCTGAACCTCTCTCGTTTCAGGACTTGATCCTGACCCTGCACCACTATTGGAGCGAGCAGGGCTGCGCCATTTTGCAGCCCTATGACATCGAGGTCGGCGCCGGCACCCTACACCCCGCCACCGTGCTGCGGGCGCTGGGCAAGAAGCCGTGGAAGGCCGCCTACGTCCAGCCGTCGCGCCGCCCCGGCGACGGCCGCTATGGCGAGAACCCCAACCGGCTGCAGCACTATTACCAGTATCAGGTCATCCTGAAGCCGAACCCCGACAACCTGCAGGAGCTGTATCTCAACTCCCTGCGCGCCATCGGCATCGACCCCAGCCTGCACGATATCCGCTTCGTCGAGGACGACTGGGAAAACCCGACCGTCGGCGCCTGGGGCCTGGGCTGGGAGGTCTGGTGCGACGGCATGGAGGTGACGCAGTTCACCTATTTCCAGGGCGTCGGCGGCATCGAGGTCGACGTCGTCTCGGGCGAGCTGACCTACGGGCTGGAGCGTCTGGCCATGTATGTCCAGGGCGTCGACAACGTCTATGACCTGAAGTTCAACAAGGAAGGGCTCACCTATGGCGAGGTCTTCCTCGAGAACGAGCGCCAGCAGTCGGAAGCAAACTTCCACGGCTATGACGTCGCCGCGCTGAAGCGCCGCTTCGAGGACATGGAGCGCGAGGCCGCCCACTTCCTGACCATGAAGGGGCCGCAGGGGCAGCCGCTGGTGCTGGCCGCCTATGACCAGGTGCTGAAGGCCTCGCACCTGTTCAATCTGATGGACGCCCGCGGCGCCATCGCCGTCGCCGAACGCCAGAGCTACATCGGCCGCATCCGCGACCTGTGCAAAGCCTGCGCCCTCGCTCAAGTCGAACACGAACGGGCGACCGCCTGATGTCCCAGCTTCTCCTCGAAATCTTCTCCGAAGAAATCCCCGCCCGCATGCAGCAGGGCGCCGCGCGCGATCTAGAGCGTATGGCGACCGACCGCTTGAAGGCCGCGGGCCTGACCTGGGACGCCCTGACGACCTACGCCGGGCCGCGCCGCCTGACGCTGGTGATCGACGGCCTGCCCGCCGCCACGCCCGACCGCAATGAAGAACTGAAGGGCCCGAAGATTTCGGCCCCCGCTCAGGCGCTGGAAGGCTTCCTGCGCAAGACCGGCCTGACGCAGAACCAGCTGGTCGAGCGCGACGGGGTCTGGTTCGCCGAAATCAGCAGCAAGGGCCGGGCGACCACCGAGGTCGTGGCCGAGAGCGTCGACGACATCATCCGCCACTTCCCCTGGCCCAAGTCGATGCGCTGGGGCACGGGAACCCTGCGCTGGGTGCGGCCGATCAAGCGCATTCTGGCCCTGTTCGACGGCGCGGTGATCCCGTTCGAGGTCGACGGCATTCCCTCGGGCGACGTGACCGAGGGCCACCGCTTCATGGGCGCGGGCCAGCCGTTCGCGGTCAAGGACTTCGCCGACTATCGCCAGAAGCTGGAGCGCAACTTCGTCCTGCTGGACGCCGCCGACCGCAAGCTGCGCATCCTCGAGGGCGCCAAGGCCGTCTGCGCGACCAAGGGGCTGGCCCTGGTCGATGACGACGGCCTGCTGGACGAGGTGTCGGGCCTGGCCGAATGGCCGACGCCGATCCTGGGCGACATGGACCCGCAGTTCCTGGCCCTGCCGCCGGAAGTGGTCCAGCTGTCGATGAAGGTGCACCAGAAGTATTTCGCCGTGCGCGAACCGGGCAAGGAAGGCCTGGCCCCCCACTTCGTCGTCGTGGCCAACGTCGAGGCGACAGACGGCGGTCAGGCTCTGGCGGCGGGCAACGCCAAGGTGCTGTCGGCGCGTCTGAGCGACGCCGAGTTCTTCTGGACCGAGGATCAGAAGGTCGGCTTCGACGCCTGGAACGCCAAGCTGAAGGACGTCACCTTCCACGCCAAGCTGGGCACGCTGGCCGAGCGGGTGGACCGCATCGCCGCCTTGGCGCGCGAGATCGCCCCGCTGGTCGGCGCCGATCCGGCTCAGGCGGAACAGGCCGCGCGCCTGTCCAAGGCCGACCTGGCCTCGGGCATGGTGGGCGAGTTCCCGGAACTGCAGGGAATCATGGGCGGCTACTACGCCCGTCTGGCCGGTCAGCCCGACGCCGTGGCCGACGCCATCCGCGACCACTACAAGCCGCAGGGACCGGGCGACACCGTCCCGACCGCCCCGGTCACGGTCGCCGTCGCCATGGCCGAAAAGCTGGACACCCTGGTCGGCTTCTTCGCCATCGACGAAAAGCCCACGGGGTCGAAGGATCCCTATGCGCTGCGCCGTGCAGCGCTGGGCGTGATCCGGCTGGTGCTGGAGAATGGGGTGAGAGCATCGCTGACCAAACTCACTCACCCTGCTGTCGTGATGATCGTCAGTGGCCGTAACCTGAGCATGGATAAGGCGAATTCGACCAGCCTTCTCGCCTTCTTCGCCGACCGCCTGACCGTCCTGCTACGCGACAAGGGCCAGCGTCACGATCTCGTGGCCGCCGTCTTTGCGCTGGGCGACGACGATCTGGTGCGGATCGTGCGTCGGGTGGAGGCGCTGGCCGCCTTCCTGGCGACGGACGACGGGGCGAACCTGCTGGCGGGCTACAAGCGCGCCGCCCAACTGCTCAAGGCCGAGGAGAAGAAGGGGCCGCTGCCGGAAGGCGCCGTCGCCACCGGCCTGCCGAATCAGCCGGCGGAAGAGACCGCCCTGGCCTTCGCCGCCGCCGCCGCCGCCTCGGCCGTGGACGCGGCGCTGGAGGCCGAGGACTTCGCCGCCGCCATGACGGCGCTCGCCGCCCTGCGCGGTCCGGTGGACGCCTTCTTCACCGCAGTCATGGTCAACTCGGACGTAGCCGAAGAGCGCGAAAACCGTCTGAAGCTGCTGGTCCAGGTGCGCGGCGTCATGAACCGCGTCGCCGACTTCGGCCAGATCGCGGGCTGATCCATCGTCCTTCTCCCCTTGTGGGAGAAGGTGGCTCGCGAAGCGAGACGGATGAGGGGTTGCGGGACATTCGCCTCGCCCCTCATTGACCGTCGCAAGACCCCTCATCCGGCCCTGACGGGCCACCTTCTCCCACAAGGGGAGAAGGGAGGCTTAGGCCGTGAACGGTCCCAGCATGTCGGCGGGAATGCGGGCGGGGCGCAGGGTCTGGGCGTCGACCAGGCACCATTCGGACAGGCCTTGCGCGCACAGGCGGCCTTCGGCGTCCTCGATGCGGACATAGCGGTTGAAGCGCGGGCCCTGCGGGTCGCCGACCCAGGTGCGGGCGACGACGCCGGTCGCGTCGGGCGCGATGGCGCGCAGGTAGTCGATTTCGTGTCTCAGGGCGATCCACGACCAGCGGGCGCGCGTCTCGTCGTCGAAGCGCGCGTTCCAGTGGGCCGTGCCCACGTCCTGCAGCCAGCCGACGTAGACGACGTTGTTGACGTGGTTGTTCTCGTCGATGTGTTCCGGCCGCACGTCCAGCGGGACGACGAAGACCTCGCGGTCCTCACGCGGTTGCAGTTGCGGCCGGGCCATCGGGCTCAGGCTTCGCCGAGGGCGACGCCCTTTTCGGACATCAGGGCGGCCAGTTCGCCCGACTGGAACATCTCGCGCACGATGTCCGAGCCGCCGACGAATTCGCCCTTCACATAGAGCTGGGGGATGGTCGGCCAGTCGGTGAAGGCCTTGATGCCTTCGCGCAGGGCTTCGTCCTGCAGCACGTCGACGCCGACGAAGGGGGCGCCCACGTGGTCCAGGATCTGGACCGTGACCGAGGAGAAGCCGCAGCGCGGCGAATCCGGCGTGCCCTTCATGAAGAGCACCACGTCATGCTCGGCCACCGTCTGGGCGATGAAGGCGTGGACGGGATCGGCGGCGGTTTGTTCGGTCACTGTGTCGGAACCCTTCTGCGAAGCCCGTGAGCTAGGCGCCCAATGGGGCCGGGTCAAGGCCGGTCGGCGTCTCGGCCGCGTTCGATCAGACGGTTTGCGGGCGCGGCGTCAGGCGTTCGGCGCGTTCGGCCAGGCCGGCGGCGCCGTGCTCGCGCGCGGTCTGGGCCGCCTCGGCCAGCATCAGGCCGACGGCGCGGGGCGTTTCGCCGGTCCAGCGGGCGCGGGCCAGGGCGATGCGCGCCAGGCCGATCTGCTCGGCCGCCCAGTCCAGCGGCGTGGCCGAGACCGAAGGCCGCACCAGGCGACGCCGCAGGGCGCCCTCGATCTCCAGCAGGGCGGTCAGGTCGCCGGCGGCGCCCGCGCGCGCAGCCTCCTGGGCCACCCGCTGTTCGTGGGCCAGGGCGCCCAGGATCAGGCCGCCGCCCTCGGTCAGGGCCTCGGCCTGGACCAGCACCAGCGGCGGCAGGGTCTCGCGTTCGGCGCGCATCACCTGAATGGCGGCCCAGTCCAGCGGGCTGTGGTCGGGGGTGAACAACTGGGCGGCGGCGTCGAACAGGGCCTGGGCCTGGTCGCGGGCGGCAGCGTCCTCGGCCACGGCGGCCAGGGCGGCCATGCCCGCGCCGCACAGGGCCAGGGCGCGGGCGCGGCTCAGCGGGCGCTGCTCCGGCGAGGCGGCCTCGACCAGGGCGCGAAGGTCGCGGCCCGCCTGATCCAGCAGGCGCGGGTCGCGGGCGATCAGCCCGGCCTCCAGCGTCACGACGGCGCGATCCATGCGCAGCTCGTCCTCGGCCGCGCGCCCGGTCTTCATTCGCGCCAGGGCGGCGTCCAGCAGGGCCGTCGCCTCGGTCAGTTCAGGCAGGCGGCCGGACAGAAGGGCCTGGCGCGCGCGCAGGCGGGCGTGCAAGGCGGCCATGGCGGCGGCGGTGTCGGCGCGCCGCGCGGCGGGCAGGTCGCCCAGCAGGCCCAGCGCCGCCGTCAGGCGTTCAGGGCCGCCGCGCAGATCGAACGCCAGCATCCCGGTTTGAGCCAGGTCCAGGGCGGCGCGCACGGCCTGATCGTCGTTGGCGGCGATCTTGGCGGCGTCGCGTCCGGCGGCCTCGGCGCGGTCGATGCTGGCGGCGGCGCCGCAGCGGCGGGCGTGCTCGCGCCACAGGGCGGCGGCGCGCAGGGCGGCTTCGAAGGGGCGGGCGCAGGAGACGCGGCCCGCATCCGTGGCCTGCTGACGGGCCTCGACCTCCACAAGCCCTGCGCCGATCAGCTCCAGCCAGCCGAGATCGTCGCTGTCGCGCGCCTTCTCGAACAGCCGTCTCAGATCTCTGCCGAATTCGAACATGGCGCTCCGTCGTCCCGCTTCGGGATCACGAGGGTGATCCGGAGGTCGTCCAAGCAAACGCAGCGCCGTTCGAAGGGTTCGGCTTAACCATATGATGAGAAAAACGGTGGGCGGCCGATTTTTCGTCTCTAGCCCAGGCGAGGCGCGGCCTTGCGGCAGCGTTGCAGGGCGGAGCGCGCCTCGGCGTCGCCTGCCGACAGGCGGCGCACGGACTGAAGTCGGGCGCGGGTCTGGTCGTTCTCGGCCGCCGTCGGGTTGCGCCCAGCGGTCGTCGCCGCCTGCATGGCCGCCAGCGACCAATAGAGGGCGGCGTCGTAAAGCTCGCGGCCGTAACGGCTTTCGCCGCCTTCCAGCTCGGACGCGGCCTGGGTCAGGCCAGCGCAGCGCACCGCCTCGTCATAGGAGACGAGCCGAGGGGCCGGAGCAGGGGGTTGGGCCTGAGCCTGACCTTGAACCAGCGCCAGAACGGCGGTGAAGGCGACGAGCAGCATCTGAACTCCACAGGGGCCGCGAACGGCGACGGCCCGGATCATGACGGCGCGGCGCGGCCGATTTGCGTCCTCTTAGAGAACCACGTCCCCGCGACGGATGAAAGCCGTGTTCAGCAAAGCTTCAGGTTGCATCCGGCGCCGTGGGCATGGCGCGGCCCTGGTCGGAGAGCCAGCGCAGGAGCAGGCGACGATCTTGCGACATCTCGCCTGCGCCGGGGATGGCCGCTACGGCCCCGTCGTCGCGGGCGAAGCCGAAGGGCGCCAGGAGGCGTCCGTCCATCACGGCTTCGGCCGTCAACGCCCAGGGCAGCACCGCCGCGCCCCAGCCCGCCAGGGCGCTGTCCAGGGCGAAATGCAGATGGGCGACCGGCCGCTCGGGCGCGGGGGGCAGCCGCCGTCTGCTCAGACCGGCCCAATCCTTCCAGGCCGTGGCGTGGGTGCGCGGCGTCAGGCGCGGCGCGGTCAAGACCGCCGTCCGCGCGTCGTCTTGGGCCAGGGCGGGGGCGATCACCGGCCCGACCGCATTGGGAATGACGGCGATCGCGCCCAGAGCCTCGATCCGAGGCGTGTCGAGCAATCGCAGCAGCATGTCGGCGCCGCGTCGGCTGACGGCGTGCGGGGCCAGTTCGACCAAGTGGACCCGCACCTGGGGATGCAGGCGGTTGAAGTCGGCCAGACGCGGGATCAGCCATTTGACCGCCAGGCTGGCGTTGACGGCGACGTGCAGGTCGCGCCCGGTCCCGCGCGCCTCGGCCACGGCGGCGGCGATCTGGTCGAAGGCGGCGGTCAGTCCGGGCAGCAGGCCGCGCCCGGCCTCGGTCAGTGTCAGGGCGTGACGCGGCCCCTCGAACAGGCGCAGGCCCAGTTGCGCCTCCAGCGCCTTGACCTGTCGGCTGACGGCGCTGTGGGTCACGTTCAGCTCGGCCGCCGCGCGGGTGGCGCCGCCCGTGCGCGCCATGGCCTCGAAGGCGCGCAGGGCGTTCAGCGAGGGTATGGCGCCTGAAGCTGTGAGGTTTTCGAACATGAGGTGTTCGATAGGTCGCTTTCGTCGTGCGGGCAAATCCGCTGACAGAGCGCGCCATGTCGCACGCCGCCGTTTCCCGTCTGATCGTCCCCGTGTTGGGGCTAGGGATGATCGCGAGCGCCGCCATAGCGGTGCGCCTGATCGTCCTGGCGGCGTCGGGAAAGGGCTCGCCCGTGGCGGCGGCGCGGGCGGCGACCCTGCTGCATCCGCTCGGCGCGCTGATCGCCTTCGTCGGCGGCAAGGGCGCGGCAGGCGCCGTCGCCCTGGGGCAGGGGGCGGGCAACGGCCTGCTGGCGGTGGCCTCGGGCGTCCTGCCGCTGCATCTGTTCGGGCGCCAGAACTATGGCGCGCGCCAGGCCCTGATGCTGACGCCCGCTCGTTTCGTCCAGGCGGCGGCGCCGGCGCTGTACGGCGTGGTGCTGGATCGCTCGGCGGGTCTGGCCCTGCTGGTCTCCAGCGGCGTCTGCCTGATCATGTTCGCCATGACCTTCGGCCTCAGACAAAGGCCGGGCCTTTAAATCCCCCGCCGATCGGGCAGAAGGGGTCTATGTTCATGCGTCGTTTCATCCAGCTTCAGTTGGGCCTGTGCCTGTATGGCGTGGCCGCCGCCATGATGGTGCGCTCCAACCTCGGGCTGGACCCGTGGAACGTCTTTCACCAGGGCCTGTCGCTGAAAACGGGCATGAGCCTGGGGACCGCCTCGATCATCATGGGCGTTCTGGTGATGCTGGCGTGGATTCCGCTGCGCCAGAAGCCGGGGCTGGGCACGCTGTTCAACATCTTCGTCATCGGCCTGTCGATGGATGCGGCCCTGGCTGTCCTGCCCGAGATCACGGGCCTGCCGCTGCGGCTGGCCTTCATGACGGCGGGGGTGACGCTGACCGCTATGGGCGGGGCGGCCTATATCGGCGCGGGCATGGGCACGGGGCCGCGCGACGGCCTGATGATCGGCCTCAATCAGCGCCTGGGCTGGTCGATCCGCGTGTCCAGAATGCTGATCGAAGTCAGCGTCCTAGTCGGAGGCTGGCTGCTGGGCGGTTCGGTGGGCCTGGGCACGGTGGTCTTCGCCGTGGGCATCGGCCCGTTGATCCAGGTCTTCCTGCCGTGGTTTCAGGCGCTGGGGCGCGGCGAGCGGCGGGCGGCGCCCTCGACCTGAACGCCGAGTCCGAACCTCGCCAGACCGCGGCCTGAGGGCGTGAAAGGAAGGCGGCCTCTTTCACGCACGAGGTCGTCATGCCTGCACTCATCGACAAGGTCGCCGTCATCACCGGAGCCAGCTCCGGCATCGGCGCCGCCGCCGCCCGCTTGTTCGCGCGCGAAGGCGCGGCGGTGGTCGTCACCGCCCGGCGCGAGCCCGAGCTTCTGGCCCTGGTCGCCGCCATCGAGGCCGAGGGCGGGCGCGCCGTCGCCGTGCCGGGCGACGTCCGCGACGAGGCTCTGGCCGAGCGGCTGGTGCGCACGGCGGTCGAACGGTTCGGCGGGCTGGACATCGCCCTGAACAACGCCGGGGCCATCGGCGCCAATGAGCCGACGCATGAGATCGCGCCAGAGCGCTGGCGCGAGACGCTGGACCTGAACCTGACGGCCGCCTTCCTGGGCGCTAAGCATCAGATTCCGGCCCTGTTGGCGCGCGGCGGCGGCTCGCTGATCTTCACCTCGACCTTTGTCGGCCACGCCATCGGCATGCCGGGCATGGCGGCCTATGCGGCGGCCAAGGCGGGGCTGGTCGGCCTGTCGCGGGTCATCGCCGCCGAGTATGGAGCGAAAGGCATCCGCAGCAACTGCATGCTGCCCGGCGGCACGGACACCGAGGCCGGGCGCGAGTTCGCCCACACGCCCGAGATCATCGCCTTCGTCGAAGGGATGCACGCCCTGAAGCGGATGGCGAGCCCGGACGAGATCGCCGGCGCCGCCCTGTTCCTGGCCTCCGACGCCTCCAGCTTCATGACCGGGACGGCCATGCTGGTCGACGGCGGGGTGTCTATCAGCAAGACCTGAGGCCGCCCTTGACCGCCTTCCTATGCGGGGCGAGGCTGGGCGCGTTCACTATGAGGCAGGAGGCCATCGTGCAACGTGTGTTCATATCCGGCGCCGCGGCGGCTGGGCTTCTGGCTTTGGCGGCTTGCGGGCAAGGCGATCGGGATCAGGCTCTCGCGCCTGTCGAGGCGTCTTCGGTCGAAGCCGCCTCGGCGGACAGGCCGAGCCAGACGGCCTCTACGCCCGCTCCAGGCGATGTCGACGCCCTTGTGGAAGGGACGCCGTTCCATGCGACGAGCATCATTCCCTGCGCCATGGCGGCGGCTCAGCCCATGGCGCAATGCCAGGCTGGGGTGATCCGCAATGCGGACGGCACGGCGGTGGTCAGGGTGACGCTCCCCGACGGCCGTATGCGCAACCTGTTCTTCGATCGCACCGGGGCCGTGGGCTCGGATGTCAGCGAGGCTGACGGGGCCGACGCCCAGGGCTTCAAGGCCGAGAAGATCGAGGATCTCTACAAGATCGCGCTCGGCAGGAAGGAACGCTATGAGGTGCCCGAAGCCCTGATCATCGGCGGCTGAGGTCGGCCTCAGCCGCGTTCCTTGGTCTTGGTGAAAGCCACCTTGGGGAAGCGTTCGGAGACGTAGCCCGTCTCCCACGCCGACTTGGCCAGGAAGACCGGGTTCTGGTCGATGTCGGCGGCCATCTGGGGCCGATATTTGCCGGCGAAGTCCTCAAGGTCGGCCTTGGCTCCCGACACCCAGCGCGCTTCGGCGTAGGGGCTCGGCTCGAAGACGACGTCCAGGCCGTATTCCTCGCCCAGGCGGTCGGCCATAACCTCGAACTGCAGCTGGCCCACGGCGCCGACGATGAAGTCCGCGCCCAGTTCCGGGCGGAACAGCTGGGTTACGCCTTCCTCGGCTAGGCCGACCAGCGCCTTCTGCAGGTGCTTGGCCTTCAGCGGATCCTTGACGCGGACGCGCTGCAGGATTTCCGGCGCGAAGTTGGGCAGGCCCGCAAAGCGCACCAGGCCGCTCTCCGACAGGCTGTCGCCGACGCGCAGCACGCCGTGGTTCGGAATGCCGATGACGTCGCCCGCATAGGCCTCTTCGGCCAGTTCGCGATCCGAGGCGAAGAACATGATGGGGGCGTTCACCGACAACTGCTTGCCGGTGTTCTGCACCTTCAGCTTCATGCCGCGCTTGAACGATCCCGAGGCCATGCGGAACATGGCGATGCGGTCGCGGTGGTTGGGGTCCATGTTGGCCTGAACCTTGAAGACGAAGCCGGTGACTTCGTCCGTGCTGGGCTCGACCGTGATGTCTTCGGGCGCGGGGGCGTTGCGGGTTTCGGGCGGCGCCTCCTTGCGGGCGGTCATGGTCTTGGGCGACGGGGCCCATTCGCCGATGGCCTTAAGCAGTTCCTCGATGCCGAAGTGGCGCAGGGCCGAGCCCCACAGCACGGGCGTCATATGGCCCTCCAGAAACGCCTGACGGTCGAACGGCTTATAGCCCGCCTCGACCAGCTCCAGCGCATCGACCAAGTCGGCCTGCTCCGTGCCTTCGAAGAAGGCGGCGGCGTCTGCGAAGGGCAGGGGCGCAGGGTGTTCGCCGTCGTTGTCGGAGGTCTTGCGGGTGTAGGGCTGGAACCGGCCCTGACCGCCGACCTCGGCCAGGCCGCGCAGGCGGTTGCCGCTCTCGGCCGGCCACCAGATGGGGGCGGGGTCCAACTGCAGGCGGGACGCGATCTCGTCCAGCAGGGCCATCGGATCCTGGGCTTCGCGGTCCAGCTTGTTGATGAAGGTGATGATCGGAATGTCGCGCAGGCGACAGACCTCGAACAGCTTCAGCGTCTGCGGCTCGATGCCCTTGGCGGCGTCCAGCACCATGATGGCGCAGTCGGCGGCGGTCAGGGTGCGATAGGTGTCTTCCGAGAAGTCCTCGTGCCCCGGCGTGTCCAGCAGGTTGAACATCTTGCCGTCGTGCTCGAACGTCATGACCGAGGCGGTGACCGAAATGCCCCGCTCCTTCTCGATCTTCATCCAGTCCGAGCGCGCCCGGCGGTTCTCGCCGCGCGCCTTGACCGCCCCGGCCGCGCGCACGGCGCCGCCCGCCAGCAGGATGTGCTCGGTCAGGGTCGTCTTACCGGCGTCCGGGTGGGCGATGATGGCGAAGGTCCGACGGCGGTCGGCCTCCTGGGCGAGAGTCAGTTTGGACATGGAGCTTCCTTTAGGACGCGCGACCTACCGCGCCGGGCTCCAATTGTCGACGTTCACGATGCCGTGAGAGACCCTTCGCGTATGAGGGTTATTCGAGGCATGCTCGTTTTCGGGAGACGGCGGGCCATGAGTCCGCCGCACGAGGGAAGGGAAACGTCATGGCTCTGGCCCATCCAGGCAAGGTCGCGCCCGTACAGAACGAGCGCAAGATTCATCCGCTGGTCTGCTTTCTGGCCGGGTTCGCCCTGATCGTCCTGGCGGCGGCGTTGGTGCACACGGTGTTCGGCATCCTGCTCTAAACGCGCCGAAGTCTTTAATCGTCGCCTGTGGGCTCCGACTGCGCCTGATCGCCATCGTCAATGAACGTTTCTTCGTCCTCGTCGGCTTCGGCGCGACCTTCGATCTCTCGTAGCAGGGCGCGCGCTGAGGCATTGGGCGCGTGGGGATTGTTCACCAGCGGTTGCAGCAAGGTCGCCGCCTCGGCCTTGCGGTCATGCTCCAACAGAGCCTGAGCCAGATTGAAGCGAACCGTGCCCAACTGCGGCGCCAGGATAAAGGCCTGCTCCAGCACGGCCACGTCGTTGTCATTTGGGTAGCTGTGGGCGTCGGCGCGGTTCTCGGCGATCAGGAGCAGGCTGGCGAAGTTGGCGTCGTCTGCAGCGTAGGCGCGTGACAGATAGTGTTGCGCTTCGATTTTAAGCTTCAGGGCGGCTTCCGCGTCGTCTTCCTCGGCGGCGGCGTCCATTCTAGCGCGTGCGAGGTATTGCAGGCCTTCAACGTGGTCCGGTTGGATCGTGAGCAGCCTTTGCAGCGGCGCCTCTGCGGCGGCGGCGTCGCCGAAATGCAACTCGGCGTGGCCCAGCGCCAGCAAGGCCAGCGGATCGTCCGGGTGACGGGCGGCGACGCGGCGCACGTCTTCGGCGGTGGCCGCGCGTCGCTCTTCCGGCACGCCGACCTTCAATCTCTGGTTCAGCAGCAAGATGTCGTCGGCGGATTTGGGCATTGGGGTGACGGCGATCTCGACCTGATCGAAGGAGGTCTTCATCACCACATAGGTCATGCGATCACGCATGTAGCGGCGGAGAGTGCGTTGCAACTCCGTCGTCGTCATCCCCGTGGCGTCCTGCATGGCCTGGACCGGATCCGCGCCGTCGCCTACCGCCGCCAGATAGACGCCCAGGGTCTTGCGTCTTTCGGTGTCGCTCATGAACCAGTGGGTCAGCAGCCAGGCCAGCGGATAATAGGTCTCGCGATGGCGCAGCGAGGCGCCGGGCCGTTCGGCCAGAAGCTGCTCCATCGAGACCCAGGTTCCGTTGATCAGCCAATAGGCCTGGTTCTGGTTGTAACGTCCGACGTGAATCTCGTCGCGTTTGAAGTCGGCCGTGGCGAAGTATTCAGCGAACCCCTCGATGAACCACGATGGATAGGCGTGGGAGAAATTCTGCATCATGAAGTGATGCGCGTATTCATGCTTGAGGGTGTGCATCTCCTCGTCGCGGCGAGCGACGCCGAAGATGTCTTCATCCGTCGCCATGTAGAATCCCGCGAGTTCTTCGGGCGCGTCCGGTTTGATCTGCAGCATCGCCGATCGCGAGCCCAACAGGTAGACGGGTAGTTTGCGATAAGTCGGCTGATCGAGATTGACGCCCAAGCGTATCCGCAACAGCCGGTCGAAGGACTCCAATTCCTGGGTGAAGCGACGCAACTGGTTCGCATTGCCGTCGCTGTAGACGATGAAGCGTTCGCTCTCGGCCTTCAGCCATCCGGCCTGGGCGGGGTTTGCAGCGGCCAGGGTCGCAAACACAAGCGCGCCGAAGCCGAGAGCGCCTTGCGCCAGCCGTTGTCTGAATGCCTGCAACATCGATCTCCTCCCCTGAAGCGGTAAGGAATACCGAACGATGTTCGCTTTTGGAAGGGATCAGGCCGCCAGTCGGCCCCAGACCGCCTTGTCCGCCGTGGCGGCGTTCAGGGCGCCGCGACGGGCGCGTTGTTGCAGATGGCGCAGGACGACTTCCGGCAGGGCGCAGAAGCGCGGCTCGACCAGTTCGGGCGCGCAACCGGCTTCGGGCGCGGCGAACAGGGCGGCGTTGACGCCCTGCGCCTTGTGCGCGATCAGCCAGGCTAGGCGGCGCGCGCGGGCCGGGTCCGTGCGGTGCAGCAGCGGGTCTTCGGCGAACAGCTCGCAACCCATCTCCAACACATAGTCGCAGGACAAGGTCTCGAAGCGGCGCACGTCATGGCTCGGGGCCGGGCAGGCCTCGTCCAGATCAAAGACGACATCGTTCAAGAGAAACAGCATGGACCGCGCCCGCTCGCAGGACCGTTCTGGCCCCATGCGACGGGTTGTAGGGCGCCTGCGCTTGCGGTCCGGTTCACGAACGCGGTGAATGGGACGGTTACCATTTTGGGTGGCCCTAACGCGCTTTGCGCTGCTTGAGGGCGGTTTGAGCAGCCCTGTCTGCCGTCAGCCTGCTTGAAGGCCGATGAACCCTCTCCCATCGGGTGAGGGTCAGGCCTGCGTCTTTTCGGTCAGGAAGTGTCGTCCCTGCCGGTCCTCGATCTCGATGATCCAGAGGTCGGGGTCATAGCGGCGCTGGCGGTCCAGATAGGCGTCTAGTTCGCTTTCGAACTCGCTGGCGACGGGCTGGATCCACAAAGGCTCGCCGTCCTGGCCGGTCGCCTCGGTCCACAGGCGGGCGCTGCGGTTGGCGGTGTCATAGGCCTTGACGATGACGGCCCCGGCGCGGGCGTCGCCCTTCTTCACCACCACGGCGTTGGCGCCCTCCAGCTCGGCGCGGCGGATCAGGGCGCCGACCCAGACGTCAGTGGAAAGAAGCAATTGGTTCACCCTGTTTGGACACGGACCCGGAACCGGCGGCGGCTAGGGTGGCGGCATGAAGATAGCGCCGTCGCCCCGCATAGTCAGCAGAACGCTGGCCGCGATCGTCGCCCTGACCCTCGCGGCGGGGACGGCGACTGCTGGCCAGAACCTTGGGGGCGACGTCTATTATGAGCGGGCCTTCGTACGGGCGGCGCAGGACAAGTGCCGCCTGTTCGAGCCGCGCCTGACCCAGGCGCTGGAGGCGGCGACCCTGCAGGCGCGCGGGGCGGCCCTGCGCGCGGGGCGCCCGGCGACCGAACTGGCCGCCACAGCCGCGCGGGCCACGGCGCGGGCCGAGGCCACCCCCTGCGACGACGCCGAGCTGGGCCGGGTCAAGACGCGGGTGCGCCACGCCTTCGCCGGATGGTCGCGCGCGGCGCGGATCAACTTCCCCGGCGACAAGGCCGTGTGGAGCGCCGACCGTTTCGAGAGCAGCCGCGACGGCTGGCGTCTGTTTCAGGACGGGGCGACCGGCGCCTCGCCCGTGCGGTTCGGCCTGACCGGCAGAGCGCCCCAGGATGCGCGCCCGGCGGCGGTCGTCTCCTTCGTCGGCAAGCCCCGACCCTATGCCGCGCGCATCGTCATGCGCGATGCGGCGCGCTCGCCCCGGCCGTGGCTGGCGGGGGACGGCCTGCCGCCCGAGGCCGCGCGCCGCGCCGTCTTCGCCGCCGGGTCCGATCTGGCGCCGCGCGACCTGCTGGCGTCCGGGGCGCGGGCGGGCGAGGTCTGGCGCTTTCCCGACAGCGCGGCCGAGGCTCTGGCGGCGCTGGACCCGCGCGAGCCCTTTCTGATCGAGTTCCTGTTCCGCGACGACAGCGTGGCGACGGCGCGGTTCGAGGCGGGCGACTTCGCCGCCGCCCGCGCCTTCCTGGCCATGGGACCGGTCTAGGGCTCCAGCCGACGCGGGGCGGCGGAGCCGTAGTCCTCATCGCCGTAGATCATGACGGGGACGGGCGCGCGTCCGGCGCGAGGCCACAGGGCCTCGATCCAGTCGGCGGCCGTATCGACGATGGCGTCCTGAACGCTGAAGCCCGGATTGCGTCCGAACATCGGCAGGTCGGGCTCGAAGCCTTCCTCGCCGTGGATGACTTCGAACAGGGTGCGGTGCGGCTCGATCGCCCGGTTCAGGACATAGAGGTCGGGGCCGTTCAGACTGACGTGGACGCTGAAGGCGCCCTCGCCGTCCTGATCGGGAAAGACGACGACGTGGATCTCGCGCGCCGCCTCGGGCAGGGCGGCCAGCAGGGCGCGGATGCGCTCCAGCGCCGGACCGTCGTGGGCGTCGAGCGTGGCGCGCAGGGCGGCGCGATAGGCGGTTTCGTCCATGAGCGTCCTCGCTGGGCCGGATGCGTCTTTCCTATGCCGGGCGCGGCGGCGCCGTCCAGTTTGGCGGTTGCGGCGGGGCGATACGGCGTGTTCCAGTACGCGTCATGTTCGATCCCGCCCTGTTCGCCGCCTTCCTGGTCGCCATCACCATTCTGACGATCACACCGGGGGTGGACACGGCGATGGTGCTGCGCTCGGCGGCGGCCGAGGGCGGGCGTTCGGCCGTCTTCGCCGGGGCGGGCATCCTGCTGGGCTGTCTGATCTGGGGCGCGGCGGTGTCGCTGGGGTTCGGGGCGCTGCTGCGGGTGTCGGAGCTGGCCTATACGGTGGTGAAGTGGGCGGGCGCGGCCTATCTGGTCTGGCTGGGCGCGCAGATGCTGTTCAAGCCGCGCAGGAGTCTGGGCGAGCCGGGCGCCGCCTTGCCTCCCAGCGGTCCGGTCGCTTTTCGTCGCGGCCTGCTGACCAATCTGCTGAACCCCAAGATCGGCGTCTTCTACGTGACCTTCCTGCCCCAGTTCGTGCCGCAGGGGGCCCATGTGGCGGCCTTCACCTTCTTCCTGGTCGGGGTGCATGTGGCGCTGACCATCGTCTGGTTCGCCGGGCTGATTTTGGCGACGGCGCCGCTGGGCCGGTTCCTGCGCCGTCCGGCCGTGGTGCGGACGATGGACCGGGTGGTCGGCGTGGTCTTCATCGGCTTCGGGCTGAAGCTGGCCGCCTCGAAGGTCTGAGGCTCAGGCGTCCGGCGTCTCAAGCGGCAGGCGCACCGTCGCCGCCGTGCCGACGCCGAGCGCGCTGTCCAGCGCCAGCGTCCCGCCGTGCAGCCCGGCCAGGGCGCGCACCAGCGCCAGACCCAGACCTGACCCCTGCGCCCGTTGTTCGGCGTCGCCCGCCTGTTCATAGGGGCGGCCCAGACGCGCCAGATCTTCAGCCGAAATGCCGACGCCGGTATCGGCCACCGTCACCTCCAGCGCGTCGTCGGCCGCCTGCACCGACACGGTGACGGTTCCGCCGGGCGGCGTGAACTTCACCGCATTGGCCAGCAGGTTCAGCGCCATCTGTTTCAGCGCGCGGCGGTCGGCGCGGACGCTCAGCGCCTCGGGCGGCAGGACGGCGGCCAGTTCGACGCCCTTGTCGTCGGCCTGAATGCGGACCAGGGCCAGCGCCGCCAGCACCGGCTCGCGCGCGTCGAAACGCTCCAGCGACAGCTCATAGCGATCGGCCTCGATGCGGCTGACGTCCAGCACGTCGTTGATCAGGTCCAGCAGGTGGCCGCCCGCCTCATGGATCGAGGCGGCGTAGTCGGCGTAGCGCGGCGGGACGGGGCCGAACAGCTCCTGCCGCATGGCGTCGGAGAAGCCGACCACGGCGTTCAGCGGCGTGCGCAGTTCGTGGCTCATGTGGGCCAGGAAGCGGGTCTTGCCGAGGTTCTGGGCCTCGGCCTCGGCGCGGGCGGCGTCCAGTTCGGCCTCGCGCGCGTGCTGCAAGGTGGCGTCCAGCGCCTGAACGATCAGGCGCGGCCCCTTATCGAGTCGTCGCGCGACCAGCAGGATGCGGCGGTCCAGCGCCAGGCGCGGGGTGAAGCGGACCTGGGCCTCGCCTCCGTTCCGCGCGCGGGCCAGGGCGGTCAGGACGGCGGCGCGGTCGGCCTCGTCCACGGCGGCCAGCAGCCCGTCCTCGAACAGCAGATCGACGGGCAGGGCGGCGGGCGCCGCGCCATAGGCGGACAGGGCGCGATAGCGGCCGTCGGCGTCCAGCGTCAGGGTCAGGCCCGGCTGGCCCGACAGGACGGCCTCGACCCGCGCCACGGCGTCCTCGGCGGCGGTCAGGCGGCGCGACTGGCGACGCAGGCCCAGGGCCAGACCCAGCAGGGCGGCGCTCGTCGTGATCAGGGCCGAGGCGCCGGCCAGGCCGCCGCCCGGCGTCGCCGGTCCGACGACGGCGGTGGAGATGACGCCGACCAGGGCCGCGCCGACCGAGGCCAGGGCGCCGAGGCCCGCGCGGCGCCTTCCGCCCAGCGCCAGCCCCGCCGCCAGGGGGGCGAAGACGAAGCCGGCCAGCGGCCCCGCCGCCCCGCCGGCCAGGGCCGCCGCCGTCAGGGCCGCCAAGGCCCACAGCGTCGTCAGGGCGGTTCTCAACGCCGTCGTGTCGCGCGCCAGCAGGGCCAGGCCCGCCACGCCCGGCGCGGCCATGACGGCCAGAGCCAGCGCCTCGGGCGCGGCCAGGGGCCGTCCCAGCCAGGCGGCGCCCAGCGCGCTCAGCCCGACCACCGCCGTCCACCCGGCGTGCCAGGCGGCCACGGCGGCGCCGTCCCCGGCCTCGGCGGCTTCGGGGCGGCGGATGGGATCGAGAAGGGCGGTCCTAGACGTCACGGCCATCCGGGCGCAGGGGTTGAATCAGCTTTATAGATTAGACTGCGCCCCAAGCGCCCCCTAGCGCGCTCGCCTGTCGGGGGAGCGAAGAGCCGGGTGTGAGAGGGGCGGTTGTGGCGAGGGCGCGCGCGGCCTATGTCGCGCCCATGACCTCCACCGCTGCTCCCGCCCGCTCCATCGACGAGACCCTGGCCGAACTGGTCGAGGAGTTCGACCTGCTGGGCGATTGGGAGGGACGCATCGAATACGTCATCGATCTGGGCAAGGACTTGCCGCCCCTGCCCGAAGAGGCGCGGATCGAGGCGAACAAGGTGCCGGGCTGCGCCGCCCAGGTCTGGCTGTCGACGCGGGCCGAGGGCGATCGCTTGTTCTTTGACGCGGACAGCGACAGCGCCCTGTCCAAGGGCAACATCGCCCTGCTGCTGCGGCTCTATTCGGGACGGCTGCCGGTTGAGATTCTGGATTTTGACGCCAGGGCGGCGCTGGACCGTCTGGGCCTGCCTTCGGCCCTGACGCGGCAACGCGCCAACGGCCTGAACAGCATGGTGGGCCGCATCCGCGAAGCGGCGCTGGCGGCGGGCTGACCGCGCTTCTCGCTTCCGGTCGAACGCGATCGGGCGCATGATGGGGCGTCTCATCCTGTGCGGAGCGGTCCGATGTCGGTCCTGACGAAACGCGCGCCTTCCTTCTTCAATCCGATCCGAACGGCCGGCTGGAGCGCGGTCGGGCTGATCCTGCTGACGCCGCTGGTGGCCATGCAGTTCACCTCCGAGGTCGCCTGGGACGCGCAGGACTTCCTGTTCGCCGCCGTCCTGCTGATCGGGGCGGGGCTGCTGCTGGAGCTGCTGTTGTGGAAGGCGCGGACGCCGTTGGTGCGGCTGGCGCTGGCCGGGGCGGTGGTCCTGGCCGTGTTGGTGATCTGGGCCGAGGCGGCGGTCGGGATTTTCTGAGCCCCGACCGCCTTGTCGCGGCCTACTGTTGCGGGCCCAGGAAGGGAAAGGCCCGCGCGTTGCTGAACTTGGCGGTGGCGTCGCCCGCGTGGGTGTTGATCTGGTTCTCGCCCAGCTCCAGCCGCTTGACCGGGGCGCGCGCAGAGAAGTCGATCTTCTTCAGGTCCACCCAGAAGGTGTTCGGCGTCAGGGCCGACTCGAAGAAGTAGAGCTGACGCTTGTGATCTACGACCGTGCGCCAGCGCGTCGAGGAGATGTTCGGCTGGTCCGGGGTCGAGATGCCGAACGGCACCGAGACGTTGCGGATCACGCTGAACACGCTGGCCACGGCCATGTTCTGGTCTTCGAACTTGGGGATGGCGTTGACGTAGAAGGCGGCCCGCGCATAGCGGTCGGCCGCCCGGTTGGTGCCCGGCAGCATGACCGTGCCGCCGATGCCTTCCCAATAGGTGTTCAGCGCCAGCTGTTGGTCGAAGGTCGGCGAGTTGGTCATCACCTGATAGTCGCGGCTGTGGTGGATCACCAGCTTGCCGTCGATGTATTCGAAGATGGCGCTGTCGCCGGTCGAGTCCGACAGGGACAGGTGCAGGGTGGTCAGGCGTTCCTGCCCCGGCACATTGTCGCTGACCAGAACGAACGGCTCGTCGCGCAGGCCTTCGACCGCCTCGGCCACGGTGGCGTAGTTGTCCAGCGCGTATTGCGCCCAGGCGGCGATGCTGAGGGCGGGCTTGTTCGGATCGTGGGCCGGGTATTCCGACTCCACCAGCCACAGGACGTTGGCGACCAGGCCCATCTCGTTCACGCCGTCGACGGTCGAGATGTCATAGCCGCTGGCGATGACGCTGCCGTATTTGGACGTCCAGGTCAGGGAGTTCGGACCGCCGGACCCGTCCCGCGCCATGCCGCGCGGAAAGATCCAGAGGTTGGTCATGATCTCGTCCTTCCAGTCCATCGACCGGGCGGTGATCACCGCGCCGTCGTGGCCGTGATAGACAAGGCGGGTGCAGGCCTCGGCCGCCGGAACGGCCAGCATGAAGGCGGCGGCCAGGGCGGCGACGCCCTTCTTCATTCCATTACGCATGTCGTCTCCTGAGGTGAGAGGATCGTCAGGGGGAGGGAGGATCAGTAGGTCAGCGACAGGCCCAGCACCGGGCCGTGGCGCGTCACCTTCCAGTCGAAGCGCTGGCCGGTGAAATCGTCCTGCTCATAGTTCTGATGCAGCATCCGATAGCCGGCGTTGACCGAGACGGCGCCGGCCGCCAGCGGCGTGCGGTAGGAGGCCAGCGCCTGCCAGGCCAGGCTGTGACGGTCGTCGTCGCCCAGGCCGCCGGCGTCGACCTGGGTGCGCAGGGTCCAGCGTTCGGACACGTCGCTCTCGACCCGCAGGCCCAGCAGCAGGTCGGTCCATTCGGCGCCCTTCTGCGTGGCGCCCAGCGGCGTGTTCAGCTCGGCCCGCAGCTTGCTCCAGCGGGCGCCGATCAGAGGCTCGACACGGAAGCTGCGCGCGTCGCCGAAGGCGGTGCGGCCGCCGACGGGATCGTCGATCAGGCGGAACAGCACCCCGCCCGAGACGGTGGTCGAGCGGGTGCCCAACTCGGCCGGAACGCCCATCAGGGACACGCCCTCATGGGTCTTGGCGTACTGATAGTCGACGAAGGCGCCCCAGCGGCCCTTGCGCACCTCGACGTCGCCCATGACGACGCTCTCCAGCTGGTCGAAGGCGTCCGAGGCGGGCACGTCCACCGGCGCCTTGTGCCCGGCCAGGGTGACATTGCCGTCCAGCGAAGTCGCCCAGACATAGGGGCTGACGGTGACGCGCCACTGGTCGTCGGCGCCGGCTTGGGCGCTGGCGGAACCGGCGACGGCGAGGCCCGCCAGTCCGAGAAAGAGCGAGGCGGGGCGGAGGAACGTCATGGGGAGTCTACTCACTGCGACCGGGAGGATCGCCCTTGGGTAGAACGGCCATGCTTAAGTAATCGTAGATCAGCAATCTTTGATTGTGCGTCCCGCATGACGGCGGCGCGCCGTCATGCGAGGCCGTAGTGCTCGGCCAGAGCCTGCAAACCCTGTTTCAGCAGGGTCTTGCCCTGTCGGCGGCGCAGGGACAGGGCCTGTTCCGCCAGTTGCAGCGACGTGCCGTGGATGCAGACCTGTTCGACCATGGCGCGCAGGCGCGGGCCGCAGGCGTCCAGCGCCGCCTGCACCCGCGCCGAGGCCGACAGGGCGCGGTCGCCCGGCTCGATCCGCACGCCCCCGCCGCCCGAACGCGAGGTCGGCAAGGCGTCCCAGCGCATGGTCAGGGACGGACCGGCCGCCGCGATCTCGGCCTCGGCGCGCAGGCGCTCGCCCGCCGCCACCTCGGCCGGGGTCAGCCAGGGACGGCCCGACTGATCCTTGCGCCGGGCCAGCCACAGGATCGGGCTCTCGCCCAGATTGGCGCGGCGCATCGTCAGGCGGCCGTCGCCCTCCATCACCGCGCGCTCGCCCTCGATGACGCCAGGGCGGCCGGGCGGGGCCGAGGCGGGAGCGTGGTCGTTGGCCGCGCGAGGCAGCCAGCCGCCGCCTTCGCGCAGGCGCAGGCCCGGCTGCTCGATCACGGCGCGGAAGACGGCCTCGTCCAGGGTCAGCACCACCCGGCTGCGCCGGTCGCCGCCGAGGCGCAGGGGATAGGCGCCGTTCGCCTGATCCAGCCAGGCGCCGGGGCGTTGCAGCAGGCTGCGGGCGCGTTCCAGTTGACGGTTCATCGACGGCCTCCGATCTCGGGCGCCAGATCGACCAGCGGCAGCTCCATCACGGCCCGCAGCGCCCCCTCCAGCCCGTCCATCAGGACGTCGTAGTCGGGCCGGTCGCGCTCATCCTCGGCCCAGCGGCAGGCGGCGCCGGCCGTCGCTCGGTTCAGGCCGAAGGCGTGGGCCACCCGTTCCAGCGGCCAGCCATAGGAGACGTGCGCCACATACATGGCCGACCAGCGCGCCCGACACGCCCGAGGCCGCACCCGCTCGCGCCGGGTCATTTCGGCGACGGGCACGCCCAGCGCCAGGGCCGCCAGCGACAGGGCCGCGTCCGCCCGGATGCGGTCGCCCTCCGTCACCGGCACGCGATAGGGTTCCATGATCTGCGCTTCCTCCCGTCATTCCTGTGGATGTCGCCATTATGAGTGCGTTCGGCGACCGAGATAGGAATGTTGTCCTATCAAACGTCAGAAACGGTCGCTTCCCCAGGCGGGGTCCGGCATCGGCGGGGGCGGTTGTGCACGTCCCCTGTGGAAGACGCGCCAGACGTCAACAGGGGAATGAGGGGGCGGCGCCAAATAAATTAACGAATCCTTGACTCAGGACTCTGGACGGCGATTCGCAAATCACCTTAGGCGTTTCATATCGGGATGCGTTAACCCTTCTTAAGGTTTTGGCCCGTTAACGTTGGAACAAGGTTACCTGGCCGCCGCTCCCGCGCGGCTATCCCAAGCTTTGCCTGGAGGGGCAAGAATGCGCGTCCTGCTGATCGAAGACGACCACGCGACAGCCCAAAGCATTGAGCTGATGCTCAAGTCGGAAGGCTTTAACGTCTATACGACCGACCTGGGTGAGGAAGGCATCGATCTGGGCAAGATCTATGACTACGACCTCATTCTGCTGGACCTGAACCTGCCGGACATGAGCGGGCTTGAGGTTCTGCGTCAGCTGCGCAACGGCAAGATCAATACGCCGGTGATGATCCTCTCGGGCAGCCATGAGATCGACACCAAGGTCAAGACCTTCGGCGGCGGCGCCGACGACTACCTGACCAAGCCCTTCCACAAGGACGAGCTGATCGCGCGCACCCACGCCGTGGTCCGCCGCTCCAAGGGCCACGCCCAGGCCATCATCCACACCGGCGAGATCGCGGTGAACCTGGACGCCAAGACCGTCGAGGTGAACGGCCACCGCGTGCATCTGACCGGCAAGGAATATCAGATGCTGGAGCTGCTCTCCCTGCGCAAGGGCACGACCCTGACCAAGGAAATGTTCCTGAACCACCTGTACGGCGGCATGGACGAGCCGGAACTGAAGATCATCGACGTCTTCATCTGCAAGCTGCGCAAGAAGCTGGCGACGGCCGCCGGCGGCAAGCACTACATCGAGACCGTCTGGGGCCGCGGCTATGTCCTGCGCGACCCGGCTGAAGGCGCGATCACCGTCGCCGCCTGAACGGATCCGGCCTGAGCCTCCACTCAGGATTGAACGAATGCAAACGCCCGTCGGGAAACCGGCGGGCGTTTTCCTTTGTCCGCTCCATGGTTTGGGGCTGAAGACGATGGCGAGCGGATACATCCTCTCACGGATTGTTACGCCTACGGCCTCGCCTTCGCAGGTGCAGCGCGCTAGTGAAACCCCGCATAAGGCGGGACTCAGTCTCGCGAGACCACGGTTCAGGAACTACGAAATGACCAAGTGGGTGTATGGCTTCGGCGGCGGCTCCGCCGATGGCGACGCGTCGATGAAGAACCTTCTCGGCGGCAAGGGCGCGAACCTGGCCGAGATGTCGTCCCTCGGCCTGCCGGTGCCGCCCGGCTTCACCATCACCACCGAGGTCTGCACCTGGTATTACGCCAATCAGGAAACCTATCCGTCCGACCTGACCGATCAGGTCAAGGCCGCCCTGGCCCACGTCGAGGGCGTGGTGGGCAAGACCTTCGGCGACGCCGCCAACCCCCTGCTGGTGTCGGTGCGCTCGGGCGCCCGCGCCTCCATGCCGGGCATGATGGACACCGTCCTGAACCTGGGCCTGAACGATGAGACGGTCGAGGGGCTGGCCAAGCTGTCGGGCGACCGCCGCTTCGCCTTCGATTCCTACCGCCGCTTCATCACCATGTACTCCAACGTGGTGCTGGGTCTGGGCCACGACTATTTCGAAGAGGTGCTGGACGACCATAAGGATCGTCTGGGCGTCTCGGTCGACACCGAACTGACCGCCGAGAACTGGGAGAAGGTGGTCGGGGACTACAAGGCCCTGGTCGAGCGGGAACTGGGCAAGCCCTTCCCGCAGGATCCCCAGGCCCAGCTGTGGGGCGCCGTCGGCGCCGTGTTCGAAAGCTGGATGAACGACCGGGCGAAATTCTATCGCCGCATGCACGACATCCCCGAAAGCTGGGGCACGGCCGTCAACGTCCAGTCGATGGTGTTCGGCAACATGGGCGAGACGAGCGCTACGGGCGTCGCCTTCACCCGCAACCCCTCGACCGGCGAGAACAAGCTGTACGGCGAGTTTCTGATCAACGCCCAGGGCGAGGACGTGGTCGCGGGCATCCGCACGCCGCAGTCCCTGACCAAGGCGGGCCGCGAGGAGATGGGCGAGACGGCGCTGTCGATGGAAGAGGCCATGCCTGAGGTCTTCGCCCAGTTCGTGGACGTGGTGGGGCGGCTGGAAAGCCACTACCGCGACATGCAGGACATCGAGTTCACGGTCGAGCAGGGCCGCTTGTGGATGCTGCAGACCCGCAACGGCAAGCGCACGGCCAAGTCGGCGCTGAAGATCGCCGTTGATCTGGCCTCCGAAGGCGTCATCTCTCAGGATGAGGCCGTCAGCCGCGTCGAACCGGCGGCGCTGGACCAGCTGCTGCACCCGACGCTGGACCCCAAGACGGCGCGTACGGTCGTCGCGGCGGGCCTGCCCGCCTCGCCGGGCGCGGCGACCGGCAAGATCGTCTTCGACGCCGACGAAGCCGAGCGTCTGGGCCAGAACGGCGACGCCGTCATCCTGGTCCGCGACGAGACCTCGCCGGAAGACATTCACGGCATGCACGCGGCGCGCGGCATCGTCACGGCGCGCGGCGGCATGACCAGCCACGCGGCGGTGGTGGCGCGCGGCATGGGACGCCCTTGCGTCTCGGGCGCGGGCGAGATTTCGATCAATGAGAAGGCGGGAACCTTCACCGCGCGCGGCCGCACCTTCAAGGCGGGCGAGGTCATCACCATCGACGGCGGCAAGGGCGAGGTGCTGGACGGCGCCGTGGCCATGATCGAGCCGGAGCTGACGGGCGACTTCCAGACCCTGATGGGCTGGGCCGACGGCATCCGCCGCCTGAAGGTCCGCGCCAACGCCGAGACCCCGCTGGACGCCAAGACCGCGCGCGGCTTCGGCGCCGAGGGCATCGGCCTGTCGCGCACCGAGCACATGTTCTTCGACGACGCCCGCATCGCCGCCGTGCGCGAGATGATCCTGGCCGACGACGAGGCGGGCCGCCGCGTGGCCCTGGCTAAGATCGCCCCGTTCCAGAAGGCCGACTTCGTCGAGCTGTTCACCATCATGAGCGGCCTGCCCGTCACCGTGCGTCTGCTGGACCCGCCGCTGCATGAGTTCATCCCGCACACTGACGCCGACATCGACGCCCTGGCCGCCACGCAAGGCCTGGACGCCGCCAAGCTGAAGCGCCGCGCCCGCGAACTGCATGAGACCAACCCCATGCTGGGCCACCGCGGCTGCCGTCTGGGCGTGGCCTATCCGGAAATCTACGAGATGCAGGTCCGCGCCATCCTGGAGGCGGCGCTGCAGGTGAAGGCGTCGTCGGGCGTCGCCCCGATCCCGGAGATCATGCACCCGCTGGTCGCCCTGGGTCTGGAGATGAAGTATCTGCGCGAACTGACCGACCGCACGGCCAAGGCCGTCTTCGCGGACGCCGGCGACAGCGTGGACTACCTGGTCGGCACTATGGTCGAGCTGCCCCGCGCCGCCCTGCGCGCCGCCGATCTGGCCGAGCACGCCGAGTTCTTCAGCTTCGGCACCAATGACCTGACGCAGACGACCTTCGGCATCAGCCGCGACGATTCCGGCCACTTCCTGCAGGCCTATCTGGACAAGGGCATCTTCGAAACCGATCCCTTCGTCCGTCTGGACCAGAACGGCGTGGGCGACCTGATCCGCATCGCCGAGGAGCGGGGCCGTTCGGTCAAGCCCGGCATGAAGATGGGCATCTGCGGCGAACACGGCGGCGACCCGTCGTCGATCGCCTTCTGCGAGACGGTCGGCCTCGACTACGTCTCCTGCTCGCCCTACCGGGTGCCGATCGCCCGGCTGGCGGCGGCGCAGGCCGCGCTGAGCGCACGCTCGGGCGAGGAGCGTGAAAAGGACCGCTGAGGCCCTTTCAATCGACGACAAGAGAAGGGCGATCCGAAAGGGGCGCCTTTTTCATGTCGCAAAATAGTCATCCTTGACGGAACGCGGTATGTGCTTCCGTTCGCACAGTCATAGACTGCTGTATCAAGCATAGGGAACGGCGCTGTGCGCTCGAGCTTTGTTTCTCCGCAAGGTGGTCAGGCCCGGCCTGTTCATCGCAATAAGGAGTGATTGAAGCTCATGCGTAACGTTATTCTCGCCGTCGCCGCCCTTTCTGTATTCGCCCTGCCGGCCGCGGCCCAGGTCGTGCAGCCGGGCGGCCCCACCTACTATGGCACGCTCGGCTATTCGCAGCTGGACCATTCGGATGGGAACCTGGGCGCCGTCACCGGCCGTCTGGGCGCCAAGTTCAACCCCTATTTCGGCGTCGAGGGCGAAGGCTCGATCGGGGTGAAGGACGACGACTTCACCATCGCCGGCGCCAAGGGCAAGATCGAGCACGACTATGATCTGGCCGCCTATGCGGTCGGGACCCTGCCGGTCACGCCGAACTTCGAACTGTTCGCACGCGGCGGCTACGGCACCACGCAGATGAAGGCCGAACTGGCCGGCGTCGAGCGCAAGGCCGACGGCGAAAGCTGGAACTACGGCGTCGGCGCCAACTACTACTTCGACGGCCAGAACGGCCTGCGCGGCGACTGGACCCGTCGCGACTTCACCGACGACGGCGGCGAAGTGGACGTCTACTCGGTCAACTACGTCCGTCGTTTCTGATCCGATTCCCGGCGGATCGGTTGGGCGCGCTCCCCGGCGGAGCGCGCCCTTTCTTTTGCGTCATTTGGGTAACGATGTGTGTGTCTTTTGCGTAACTCGTGTCATGTTTGGTCGCTTCGCCTATGGAACGAGTGTGGCGGCGCAACCATTTAATATTCGTTGGATGGGGCATGTGATCACAGAAGTCACATCATCTAAGGAGTATGAAATAATGCGTAACGTTCTTCTCGCCGCCGCTGCTGTGTCTGTTCTCGCCGCTCCGGCGTTTGCTCAATCGAACCCTGAGCCGCGTGGCTATGGTTCGCTGGGTTACACGCACATGGAAGGCGATGCGGCCCAGACCGGCGCCGTGTCCGGCCGCCTGGGCGTCAACCTGAACCGCTACCTGGCCGTGGAGACCGAGGTCGGCGTGGGGGTCAAGGACAAGGACATCACCGTCGCCGGCGTCGACGGTCAGATCAAGCACGAGTGGGACGCGGCCGGCTATGTCGTCGGCAAGTATCCCGTCGGCGACAAGCTGGAGCTGTTCGCCCGCGGCGGCTACGGCCACACGGAGCTGAAGCAGGAGCTGGCCGGCTCTGAGAGCAAGGTCGGCGGCGACAGCTGGAACTACGGCGTCGGCGCCAACTACTACCTGGACGGCGTCAACGGCGTCCGCGCCGACTGGACCCGCCGCGACTTCCGCGACGATCGCGGCGAGGCTGACGCCTATTCGGTCAGCTACATCCGACGCTTCTAAGCGCGGATGGTCTGAAATGACGAAGGCCCGCTCCAGTCGGAGCGGGCCTTTTTCGTTGGTCGATTTTTTAGGCGGTCAGGCGACGCCCGGCGCCAGGGCCCAGCGCAGCGACCCCTCGCCGAAGGGGCGGATGAAGAAGTCGCGATAGCGTTCGAACACCTCGATGATCTTCATCTTTAGGTCTTGAGTCACCGACTCGCCGCGTTGGCGTTTCAGCGCCGCGACGCAGTTGATCACCATATCCTGATGGGCCGAACCGCCCATGCGTTGCAACACCGTGGCCACATCGTGCGCCAGCGGATCACTGAGTTTTTCAGCCCAAGGCGAAGCTGTCTGAGTCATTCGGGCGCCGTCCCCCCTGCTTCTCGACGCGTTACGGTTTGCAAAAATTTCCGAACAGTGCAAGCGGCGCCGGAAATATTGATTCCTGATCGGGACGATCAGGGGCGCTTTTGCACAAAAACCGTGCCCGCAGAATAGCCTGCGCCGAAGCTGCAGATCAGGCCCGTCTCGCCCGGCGCGAAGCCGTCGTTGTGCAGGTGGAAGGCGATGATCGACCCGGCCGAAGAGGTGTTGGCGTAGTCGTCCAGGATGATGACGTTCTCGCTCGGCTCGGGCTCGCGACCCAGCACCTTCTTGCCGATCAGGGTGTTCATGTTGATGTTGGCCTGGTGCAGCCACAGGCGCTTCAGCCCGTGCGTGTCCAGGTCCAGCTCGGCGGCGTGGCCCAGGATCATCTCCGAGACCATCGGCACCACCTCCTTGAACACCTTGCGGCCCTGCTGGACGAACATCTTGTCGGTCAGGCCGTCGGACGAGACCGGCTCATGCCCGTCGGTGGGCAGGGCGGCGCGGTTCAGGAAGCCGAAATTGTTGCGGATGTTGTTGGAGAAGCTGGTCTGCAGCTTCGTGCCCAGAATGTCCCAGCCGCCCGGTCCAGCCTGATCCTCGGCCTCGATGATGACGGCGGTGGCGACGTCGCCGAAGATGAAGTGGCTGTCGCGATCCTTGAAGTTCAGGTGCGCCGAGCAGATTTCCGGGTTCACCATCAGCACGGCCTTGACCGAGCCGGAGGCCACGAAGTCCGCCGCCGTCTTGATGCCGAAGGTGGCGGAGCTGCACGCCACGTTCATGTCGAAGGCGAAGCCCTCGATCCCCAGAGCCTGCTGCACCTCTATGGCCATGGCGGGGTAGGGGCGCTGCATGTTGGACGCGGCGCAGATGACGGCGCCGATCTCGCTGACCGGCTTGCCCCAGGCCCTGATGGCGTCCTCAGCGGCCTTCACGGCCATTTCGGCCAGGATGGACAGTTCGTCGTCGCCGCGCGCGGGCAGGTGCGGCAGCATCCGCTCGGGGTCGATGATCCCCGACTTGTCCATGACGTAGCGCGCCTTGATGCCTGAGGCCTTTTCGATGAAGGCTTCGGATGAGGGCGTCTTGGCCTCGATCTCTCCGGCGGCGATGGCCTCGGCGTTGGCGGCGTTCCAGCCCTCTGCCCAGGCGTTGTAGGCGCCGACCAGTTCCTCGTTCGAGATCGACTGTTCCGGGGTGAACAGGCCGGTGGCGGAGATGACGGCTTTTTGCACTGTGTAGTTCCCTGACGCTCGGCGCGCGGCGCCTCGCTGCATGAGGGAACATGGAGTCCCCGACGCTCGACAAGTCTTATGTCGGCGCCTCGCGGCGAAGTTCGGGCGCCTCGCGGGCCGGACTCAGTCCGTTGCGATGACGAACGTCCTCAATAGGCCGGGGGAGGGCTGCGGTCGAGACTGGCCTTTATGCCGCGCCACCAGCGATTGATGCGGCCGCGCGGCGGGGCGGGCAGGGGATGGTCGCGCGCGGCGATCAGGGCCTCGACCAGATCCTCGGCCTCGCACGGCCAGCCGTCCGGCGTGACATAGACCGGATAGCCGATCAGGGCGGCGTGGATGAGGCTTTGCAGACTGGCGCGGCGCGTGCGGCGCTCAAACGCCAGCCGGTCGTCGGTCAGGCCCCATCCGGCATAGAAGGGGCGGCCGTAGACGCTGACGGGCTTGCCCCGCATCAGGGCCTCGAACCCGGTCAGGGAGGTCAGGGTGGCCAGCCGGTCGCAGGCGTTCAGGCAGTCCACGATGTCCAGATCGTCGGCCGAGGCGTCGACCTCCTCCATCGCCGCATGGTCCAGCAGGCCGGGGCGGTTGCCCGCCGTCACGTCCGGGTGGTTGCGATAGATCAGGAAGGCCTCGGGATGATCCGCCCGCGCCGCCTTCACCAGGCCGGAGTTGGTGCGCAGGTCCGGCCCGCAGCCCATCATGATCGAGCGGTCGTTCTCGACCTGTCCCACGACCAGCAGGATCGGCCTGTCTTTCGGCCAGTGCGCCGGAACGCCCGCGCCCTTCAGATTGTATTTCGACAGGCCCGCCTCGACCACCCGGGCGCGAAGGGCCTCGGCCCGCGCCGCCTGATCCGGCGACGGCCCGCCCGCCTCGATCAGGCTCTCCAGCCGACTGGGCCGGGTCGGGTCGTAGTAGACGCCCTGATCGTCCAGCGCGACGGACAGGGCGCCGAAGAAGTCGGATCCCAGCCCGCGCGAGCGGATGAAGCCGTCCTCCATGCGCACGACCGGCCCCTCGAAGGCGTCGGCGGCGGCGCGGATCTGCGGCGTCTCCTTGCCGGCCCACCAGATCAGCTTGCCGCCCGTCGCCCGCGCATGGGCGACGGCGGCGGATGAGCGCCAGAAATAGCGGACGCGGCCCTTGGGGCTGTTCAGCAGGCGGCGCACCGGCGGCCGCTTGGCCGGGGCGAAGCCGACGGCGGCCCAGTCGCCCGCCAGCCGGTCGGCCCGGTCGCGCAGGGCGATCAGCCGCTCCAGCGCCTGTTCCGCCTCGCACCGCTGGCCGGTGACGGGATCGACGTAGCGGGTGTAGGCGATCAGGGCTGCCGCCGCGATCTGTTCCAGATCGCGCGCTGCGCCGCGCCGTCCAGTCTGCACCGTATCGATCGTCAACCCCCAGCCCGAATAGAAGGGCGCGCCGAAGCAGCGCACGGGCAGGCCGCGCAACAGGGCCTCGAACCCCAGGGCCGAGGTCACGACATAGACCGCATCCACCGCCGCCAGCAGGTCGGCGGGCCGCACGTCGGTGTCGATCAGGGTGACGCCCTGAAGGTGATCCGCCGGGATGCAGCCCTGCTTGCGCCCGGCCGCCACGGCGGGGTGGCGCTTGACGATCAACTGGGCGTCCGGCTCGTCGCGTCGCGCCGTCGCCAGCATGTCGGAGAAGCTGGCCTCGGTCGCCAGCCCATAGCCGATGGAGGCGTCGCCGAAGGTCTGGTCCACGATCAGCACCCGGCGGCCCGGTTTCAGCAGGCCAGGGTCCAGCGGCCCGCCCATATTGGTCTTGGACACGCCGGAGGCGACGATACGGTCGATCAGGCCCCGCGCGCGGGCCTTCATGGCGGCGTCGCTCCAGTCGGGGGCGGTCTGGATCAGATGCTCCAGCCGACTGGGCCGGGTGGCGTCGTAATAGACGCCCAGATCGTCGACGATCAGGCTGAGGCTGGTTGCTCCGCTCTCGCCGATGCCGACCGAGCGCAGGAAGCCGTCCTCCAGCGCGACATAGGGCTTGCCGTGCTTCGCCGCCCAGCGTCGGCCTGCTTCCGCCGTCGGCTTCATGCCCCAGCCGAGGACGGCCTCGATCGACGATCCCGGCAGGGCGGACAGGTCGTAATCGGGCAGGAAGGCGGATAGGAACGGCACCTTCAACACCCCCGGCGCACAGACCCAGGCGCGGGTTTTCGACGAGGGCGGAAGCGGTGCGGTCATGGGATGGTGTCTACGGTTTGTAGAGTCAGGGCGCCACCCCATGCTTCCTTCTCCCACGAGGGGAGAAGGGATTACAGCGCCGCCAGCAGCGCCTGCGCTTGTTGCAGATGCAGCCGCTCCACCATCTCGCCCTCGACGCGGATGACGCCCAGCCCGGCGGCTTCGGGCGCGGTGAAGGCGGCGACGACCTTGCGCGCCCACTCGATTTCATCGGGCGACGGGCCGAACGTCGTGTTGGCGCCCTCGATCTGCGACGGATGGATCAGGCTCTTGCCGTCAAAGCCATACAGCCTGCCTTGCGCGCACTCCGCCGCGAAGCCCGTCTCGTCCTTGATGCGGTTGAACACGCCGTCGATGACGCTCAGGCCGTTGGCGCGGGCGTGGGCCACGATCGCCGCCAGCCACGGCTTCAGCGGCTCCCGGTCGGGCGCGGGGCCGGTCTTCAGATCCTTGGCCAGATCGTTGACGCCCAGCATCAGGCCGCTCAGGGCGCCGTCCGCCCCGGCGATCTCGCCAAGATCGACTAAGGCGCGCGGCGTCTCGATCATGGCCCACAGGTCTACGCCGGGACGCAGCGCCGCCGACAGGGCGTGGACCATGGCCGCGCTCTCGACCTTGGGCGCGACGATCAGGTCGACCGGGGCGTCATGCAGGGCCTTCAGGTCGTCGGCGCCCCACGGCGTTTCCAGCCCGTTGATCCGCACGCCGAGGCGCGGGCCGAAGCCGCCTTCGCACGCCGCCGCGACGGCGGCCGCGCGAGCCTCAGCCTTCATTTCGGGCGCGACGGCGTCCTCCAGATCCAGCACCGCCACGTCGCACGGCAGGGCGCGGGCCTTCTCGACCGCTCTCGCATTCGAGGCGGGCAGGTATAGGACGCTGCGCGCGCGCATCAGACCTTGCCCGTGACGGGGATCAGGGCGCCCGTCACGGCCCGCGCCTCGGGCGAGGCCAGGAACAGGATGACGGCGGCCAGATCGGCGGGCGCGACCCATTTGGCCGGATCGGCGTCGGGCATGTCGGCGCGGTTGGCCGCGGTGTCGATGATGGAGGGCAGGACGGCGTTGACCGTCACCGAGGTCGACTTCAGCTCTTCGGCCAGCGCCTCGGTCAGGCGGTGGACCCCGGCCTTGGAGGCGGCGTAGGCGCCCATGCCGTGCCCGGCCTTGATCGCGCCGTTGGCGCCGACGTTGACGATGCGGCCTTCGCTTGAGGCCTTCAGATGGGGCAGGGCGGCGCGGCTGGCGTTCAGCGTCGTCTTGACGTTGAGGGCGTGCATCCGGTCCCACTCCTCGCCGGCGCCCTCGACCGGGCTCCAGACGAAGCCGCCGGCGATGTTCAGCAGGGCGTCCAGACGGCCGAGGCGGGCGACCACGGTCTCGATCGCCGCCTTGGCCTGGGCCGCGTCGGTCAGGTCGACGCCGCCGACCTCCAGCACGCCGTCAGGGACGACGTGGCCGCTGGCGTGATCGATGACGGCGACGGTCCAGCCGGCGGCCAAAGCGGCCTCGACCACGGCCCGCCCTAGGGCGCCGTGCCCGCCGGTGATTGCTGCAATCCGTTCGCCCATCGTCTCGCTCCTGAATGGTTCGGCGCGGACCATAGCGGCGCGCGTCGCGGGATCAATCGGCGATCAGGCGTCCCACAGCCGCGCGGCGCCGCGCACGCCCGAGGAATCGCCCCATCTGGCCGGAACGATCCGCCCCTCCCAGCTGTCGGAGAAGACGTAGCGCGCCACGATGTCGGGCAGGCGGTCGTAAAGCTCGACCACGTTCGACATGCCGCCGCCCAGCACGAAGACCTCCGGGTCGGCCAGGTTGACCACCATGGCCAGGCCTCGTCCCAGCCGGTCGATGTAGCGGTCCAGCGCCGCAGCGGCCCGGACGTCGCCTGCGCGGGCGGCGTCGACGACGGCCTGCGCCTTCCACGCCCGCCCTGTCGCGGCTTCATGATCGCGCTGGAAGCCCGTGCCGGAAATCCAGGTCTCGAGACAGCCGCTCAGGCCGCACCAGCAGGCGGGGCCGGGCGCCTCCTCCGCCGAGGGCCACGGCAGGGAGATGTGGCCGACCTCGGCGGCGACGGCGTGCGCCCCCTCGACTAGCTTGCCGTCGATGACCAGCCCGCCGCCGCAGCCGGTGCCCAGGATGACGCCGAACAGGCTGGCGGCGCCTGCGCCTGCGCCGTCGGCCGCCTCGGACAAGGCCAGGCAGTTGGCGTCGTTCGCGAGCCGCACCGGGCGGCCCAGCGCGGCCTCCAGATCGTCGCCGAAGCGGCGACCGTTCAGATAGGTGGAGTTGGCGTTGCGGATCAGCCCGGTGCGCGGAGACGGCGAGCCGGGAATGGCCAGGCCGACCGATCGCGCCGGTCCGGTCTCGGCCTCGACCCGCGCGATCAGGTCGGCGACGAGGTTGAGGGCGGCGTCATAGGTTCCGGGGTTCGGCTCGCGGATTCGCGCGGCGAAGGCCCCGGACGCATCCAGCGCCGCCGTCTCGATCTTGGTGCCGCCGAAGTCGACGCCGATTCGCATCAGGCGCCGAACACCTTGGCCATCAGCCGTTCCAGCGCCGCCGCATCCACGGCGTCGAAGGCGGCCGTCTCGGTCGCGTCCACGTCCAGCACGGCGATCAACCCGCCCGAGGCGTCCAGCACCGGAACCACGATCTCGCTGGCCGACCGGCTGTCGCAGGCGATGTGGCCGGGGAAAGCGTGGACGTCCTCGACCACCTGGGTTTCGCGCGTCCTGGCCGCCGCGCCGCAGACGCCGCGCCCGAACGGAATGCGCAGGCAGCCCAGCGTGCCCTGATACGGACCGACGACCAGTTCATCGCCCTTGGCCGCGTCCACGACGTAGAAGCCGGTCCAGAAGAAGACGGGGAAGGCGTCCGCCAGCATCGACGCCACCGTCGCCATGCGCGCCGTCAGGTTCGGTTCGCCGTCCAGAACGGCCAGGATCTCGGCCTCGACCTCGGCGTAGCGTTCAGCCTTGTCGGCGGGGCGGTCGTCACGGGCGACGTAGGACATCAGGTGGGGCTCAACGCAGTCTAGGGAACGGTATAGTCGCCGCAGTCAGGCAGGGGCGCGTCGGGAACATAGGCGTTCGCCGCCGGATCGAAAGTGAAGACGCGGCGCACGCTGCATTCGGCGTCGACGGCCTTGACCAGATCCTTCGGCTTCAGCGGCGGCTTGGCGAGGGAGTCCTCGTTGCGCGACACCGGGCCGGGGAAGGTGGTCGCGGTCGAAGCATAGGTCAGGCGCGGCGGAAAGGCGTCGCCCTCGGCCTTCAGTTCGGCGTTGAACTCATATTCGTCGTGGCAGGCGCCGGCGCGTTGCTTCATGTCCTCTTCGCCGAAGCAGGCGCGGATCATCAGCGACCCGGACATGGGAACGGTCAGAATCTCCTGCGGCGCCGCGCCCGGCGTGAACCGCACCAGCGTCCGATAGGACGACATGCCGCCGCCGCCCGAATACATGGCCTGCAACTCCATGTCGGCGCCGAGGATGACGTCGTCGCTTTCCGCGCGACGCAAGATGGCGCTCGGTCTCCAGAAGCCTTCCGAGTTCTCGCTCTCGATGAGGTGTGAGGCCACGGGTACCCGGCCGTCGGGCAGGCCGTCATAGAGGCGCAGCACCTGGCGCTCCTGGGTCTCGTCCGTCTCGATCAGGGCGCACCAGCGGCGATCGACGGTGCAGGTCGGGATGGCCTCGCCCTGAGCGGCGGCCGGAATCGGCTCCAGAGCCTCGAAGGCGGACTCCGGGGAAACGGAGGCCAGAAGGGCGGCGAGGAGAAGGGCGGTCATGACGCGTCCTTGAATGGAGATGAAGGCGTTCGGATTTGGTAGGCCCGGAGGGACTCGAACCCCCAACCAGACCGTTATGAGCGGTCGGCTCTAACCATTGAGCTACGGGCCCCCGAAGCACAGCAAGGGGTGCCTAGCAGGCGGGGCGTCGGCTGCAAAGCCGCCTTGGACCTGTCACGCTTTTCACGCCGATGAACGGAACCTGCACAGGGGTCTTTTGCGTTCGTTCAGCTTGAAACGGTCAAGTTAGGCCGTGGCTGGCGAACACGCCCGCCCAAATGAATTCGACGGAGACCTCGTAATGACCCGCACCGCACGCGCCCTGATGCTGGGCACGGCCCTGATGACCTTGGCGGCGCCGGCCGTCGCGTCTGCTCAATCCCAGCCCGGCGGCTCTTCCCCCATGCAGGTGCACGCCATGGCTCAACAACCCGCCCTGAACCTGTCGGCCTATGGCGAGGTCAAGGTCGCGCCGGATCAGGCCACGATCAACTTCGGCGTGGTGACCGAGGCCCCGACGGCTCAGGAGGCCATGGCCCAGAACGCCCAGCAGATGACCCGCGTCGTCGCCGCCCTGCGCCGCGCCGGGATCGCCGAGCGCGACATTCAGACCTCGGGCCTGAACCTGTCGGCCCAATACGACTATCAGCAGAACGAACCGCCCCGCTTGCGCGGCTATCAGGCCGCGAACCGCGTCACGGTGACGATCAACGACCTGAGCAAGGTCGGGACGACCGCTGACGCCGTGGTCACGGCAGGCGTCAATCAGATCGACGGCATCAGCTTCGGCCTGAAGGATCCGAAGGCGGCCGAGGACCAGGCCCGCGTCCTGGCCGTGCGCGCCCTGCAGGACAAGGCGCGTCTGTACGCCCAGGCCCTGGGCGTCGACCTGGGGCCGGTGCGTTCCCTGACCGAGGGCGGGGGCTATGCGCCGCAGCCGCGTCCTGAGGTCATGTACGCCCGCGTCGCCATGGACGCCGGCGGCGCCTCGACCCCGGTTTCAGCGGGCGAGCTGACGGTTCGCATCGATATCAGCGGAACCTACGACATCGGCCGCTGATCGCGACCTTGCGATGAAGGAGGGGGCTCGCCGGCGACGGCGGGCCCCTTTTTCATGAGTTTATTACCGTCCGTTCATTTGACGCGCCGGGCTCGGCCTCTATCCTCACGCTTGGCCGCCTCTGGCCGCGATCCTGGACGTCCGCCTTTCCATGAAGCAGTTCTTCCTCACCATGCTGGGCGTCTTCGCCGGGCTTGTGGCCTTCTTCGTCGTTCTGCCCGTGGTGGCGCTGATCTTCTTCGCCATGGCGGCCGGGGCCTCCAAGCCGACCACGCCCGCCCATACGGTGCTGGAGCTGGATCTGCGCAGCGGCCTGACGGATCAGACGCCGGTCAATCCCTTTGCGTCTTTCGGCGGCTCCAGCCTGTCGGTGGTTCAGGTCGTGGACGTGCTGGCTCAGGCGGCGGCCGACGACAACGTCAAGGTGTTGCTGGTGCGCGCGCCGGAAGTCGGGATGACGCCCGCCTCGGCCGACGAAGTGCGTCAGGCGATCGCTCGCTTCCGCGCCTCGGGCAAGACGGTGATCGCCCACAGCCAGGGCTTTGCGCCGATCGGCGCCGTGACGTCCAGCTATATGGTCGCCGCCAGCGCGGATCAGCTGTGGCTGCAGAACACGGCGAACTTCCAGGCGACGGGTCTGGCTGTCGACAGCGTCTTCCTGGGCCGCGCCTTCCAGAAGTACGGCGTCAAGGCCGACTTCGAGCAGCGGTATGAGTACAAGAACGCCGTCAACGAATTCACGCAGAGCGACTTCACCGCTCCGCACCGCGAGGCCATGGTCGCCTGGATGGGCTCCATCTACGACAGCGCCATCGCCAATATCGCCCGCGACCGCAAGACCACGCCCGAGGCCCTGAAGGCCGTGATCGAGGCCGGCCCCTATCCGGCGGAGCAGGCCCTGTCGCTGAAGCTGGTCGACAAGATCGGCCAGGTCGAAGAAGCCGAGGCCGCCGCCAAGACCAAGGCGGGCAAGAACGCCAAGATCGTCAAATTCGGCGAATACGCCTCGCTGAAGGGAACGCGTAGCACCTCAGGCTCCGGCTCGGCCAAGTCGGCCATCGCCATCGTGGGCGGCGAGGGCGCCATCATGACCGGCCGCGGCGACAACGACTCGCCCTTCGGCGGCGGGACCAGCATCCGCTCGGACGACACGGCCAAGGCCATCTATGAGGCCATCGAGGACAAGGACGTGAAGGCCATCGTCTTCCGCGTCTCCTCGCCGGGCGGTTCTCCGGAAGCGTCTGAGCAGGTGCTGGCCGCCGTGCGCGCGGCCAAGGCGGCGGGCAAGCCGGTGGTGGTGTCGATGGGAGCCTACGCCGCGTCCGGCGGTTACTGGATCAGCTCGGAAGCCGACTGGATCGTGGCCCAGCCCTCGACCCTGACCGGCTCGATCGGCGTCTTCGGCGGCAAGTTCGTCCTGGCCGACGCCCTGGGCCGCTTCGGCGTCGACATGCGCGGCCTGTCGGTCGGCGGCGACTACGCCGACGCCTTCTCCACGACGCAGAGCTTCGATCAGGGGCAGCGCGCCGCCTTCGCAGCCTCGATGGACCGCATCTACGAAGAGTTCGTGGCCCGTGTGGCCAAGGGCCGCAAGATGCCGGTCGAGCGCGTGCGTGAGATCGCCAAGGGCCGTGTCTGGACCGGCGCTCAGGCGCACGGCCTGGGTCTGGTCGACCAGCTGGGCGGTCTGGAGGAGGCGGTCGCCAAGGCGCGTCAGCTGGCCAAGATCCCGTCGTCCGAGACGGTCCGCTTCAAGCGCTTCCCGCAACCGCAGACGCCGTGGGAGGCGCTGGCGACCGCCTTCGGCGCCTCGGGTCAGGCCGCCGAAACCATGGTCAAGGTCGGCCAGGTGATGGGCGATCCCGCCGCCCAGGCCATGCTGAGCCGCGTCGAGGCCGACCGGATGCGCAGCCGCGGAGCGGTGGTCCTGGCGGATCAGCCGGCCTTCTGAGGCTTGGCCGGGACAACAAATGTGACTGGCGCGTGATGTCGCAGTGCATTGACCGTTCAGGTCGATGGACCGACATTGCGCTTCAGGCGTTCATCAGGACGCTGAGAGAGGCTTTGAGTTCATGATCAACTCCGACCCGATGGGCCAGCTGGGTTTCAACGCGCGCCGTCGGCCCGGTTCCGGCCTGCTGGCGCCCTTCGTCTGGGTCGCGGGCCTGATCGCCACCGCCCTGGCCGTGACGGTCGGCGCCCTGCTGGCCGTCTTCACCGCCGCCGCCGTGGCCATGATCGCCGTCGTCGGCGGGGTGCTGGTTTTCTTCGCCGGTTTCGCCCTGCGCGCCCGCCGCACCATGAGCGCCCGCCGTCGTCGCGACGACGGCGTCATCGACGCCAAGAAGGTCGGCGACACCTGGGTGGCCTACGGCTGGGAAAAGGAAGGGCGCTGATCGGCCCCTCATGATCGCCTTCACCGACGCGCCGTCCCCGAACTTCGACGCCCGGCGCGGCCCGCCGGACATTCTGGTGCTGCACTACACCGGCATGGAGACCGCCGAGGAGGCGATCGCCCGCCTGCGCGACTCAGAGGCCAAGGTCTCGGCCCACTATGTCGTCGACGAGGACGGCTCCATCCTGCGTCTGGTGCCGGAAGAGCGTCGGGCCTGGCACGCCGGGCGCGGCGCCTGGCAGGGCGAGACCGACGTCAACGCCGCCTCCATCGGCATCGAGATCGTCAATCCGGGCCATGAGTTCGGCTATCGCCCCTTCCCCGAGCCGCAGATCGAGGCGGTGATCGCCCTGGTCGGCGACATCCGCACCCGCTGGTCCATCCCCGACGCCCGCATCATCGCCCACTCCGACCTGGCGCCCGAGCGCAAGCAGGATCCCGGCGAGCTGTTTCCGTGGAAGCGTCTGGCCGAGGCCGGGCACGGCCTGTGGTTCGACCCCGCGCCCGAACGCATCGGCGCCCTGGGCGCGCCCCTGTCGCCCGGTGACGAAGGGCTGGGCGTCATCGTATTGCGCTCGGGCCTGCACCGGCTGGGCTATGGGGTGCAGCCGGGCGGGGCCTATGACGAGGAAACCCGCCTGACGGTCGAGGCCTTCCAGCGCCACTGGCGGCCCGATCGCGTCGATGGGATCGCCGACGGCGAGACGCGGGCGCGTCTGGTCGGCCTGTTGCAACTGGCCTCGGTCGAGAGCGTGACGGGCGTGCTGGATTAAAAACATGACCCTCTCCCATCGGGAGAGGGGCTGTTCATCCGCATTGACCTTCCGCCCATTCGCGCGCATCTAGCGCTAGCCAGACGGCCGGGCGGTCGCGGCGGGGGCTTGCTCCTGTCGAGGAAAGTCCGGGCTCCACGGTGAAAAGGCGGCGGGTAACGCCCGCCCGGGGTGACCCGAGGGATAGCGCCACAGAAAGCAAACCGCCTGGGCTTCGGCTCAGGGAAGGGTGAAAGGGTGGGGTAAGAGCCCACCGCGTCGGCGGCAACGTCGACGGCATGGCAAGCCCCGCCTGGAGCAAGACCAAATAGGGACGTCGCGCGGGGCTCGCTCCGCAGGGCTCACCGCCCCAGGCGTCCGGGTAGGTCGCGAGAGCCGTCCAGCAATGGGCGGCCCAGAGGAATGATCGTCGCCGCTTTCGGGCGGAACAGAACCCGGCTTACAGGCCGTCTGGTGTTTATTTCAGGGACAACTGACCCTCTCCCGGCGGGAGAGGGCTTGAGCGCACGAGAGCGTCGGCGATCGTTCTTGCGCGAAAGGGTGAGGGGCTTGTCCTGTCAATCGGCGTAAGCCGTCGCGTTGACGCCTAGCCACGGCCTTTGGCCGACTTCACCCGCGAACCCTCACCCTTTCGTCTGTTCCAATCGCTTCGCTCTTGGAGGCTCAAGCCCTCTCCCATCAGGAGAGGGGGCTCATTAACCATTCCGTTGAAATCAAGGCGTTAGAACCCGTCCACAGGCTGTGAATACTCATTTTGTTCTGTGTATGTTCTGATTTTACAGTCCCGACGACGCTGATCGAACCGCAAATTAGGTTAAAGGGCGTCAACTAATCCCATTGAGACCCATTCAGTCCCATGCTATCCCAATGGCTCATGAGTAGGGGCTGAAAGCCCGACGCGTGGGCTTTCTTCAACGGATTTCAGGGACGGGCCGCAGGGTTCGATAGGGCAGGGCGTGTTTCTCTCGACCTACGAGAAGCAGCTGGACGGCAAACGCCGTCTCCTGATCCCTCAGGAATTCCGCACGGCCGAGAACGGCGCCGAGCACGGCGTCTTCTGCTTTCCCTCCATCGAAGCCGATTGCCTGGAAGCGGGCGGCGACAAGCTGTTCGCCGAATATCGCGCGGTGATCGAAAGCCTGCCCTTCGGCGATCCCTACCGCTCGGCGCTGGAGGCCTCGATCTTCGGCGAGCAGAAGCCGCTGGCCTATGACTCGGGCGGGCGCATCACCCTGCCGGAGCATCTGTGCGCTGAGGTCGACCTGTCGGACACGGTCGTCATCTACGGCGTCGGCGAGCGTTTTCAGATCTGGAACAAGGACAAGTGGGCCGCGCACCGCGCCGAGCAGCGCCGCATGGCGCGCGAGGGCCTGAAGCAGTTCGGCGAGATGCGGCGTCAGGCGATGGCGGCGAAGGCGGGAGGGGCGGCATGACCTCTCCGCACGCCCCTGTTCTGCTGGCCGAGGTGATCGAGGCGCTGGCGCCCAAGGCGGGCGACGTCATCATCGACGCCACCTTCGGCGCGGGCGGCTATACGCGCGCCATTCTGGAGCGTGGGGCGGATGTGGTGGCGCTGGACCGCGACCCGACGGTGCAGTCGTTCGCCGAGGCCGTGGCGCGCGACTTTCCCGATCGCTTCCAGCTGATCCGCACGCCCTTCTCGGGTCTGGCTGAGGCGTTCGAGGAGAGCGGCAAGGCCAAGCTGGACGGCGCCGTCTTCGACATCGGCGTCTCGTCCATGCAGCTGGATCAGGCCGAGCGCGGCTTCTCCTTCATGCGCGACGGGCCGCTGGACATGCGGATGAGCGATGAGGGCGCGACCGCCGCCGACATCGTCAACACCTGGGACCACGGGCCGCTGGCCCATATCTTCAAGCTGTACGGCGACGAACGCCAGTCGGGCCGGGTCGCCACCGCCATCCTGCGTCGTCGGGTCGAGCAGCCCTTCACTCGCACCCTCGATCTGGCCGAGGTTGTGGAGAAGGCCCTGGGCGGGCGTCGCGGCGCCGCCATCCATCCGGCCACGCGGGTGTTTCAGGCCCTGCGCATCGCCGTCAATGACGAACTGGGCGAGCTGGAGCGCGGGCTGGAGGCGGCCGAGGCGACGCTGGCGCCCGGCGGGCGGCTGGTCGTCGTCACCTTCCATTCGCTGGAAGACCGCATCGTCAAGGCCTTCCTGACCGAGCGCACCGGCAATGCGCCGGGCGGATCGCGCCATGCGCCGGTCGCGGTCGAGACGCGCAAGCCCAGCTTCGACCTGTTGTTCAAGGGCGCGCGCGAGGCGGGAGAGGCCGAACTGGCCGCCAACCCCCGCGCCCGCTCGGCCAAGATCCGCGCGGCGGTGCGGACCGACGCCCCGGCCTGGGGCGCGATGAAGGGGAGGGGCGCATGATCGCCATGCCCGTTCCCGTGAAGCGCCTGTTCGAGTGGAAGGTGCGCGGCGTGCGCTGCGTCGAGATCATCGGCGTGGCTTGCGTGCTGGCGCTGGTCTTCTCGGTCTATATCGCCAAGGCGGCGGCTGCGCGGGAGAGCGCTGAGATCAGCCGCATCGAGCGTGATATTCGCGAAAACCGCGAGCGGGTGCGTCTGCTGCGCGCCGAGGTCACGCGGCTGGAGCAGCCCGCGCGGCTGGAGGCCCTGTCGCGCGAGATCGGTCTGGGTCCGGTCGATGTGAAGAAGCAGGCGGGCGAGGCGGCCCTGCCCGCGATCGCGCCCCCGCCGGCTGAAAAGCCCGCCGCCGCGCCCGTCGCTGCATCTGCGGCGTCTGCTGCGGGGGCCGTGCAATGAGCGTGCATGACCATCACGGCATGGGCTATCGCGGCCGCCCGCAGGCGACCTTCGGCGGCGCCGTTTCGGCCTGGGGGCGGTGGGTCGCCTCCCTGGTGTGGAACCTGGAGCATTCGTTCGAGCGCGCCCGCGCCGACGCTCGCCCGGAAGAAGACACCCGCGTCCGCATCTTCCTGATCATGGCCGCCTTCTGCGTCGTCTTTTCCTGCCTGGCCCTGGGCGCGGCGCACGCCGCGCTGCTGACGCCGCGCGGCGGGGCGGGGGCGGGCTTCCATCCCGGCGCCCTGACGCGCGCCGATCTGGTGGACCGCAACGGCCAGCTGCTGGCGACCAACATCACCCACTACGGCCTCTACATCGACCCGCGCGAGGTCTGGGACATTCCGGCGGCCAAGGCCCAGCTGCGTCGCGCCCTGCCGCGCATTTCGGCTGCGCGTCTGGACCGGGTGATGAGCGGCGAGCGCCGTCTGATCGCCCTGAACGGCTTGACGCCGTCCGAGCGTCGGGCGGTCCACGCCCTGGCCCTGGGCGGAGTGACGTTCGAGCCGGAAGACCGTCGCGTCTATCCGCTGGGAAGCTCGGCTGTGCACTTGATCGGTCGTTCGGACACGGGCGGCCAGGGCGTCGCGGGCGCCGAGTTGGCCTTCGACCAGGAGATCCGCGCGGCGGGCGCCGCCAGCGAGGACTTCCCCCTGTCCATCGACCTGCGGGTTCAGGGCGTGGTCGAGAACGAGCTGGCCATCGCAGCCGAGGAGCACAAGGCCAAGGGCGCCGTCGCCGTGGTCGCCGACGTGCAGACGGGCGAGATCCTGGCCATGGCCTCGTGGCCGACCTATGACGCCAACCGCCGCAACGCCGCGCCGGAAGAGGCCACGCTGAACCGCGTCGTCTCGGCCCACTATGAGATGGGCTCGGTGTTCAAGAGCTTCACCGTCGCCGCCGGCATCGACACCGGCCGGGCCGACATGAACACCCTGTTCGACGCCTCCCAGGCGCTGCAGATCGGCAAGCGACGCATCACCGACTTCCACGCCACCAACAAGGTGCTGACGCTGGAGGAGGTCTATCTGCATTCGTCCAACATCGGCACCTCGCGGCTGGCGGTCGAGATGGGCGGCGATGTGATGCGCGACTACTTCCGCCGTCTGGGCCTGCTGGACGCCGCCCCGATCGAGCTGAAGGAATCGGCCGCCCCGCCTAAGGTCAGGAAGTGGGACGACAGCACCCTGGCGTCGCTGTCGTTCGGCTACGGCATCATGGTCACGCCGATCCAGTATGTGTCGGCCTATGGCGCGCTGGTGAACGGCGGGCGCTATGTGCCGCCGACCCTGCGCAAGGGCGGGCGTCCGAACGCCCAGACGCATCAGGTCGTCTCGCCCGAGACGTCTGCCGTCATGCTGGACCTGATGCGCCGCAACGTCACGCGCGGCTCGGGCCGGTTCGCCGACGCGCCGGGTCTGCGCATGGGCGGCAAGACGGGTTCGGCCAACAAGCTGGTCAACGGCCGCTATAATCCGGCGGTGGCCGTCGGCTCCTTCGCCGGGGTCTTCCCCGCCGACGGGCCGGTGGACGCCAAGCGCTACACCGTCTTCGTTCTGATGGACGAGCCGGGCGTCTATCCGCGCACCGGCGGCTATGTCGCCGCGCCCGCCGTGGGCCGCATCGCCGACCGCATCGCGGGCTTCCTGGGCGTCGAGCGCAAGGCCGACCGCTGGTCCACTGCCCTGGGCGAAAAGATCCCCGAGTTCCAGGACGTGGAGGGCGACGGCCGATGAGCCAGCTGCGCCTTTCCGAACTGCTGCGCCGCGACGTAGCCTCGGACCCGGAGATCACCGCCGTCACCGCCGACAGCCGCCAGGTCGTGCCCGGCGCCCTGTTCGTCGCCCTGCCGGGGACGCAGGCCGACGGCCGCGCCTTCATTCCGCAGGCCCTGGCGAAAGGGGCCGCCGCCGTGCTGGCGCCGTCGGACACGCCCGCGGGGGCGGCGCCGGTTCTGGTCGGGTCGGGCGACGTGCACCGGGCCTACGCCATCGCCGCGCGCGCCTTCTACGGCGCCCAGCCGCGCACCTGCGTCGCGATCACGGGCACCAACGGCAAGACCTCGGTCGCCAACTTCTGCCGCCAGATCTGGGCAGGGCTCGGCCTGAAGTCGGCCAGCATGGGCACCCTGGGCGTCGTCGGCCAGAAGGGCGACAAGACCTACGCCCTGACCGGCCCCGGCCTGACCAGCCCCGACGCCGCCGAGGCCGCGCGCCTGCTGGCCGAACTGGCCCGCAAGGAGGTCACCCATCTGGCGCTGGAGGCCTCGTCCCACGGCATCGACCAGCGCCGTCTGGACGGGGTGGCGATCAAGGCGGCGGGCTTCACCAATCTGACGCAGGATCACCTCGACTATCACGGCACGATGGAGGACTACCGCGCCGCCAAGATGCGTCTGTTCGAGGCCTTGCTGCCGCGCGGCCGCACGGCGGTGCTGAACGCGGATTCCGACGCCTATTCGGCCTTCGCCTCGGCCTCGATCATGGCGGGGCTGGGCGTGATGGGTGTCGGCGAGCGCGGGCGCGACCTGACCCTGCTGGCGCGCCGGGCGACGCCGGAAGGCCAGCGCCTGACCCTCGACGTGCGCGGCCGGATGCATGACGTCCTGCTGCCGCTGGCGGGCGCCTTCCAGGCGTCGAACGCCCTGGTGGCGGCGGGCCTGTGCATCGCGGGCGGCGAAGACCCGGACCGCGTGATCCCGGCGCTGGAGCTGATTCAGGGCGCGCAGGGCCGCCTGCAACGCATTCCCGGCGGCGCGCGCGGCGGCGAGGTCTATGTCGACTACGCCCACACGCCGGACGGGCTGGAGACGGTGCTGAACGCGCTTCGTCCCCACGCGACCGGCCGTCTGATCGTGGTCTTCGGCGCGGGCGGCGACCGCGACCGGGCCAAGCGTCCCCTGATGGGCGAGATCGCCGGGCGTCTGGCCGATACGGCCATCGTCACCGACGACAATCCGCGTTCCGAAGACCCCGCCGTCATTCGGGCTCAGGTCCGCGCAGGCTGCCCCGACGCGCTGGAGATCGGCGACCGCCGCGAGGCCATCCGCCACGCCGTCTCCCTGATGCGCGAAGGAGATGTGGTCGTGATCGCCGGAAAAGGGCATGAACAGGGACAGATCGTCGGCGGGGTCGTGCATCCCTTCGACGACGCCGCCGAAGCGACCGAAGCCCTGAAAGACCATGCCTGACGCTCACACGCCGCTCTGGACCGCCGAAGCCATCGCCTCGGCGACCGGAGGACGGCTTCATGGACCCGACGCATCAGTCTCGGGCCTGACCTACAACAGCCGCGAGATCCAGCCGGGCGACCTGTTCCTGGCCCTGCACGGCGCGCGCGACGGGCATGAGTTCGCCGAGGCCGCCTTTGCGGCGGGCGCGACGGTCGCCCTGGTCGACCGGCCGGTCGAGGGCGGGTCTTATGTGCTGGTGCCCGACACCCTGAAGGGGCTGGAGGCGCTGGGCGTCGCCGCCCGCGATCGCGCCCGACTGCGCGGCGCCGTCACCGGCAGCGTCGGCAAGACCAGCGTGACCCAGGCGATCAAGGCGGGCCTCGATCTGGCCGGATCAAGCCACGCCTCGATCAAGAGCTACAACAACCACATCGGCGTGCCGCTGACGCTGGCGCGGATGCCGCAGGGCACGGACCGCGCCGTGTTCGAGATCGGCATGAACCATCCGGGCGAGATCGGGCCGCTGTCGGCCTTCGTGCGCCCGCACGCAGCCTGCGTCACCACGGTCGGGCCGGTGCACATCGAGGCCTTCGCCGACGGCGAGGCGGGCGTGGCGCGCGAAAAGGCCGCCATCTTCGAGGGGCTGGCGCCGGGCGGGATCGCTGTGGTCAACGCCGCCGACGCCCATGCCGACATCGTGCGTCAGGGGGCGGAGAAGGCCGGAGCCGTGGTGCGGACCTTCGGCCATGATGCGGGCTGCGACGCGCGTCTGCTGGACTTCGTCGCCGACAGCGAGGGGGCGACCGTCACGGCCGAGCTGGACGGCCGGCGCATCGAATATCGGCTGGCCCAGTCGGGCGTGCACTGGGGGCTGAACAGCCTGTGCGTCATCCTGATGCTGCAGGCGTTGGACGTGTCGCTGGATACGGCGCTGCAGGCGCTGGCGGGGTTCCAGCCTCTGGCCGGGCGCGGGCAGGAGCGGACGGTCGCTGTGCCCGGCGGCGCCTTCACCCTGATCGACGAGAGCTACAACGCCAATCCGCTGTCGATGAAGGCGGGCTTCGTCAGTCTGGGCGCCAAGCCGGTGGGGCTAGGCGGTCGCCGGGTCGTGGTGCTGACTGACATGCTGGAGCTGGGCGAACACAGCCGCGCTCTGCACGAAGGTCTGGCCCCCGCCATCGTCGCCGCCGGGCTGGACCTGGTGCACACGGCCGGGCCGCAGATGCGCCTGCTGCACGACGCCCTGCCGCCGTCGCTGCGCGGCGAGTGGCGCGCGACCGCCACCGAACTGGCGACTGAGGCCGCCCTGCTGGCGCAGCCGGGCGACGTGGTCATGGTCAAGGGCTCGAACGGGTCGAAGGCCTCGCTGGTCGCGGCCGCGCTTGCAAATCTCGGCGTGGCCGAACAAGAGGCGCGCGTCGCCGCCGAGGCCCAAGGGAAGTCCGCCTGATGTTCTACCTGCTCTATCTCTACTACGCGGACATCGCCCAGGAATATCCGCTGCTGCACCTGATCCAGTATCAGACGGTGCGCGTGGCCCTGGCCATGGCCACGGCCATGATCGTGGCGGTCGCCATGGGCAGCCGCTTCATCAACTGGATTCGCGCCAAGCAGGGCCGGGGCCAGCCGATCCGCGACGACGGCCCGGTGTCCCACCTGTCCAAGGTCGGCACCCCCACCATGGGCGGGCTGATGATCCTGGCGGGCATCGGCGTGGCCGTGCTGCTGTGGGGCGACCTGACCAACCCCTATATCTGGATCGTCTCGGGCGTGACGGCGGCCTTCGGCGTGCTGGGCTTCATCGACGACTACGCCAAGGTGACGAAGCAGACCTCGGCCGGGCTGACGTCCAAGCAGAAGCTGCTGGCCCAGACGGTCGTGGCCGTGATCGCCGGCGTCCTGACCGTGCTGTGGATGACCCATTCCCCGACCTCGCCGGGGCTTGAGACCTCGATCGCCTTCCCCTTCCTGAAGGCGGTGCTGCTGAACATCGGCTGGTTCTATGTGGCCTTTGCCGCCTTCACCATCATCGGGTTCTCGAACGCGGTGAACCTGACAGACGGCCTGGACGGCCTGGCCATCGTGCCGGTGATGATGGCGGCGGGCGCCTTCGGCATCATCTCCTACCTGGTCGGCAACTTCCTGTTCGCGGACTATCTGCAGGTCCACCACGTGCCCGGCGCGGGCGAACTGGCCATCTTCTGCGCCGCCATCATCGGCGGGGGCATGGGCTTCCTGTGGTACAACGCGCCGCCGGCCAAGATCTTCATGGGCGACACCGGTTCGCTGGCTCTGGGCGGCGCCCTGGGCTCGATGGCCGTGGCGACCAAGCACGAGCTGGTGCTGGGCATCGTCGGCGGCCTGTTCGTGGTCGAGGCGGCCTCGGTGATGATCCAGGTCGGCTACTTCAAGCTGACGGGCAAGCGCATCTTCCTGATGGCGCCGATTCACCACCATTTCGAGAAGATGGGCTGGCCGGAATCGACCGTCGTCATCCGTTTCTGGATCGTCGCCGCCATGCTGGCGCTGCTCGGTCTGGCCACGTTGAAGCTGCGTTGAGCCGATGATCCCCGTTCCCGGCTTCGAGGGGCGTCGCGTTGCGGTCTTCGGCCTGGGGCGGTCGGGGATCACGGCGGCGCGCGCGCTTCAGGCGGGCGGGGCCATCCCGGTGCTGTGGGACGACGGCGTCTCGGGCCGGATGCAGGCTGAGGCGGAAGGCTTCCTGGTCGAGGATCTGACGCGGGCCGACTGGTCCGGGTTCGCCGCCCTGGTGCTGTCGCCGGGCGCGCCGCTGACCCATCCCAAGCCGCACTGGAGCGTCGAGCGCGCCCATGAGGCGGGCGTGCCGGTTATCGGCGATGTGGAGCTGTTCGCGCGGGCGCTGGCCGCCTTGCCGCAAGGGGAGCGGCCGCGCGTGGTCGCCATCACCGGCACAAACGGCAAGTCGACGACCACGGCCTTGATCGGCTGGGTGCTGAAGCAGGCGGGCCTCAGCGTCCACATCGGCGGCAATATCGGGATCGGGGTGCTGGCCCTGCCGGAGCCGACGGCGGATGCGGTCTATGTGATCGAGGTGTCATCCTATCAGCTGGACCTGACGACGAGTTTCGCGCCGGACGTGGCGATCCTGACCAATGTGTCGCCGGACCATCTGGACCGCCACGGCGGGATGGAGGGTTATGTCGCCGCTAAGCGTCGGATATTCCAGGCGCAGGATGATGAGGCGCTGGCGCTGGTCGGCGTGGATGAGGAATGGGGCCGGAAGGCTGCCGCGGACCTGCGGGCGCAGGGGCGGCGGGTCGAGACGGTTCTGAGTCTTCCTTCTCCCCTCGTGGGAGAAGGTGGATCGCGCAGCGAGACGGATGAGGGGTTGCTCCCCGTGTCCGGCGACGCGGCTGTGGCTTCGGTCGGAGAGACCCCTCATCCGAGCCCTTCGGGCCCACCTTCTCCCACAAGGGGAGAAGGGTATGGGGCGGCGGCGGGCGTGTTGACGGGGGGCGGCGCCGTGCTGGCCGATTTGACCGCCGCGCGGTCCTTGCCCGGCCGCCACAACGCCCAGAACGCAGCCTTCGCCTATGCGACCGCGCGGGCGCTGGGCGTGTCGCATGAGGCGGCGGTCGAGGGCCTGCTGACCTTCCCCGGCCTGTCGCACCGGATGGAGGCCGTCGGGCGGCTGGGCTCCGTGCGCTTCATCAACGATTCCAAGGCCACCAACGCCGACGCCGCGCGGCAGGCGCTGGCCTCCTACCCGGCTGTCTTCTGGATCGCGGGGGGCAGGGCCAAGGACGGCGGCATCGAAACCTTGCACGACCTCTTCCCGCGCGTGACCAAGGCCTATCTGATCGGAGAGGCGGCGGACGCCTTCGCTGTCACTCTGGCCGACACGCCGCACGTCGTGGCGCACACGATGGAGCGGGCCGTCGAACTGGCCGCCGCTGACGCGGCCGCGGCCGGGGGCGAGCAGGTGGTGCTGCTGTCGCCCGCCTGCGCCAGCTTCGATCAGTTCCCCGATTTCGAGGTCCGGGGCGAGGCGTTCCGCGCCGCCGTCCTGAGCCTGGGCGCACGGCCGGAGCCCGCCGCATGACCCACAACAGCTACAGCCATCCCTTTTCGCGCAACGACCAGAGCCTGATCGCGCGCTGGTTCTGGACGGTGGATCGCGGCCTGCTGGGCGCGGCGCTGACGCTGGTGGGGCTGGGCGTGGCGCTGAGCTTCGCCTCCAGCCCGGCGGCGATCCTGGCTGATGAATCGATCAGCGATCCCTTCCACTATTCGTGGCGGATGATGGTCTTCTCGACCATGGGGCTGATCGCCATGCTGAGCGCCTCGCTGCTGTCGCCGCGCGGGGTGCGGCGGATCGCGGTGCTGGCCCTGTTCTGCGCCATCGTGGTCATGGCGGCCCTGCCTTTCATCGGCGACACGGTGAAGGGGGCTGCGCGCTGGATCAACCTGGGGCCGTTCAGCCTGCAGCCGTCCGAGTTCGCCAAGCCCGGCCTGATCGTCTTCGCCGCCTGGATGTTCGCCGAGGCCCAGAAGGGCGAGGGCGTGCCCGGCGTCAGCATCGCCTTCGGCCTGTGGGCGCTGACGGTCGGCCTGTTGCTGATCCAGCCGGATATCGGCCAGACCTTGCTGATCACCACGACCTTCATGGCCGTCTTCTTCATGGCCGGGGTGCCGCTGAAGTGGGTGGCGGCGCTGGCGGCGGTCGGCGCGGGCGGGGTGGTGTCGCTGTATTTCATGTTCAGCCACATGCGGGACCGCCTGAGCCGCTTCCTGTCGCCCGAGACGACCGACACCCACCAGATCGACCGCGCGTCCGAGGCGATCCGCGCCGGGGGCCTGGTTGGGCGCGGCATCGGCGAGGGGGTGATGAAGCGCCACGTCCCCGACCTGCACACCGACTTCATCTATTCCGTCGGGGCCGAGGAGTTCGGCCTGGTGCTGTCGCTGATCATGATCGGGCTCTACGCCTTCATCGTCATTCGCGGGATGCGCAAGGCGATGAAGCTGAACGACTCCTTCGAACAGACGGCGGCGGCGGGGCTGTTCATGCTGATCGGTCTGCAGGCTTGCATCAACATCGCGGTGAACCTGAACCTGATTCCGACCAAGGGGATGACCCTGCCCTTCATCAGCTATGGCGGGTCGTCCATGATGGCCATGGGGCTGACGATGGGGTTCGCCCTGGCCCTGACCCGGCGCCGTCCGGGCGCCTATGAACTGGGGTCGAACGTCGCCCCGCGTCGCCGCCTGCTGCCGTAAGAGAGCACCATCCATGAACAAGGTCTGCGTCGTCGCCGCCGGGGGCACCGGCGGCCATATGTTCCCCGCCGAGGCGCTGGCCCGCGAGATGGCGGCGCGCGGCTGGCGCGTGGTGCTGGCCACCGACAGGCGCGGCGAGCAGTACGCCCACGCCTTCCCCGCCGAAGAGCGGCTGGCGCTGGATGCGGCGACCGGGCGCGGTCCCATCGGTCTGATGAAGGCCGGGCTGGCGATCCTGAAGGGCGTGGGGCAGGCCAAGGCGGCGTTCCAGCGCACGGGCGCGGACGTGGTGGTGGGCTTCGGCGGCTATCCGTCGGCGCCGGCCCTGCTGGCGGCGGTGACGACGCGCCGCCCGACCGTCATCCATGAGCAGAACGCCGTGCTGGGCCGCACCAACCGCTATCTGGCGCCCAGCGTGGGCGTGATCGCGGCGGCCTTTCCCACGCTGGGCCGGGCGCCGAACAAGGTGAGGGATCGCGTCCAGCTGGTCGGCAATCCGGTGCGGCCGGACATCCGCGCCCTGTTCGACCGGGCCTATGCCGCGCCGGTCGAAGGCGGACCGATCCACGTGCTGGTGACAGGCGGCAGCCAGGGCGCCCGCATCCTGTCCGAGACGACGCCGCGCGCGCTGGCGGCCCTGCCGGAAGCCATCCGCAACCGTCTGAAGGTGCAGCAGCAGTCGCGGCCCGAGACGCTGGAGACCGCGCGCCAGATCTACCTCGACGCCGGGATCGAGGCCGAGGTCGCCCCCTTCTTCCGCGACATGGCGGATCGGCTGTCGAAGGCGCATCTGGTGATCGGGCGGGCCGGGGCCTCGACCTGTTCGGAGCTGGCGGTGGCGGCCCTGCCGTCGGTGCTGATCCCGCTGAAGATCGCCATGGACGACCACCAGACCCTGAACGCGCGGGCCCTGTCCGAGGCGGGCGCGGCGACGGTGATCGCCGAGGACGACCTGACGGTCGAGAGCCTGACGGCGGCGCTGACCGCCATTCTGGCCGATCCGGCGGGGCTGGCGGCCATGTCGTCGGCGGCGCGATCCGTGGCGATCCCGGATGCGGCGCAAAGGCTGGCCGATCTGGTGGAGGCGGCGGCCTCCTGAACCCTCTCCCGGCGGGAGAGGGCTTGAGCTTCGGAGAGCCGAAGGCGATCCGCCAAGCGAAAGGGTGAGGGGCTTGTCCTGTCAGTCGGCGTAAGCCGTCGCTTGACCGGCCAGTTGCGGCCTTCGGCCGACTTCACCCGCGAACCCTCACCCTTTCGCGCAAGAACGATCGCTAACGCTCTCGTGCGCTCAAGCCCTCTCCCATCGGGAGAGGGAAGCGGGATGACGTGGCTGTTTGGGCCGTCTAACCTCCGCCCATGCCCCAGTTCGTGACCGACCTGACCAACACCATCTTCGCGCTCTGGCGTCAGTTTCACTGGCTGCCGGAATGGGCGGTGATCTCAATCATCACCGTGGTCTTCGTCTTCATCGGCTGGGCGGCCAATCAGGTGGTCTTCGCCCTGCTGAAGCTGGCGGTGCGCAACCGCGACGAGTTCTGGAAGGGGATGCTGAAGCGTGCCCGGCTCAAGGTGCGGATCGCGGTGATGATCATCGCCCTGGCCCTGGCCGTCACCGTGTCGCCGCTGGACCCCGAACCGTCGCTGTTCATCCGGCGCAGCCTGCTGTTCGGCTTCATCCTGGTTTGCGGCTGGATGCTGGCGGGCGCGGTGGACATGGGCGCCATCGTCCACCTGAAGAAGTTCAATATGGAGGCGGAGGACAACCTCTACGCCCGCAAGCACGTCACCCAGACGCGCATCCTGCAACGGGTCGCGGCCATCCTGATCGGCCTGATCACCCTGGGGCTGGCGCTGCTGACCATTCCCGGCGTCAAGCAGTGGGGCCTGTCGCTGCTGGCCTCGGCCGGGGTGGTCGGCATCGTCGCCGGTCTGGCGCTGCAGCCCTTCCTGACCAATCTGATCGCGGGCATCCAGATCGCCACCGCCCAGCCGATCCGCCTGGACGACGCCGTCATCGTCGAGGGCGAGTGGGGCCGGGTCGAGGAGATCACCTCGACCTATGTGGTGGTCAAGCTGTGGGACTGGCGACGCATGGTGCTGCCGCTGACCTACTTCATCCAGAAGCCGTTTCAGAACTGGACGCGCGAGGATTCGCGCCTGATCGGCGTGTCCTTCCTCTATGTGGATTACGAGGCGCCCATCGATCGGCTGCGGATCAAGCTGGAGCAGATCGCCCACGCCTCGCCGCACTGGGACGGCGACGTGGTGGCCCTGCAGGTCACGGACGTCACCGAGCGGACGGCCCAGGTGCGCTGCCTGACCAGCGCGCGCAACGCCTCGGTCGCCTTCGACCTGCGGGCCGAGGTGCGCGAGAAGATGCTGGCCTTCATGCGCGACGAATGCCCCGAGGCCCTGCCGCGCGACCGGATGGATTTCGACCGCGAGCGCCGTCGTCCGGCGCCGCGCCCGACCGGCTACGAAGAATAGGCTAGGCCGCCTGCATGGCCTTGCGGGCGCGCCAGAAGCGCAGGGTCCGCAGGGCCGCCTCGCGCGTCAGCTCGTTGTACATCCCGGCATAGGCGCGGGCCTTGCCCATGGCGTTGTCGTCGGTGTTCAGCAGCACCACGGCGTAGGTCAGGAACAGGGCGCGATCCAGGTCCGCCGCCTTGCAGATGACGGCCAGGGCGTCCAGCTCGCGGCGCTCGATGATCTGGCGGGCGGTGTGGAAGTCGACGTCGGCCAGTTGCGACAGGGCGATCAGGAAGGCGGTCTGGCCGCCCGAACGCAGGAAGCGGGCCAGCACCTGAGGCGTCAGCTGGTTGGCGGCGCGCAGTTCCTCGACATAGGCCAGGCTCTCGGCGTAGTCGGCGGGCAGGGCGCCGTCCTCGGCGGCGACGCGCGTGCGGCCCGCGGCCAGGGCGCTTTCCAGCAGGGCCGGGTCCATGCGGGCGTTCTGCTCCAGGATGCGCTGACGCAGCCGGGCCTCGACGTCGAAATAGAGGTCGTTCAGCAGGTCGGGCGGCAGGCTGGCGCGCTCGACCGTGACGGCGTGCAGGGCCGGGTTGGCGCGGGCGCGCTCGACGGCGGTTTCGGTCGCGGCGCGCGACAGGGCGGCGCCTTCGTTGCCCAGAAGCACGCCCAGGGTCTCGTCGTCGCCGCGCTCGACGATGGCGTCGGACACGGCCTCGGACACGGCGGCGCGGCGGCTGACGGCGCGCATATGGCCCTGACCGCGCGAGCGCACCACGCCGATCAGATCGGCCTCGGTCAGCACCGGCGAGGTGCTGAGGACGGGGGCGGCGACGGTCTCGGCCTCGTCATTGGCCAGGCGGCGGATCAGCTGATGCGGGGCGTCCGGCGACTGGGCGAACCGTTCGGCCAGTTCGGCGCGCACGGCCGTCTCCATGGCGTCGGTCAGGTCGGACAGGACGGCGCCGTAGAGGGCGGTCTCGGTCTCCGTACGCTCGGCGGCGCCGAAGAAGCAGTCGGTCAGCTCACGCAGCAGGGCGCGGCGCTTGGGGCTGGACTCCTCCTGCGCCAGGGCGATCAGGTCGGGCAGGCGCGAGCCGGTCTCGGCCGGGGAAGCGACGGAGGGGGAGGGGGCGGCGCCGTCGCTCATGGCAGCATCGGGTCGTCGGCCAGCGGGGCGGCGCGCAGGCGGCCCTGGGCGTCGCGCATCACGGCGGGCGGCTCGGGCGGCTGGGCCAGGTCGTCGGAGGACGGCGTCTCGTTCAGCTCGACCGGCATGGCGTCCAGATAGTTGGGCGCAGGCAGGGGCGTGGCGTCCGGCTGGCGGCCCGCCTGGCGGTGGACGGAATAGTAGCGGGCGCTGCCCTGGGACGGGGCGTCATTGGACGCGGGCTGAGGCGTCGGGGCTGCGGGCGTTGCGGGCGCCTGATCCTGAGTCGGAGCGGGCGCGGGCGTCGCAGCGGGCGGCTGGGGCGTGTTGCGCTGCAACTGGAAGATCGGCGCGTCGCGGCGCGGGGCCATCGGATCGAAGGCCGGGTCGGCCGGAACGGGAGCCGGAGTCGGAATCGGCGCGGGCGCAGGCTGGACGGGCGGCGCGGGGACGCGCTCAGGAATGCGTTCGGGAACAGGCGCGGGCTGCCGGACCGGCTCAGGAGCGGGTTGCGGGGCCGGTTGGGGCGCGACGGCGCGCGGGGCGGGCTGGACCGGGATGGGCTGGGCTGGCGCGGGCGGCGTCGGCCGCACAGGCTCGGGCATAGGCATCGGCGCCGGTTCGGGCAGCGGCGTGCGCTGGACGGGCGGCGGGGGCGCGGGTTGCATCTGGGGCTGGGCGTGCGTCCAGGGAACGTGGCCAGGCGCCGGAGCGCGCTCTATCGGCTGAGGCTGAGGCTGGGCCTCGGGGACGTAGGGCGCGGGGGCCTCGCCCGAAGGCGGCGGCGCGACGGGCTGGGGCGGGACCGAGAGAGGCTGACGCGTCCAGGGCGCCGGCTGATAGGTCGGCTGATACGGCGCCGGGGGCGTGTAGGCCGGCGCGGGCTGCTGGGCCGGGGGCGAGACGTAGGGGCCCCAGGTCGCGTCGGGATGGCTGGTCACGGGCCGGAAGTCGGGCGCAGGCGTCAGGGCGTTGGCCGACGACGGCGGAGCCGGGATCGGCGACGGCGCGCCCCAGGCCTGGGCGGGCGTCAGCTGACGGTTGTAGCCCGGCGCGCCGGCGCGCCACGGATAGCCGCCGTGCGGGATGACGGCCGGACGGGCGACGGTCTGAGCCGCGGGCGGCGCAAAGTAGGCCGCTTCCTGCGGCGGGGCGAAACCGTCGGCGGGCGCGGCCGGATAGGCGGGGGCCGTCTGGCTGGACGGATGGGCCTGGGCGCGGCCCGGCCAGGATAGCTGGCGATTATAGGCGGCGGGCGGGTAGGGCGTCTGAGCCTGGGGCGGCGCCCACGGCGCGGCCTGCGCCAGGGCGGCCGTCGAGGCGCCGAGCGCGGGCAGAAGGACGGCAATGGTCAGGATGCGCGGCACCGGCGCCTCGTGCAAGGTGAAGACGTTCAGCCGGACAGCCTAGGCGGCGCGGCTTAATCCGCGCCTAACGCCGGACAGGCTTAGCCGCGCGAGGGCAGATACTGGCTGGTGAAGGCCTCGCGCCAGTCGGGGGCGGCGGGATAGGCGTCCTGGGTCTGTTCGGCGAAGGCCTGCCAGCGTTCGGGCGTCATGGCCCCAAGGCCGTAGAGGGCCGCGTCGCCGCCGTCGACCATGGCCTGGGCGCGCAGCGAGGCGCGGGCGGCGTCCAGCACGCGCTGGGGCAGGTCAGGATGGGCGCGGCGGATCAGGGCGTCGCCCTTGGCGCCGTCGCCGTGGACATAGTCGCGCCAGCCCTCGACCGAGGCGGCGATGAAGTCGCGCAGGGCGTGGGCGTTGTCGCGGGCGAAGGCGTTGGGCGCCAGCACCAGGCCGGAATAGGAGGGATAGCCGTCCTCGGCCGGGGTCAGGACCAGGGGCTGGAAGCCGACCTCGCGCGCGATCAGGCTGGGCGCGCCGTCGGTCAGGCGGGCGATCAGCAGGCTTTGGCGATCCTCGCGGAAGGCCTTCAGATTGTCCTCGGGGGCGCCGGTCTGCGCCTGGTCGGGCGTCAGGTCGAAGCGGGTGCGCAGCCAGGTCCAGAAGCCGGTCTGGTCGCCCGGCTCCATCAGGATGCGGCGGCCGCGCAGGACGGTCAGATCCTCCAGCTCCTGGCCGGGATGGGCCAGCAGGACGACGGGGTCTTTCTGCAGGAAGGCGGCCACGGCCTTGACCGGCGCCCGGTCGGCGATCAGCCGCAGGGGCAGGAAGCTGTCGCGGCCGACGGCCAGTTCGACCGCGCTGGCGGCCAGCAGGGCGGGGATGTCGGCGCCTGACGGCCCGGCCAGAATCTCGACGTTGAGACCGCGCCGTTCATAGGCCCCGGTCGCGACGGCCTGGTAGAAGCCGCCGTGCAGGGCGCCGGCTGGGCCGCCCGCCGCGACCCGCAGGCGCACCCGGCCGGATTCGTCGGTCTGGGCCGGGCGTCGGCCGCACGCGGACAGGACGCCCAGGGCGGTCAGGCCGAGGGCGCCGGCCATCAGGCCGCGTCGGTGCAGGCGGGCGCGAGTCATCACGTCTAGGGTGTAGGGGGACGGGCCGCGCTTGGAAAGGCGGCGGGGCGTCGCCGGGCGGGATTTCAGCCCGGAAATCATGCGCCGGAATTGAGCGAGGGGACGTAACCCTTTGAGCCAGACCGTCGCCGGTCGGATCGCGGATCGCGTCCCCTCGCCAAGTCCGGGTTGGACTTGGCCGCTATCGGGTCGGAAGTCGGTCTTTAGCGTCGGCGGGCGGACCCGGCGTCGTTCGACTGTCATTCCATCGGCCCCTGGTCTTCGGCGTTCCGCAAGGCGAACCTCGCGCCGTCCGTCGATCCCGGCCTGGTTCTCCGTGATCCCGGCGCCGAAGCGCTAGAGGATCGGGAGCCTGGGCCCTGCTTCGGTGTTTCCGCGTCCTCCGAAGAGGCTTGGAACCCTGGGTCAGAGAGCCGGACCGGTCCGCTTGATCTCCGGGTCTCCCCGGATTTCCGCGCCGCCGTGTCCCTCGGCCTGTTGACGTTCCCGCGAAATCCGTTATTGGGCAAGCGCCCAAATCGGCGCGTCTGTGCGGAATTCTCCCGGACCCGGTGGGCAAGTCTGTGGATATCTGTGGACGGACGAAATTCGCGGAAGCGGATCAGCGTCTTGCGTTGTCCACAGGAAAGCGACCACCACCCGCTCGCAGGAGCGGATGGCGGCGGATCATCAGCGTGCGCGGATGAAGGTGCGGATGTCGTTCGACAGCTTCTTCAGGTCGTCGTCGCGGACGTACATCATGTGGCCCGAGTGGTAGTAATGCCACTCGATGCGGCCGTCGGTCGGGAAGCCCGGACGGTTCAGCGAATATTCCGCGCCGAAGAAGGGCGTGGCGAAGTCGTAGTAACCCTGACCCACCCAGACGCGCAGGCCGCTGTTTTCACGCAGGGCGCGGCCGATGTAGGGGGCCACGTTCAGATACTCCGCCCCGCCGCGCCCGGCGGTCGGCAGGTTCCAGTCCCAGTTCCGGGTGCCGCCGATCGAGGAGTAGACCACGTCGGGCGAATACTTCAGACCCTCGCGCGCCCAGGCGTTGATGGCGGCGGTATAGGCGCCGTCGATGCCGTAGAAGCTGGGGTCGTTGTCCGGGCGATCGCCGGCGTTGTCGTAGTCGACGCCGGTGTAGCGGGCGTCCAGACGGCCGATGGTCAGGCCGCGATCCCGCAGCAGCTCCTTGTAGAAGCGGCCGGGCGACAGGCGCAGGTTGGCGTTGCTCAGATAGGTCTGGGAGATGCCGGTGTAGCGCGACAGCTGCTGCAGGATCGTGGCGCGTTCGTCGGCCGGCAGGGCGTTGCCCTTCAGCAAGGCCGAGGCGTAGGGGCCGATGGCCCAGGCGCGGGCCTCGGCGACGAACTCCTCGACCGTGGCGGGCTTGTTCGGCACCTTGTCGTGGTACCAGGCGGCGGCCGCCATCGAGGGCAGGGTGGTGACGAAGCCCAGCTCATTGCCCTGGGCGTCGGCGGCCAGGCTGAAGTCGAGGATCGACGAGATCAGCAGGATGCCGTTGATCGATACGTCGGTGTAGCTGCCTTCCAGCTCGTTGATCACCGCCGCCGAACGGGTGGTGCCGTAGCTCTCGCCGCCGATGAATTTCGGCGCGTTCCAGCGGCCATGCTCGTTCAGCCACAGACGGATGAACTCGGCGATCGACTTGGCGTCCTTGGTCACGCCCCAGTAGTCGGCCGGGTCGGTCTTGCCCAGGGCGCGGCTGAAGCCGGTGCCGATCGGGTCGATGAAGACGATGTCGGTGACGTCCAGCAGGGAGTCGACGTTGTCGATGATGGGGAAGGGCGCGGCGCCGTCGTCACGCGCGTCCGACGGCACGACCACGCGCTTGGGCCCGAAGGCGCCCATGTGCAGCCACAGGGAGCCCGAGCCGGGGCCGCCGTTCCACAGGAAGGTCACGGGACGGTTCGGGTCCGTCGGGCCTTCCTTGATGTAGCTGTAGGAGACCATGGCCGCGAGCGGCTTGCCTTCCTTGTCCTTCAGATAGGTTTCGCCGGCGATGGCGCGGTAGGCGATGCGCTGGCCGCCGAAGACGCCGGTGTGGCGGGTTTCGGACATGACGGGCGGCGGGATGGCGGCTTCGGTGCGGTTCGCGGCGGCGACATCGACGCGCGGCGCGCCTTGAGGCCCGCTCTGGCCCCCGCTTTGCGCCATGGCCGGCCCGGCTAGGGCCAGCGCCGAAGCGGCGACGACAAGCAGTCTCTTCATGGATAAACCCCCAGTTTGTCTACGCGGCTCCCCCTCGAGAGCCGGGCGCGCGAACGACGCCGCCCAGCTTGGAATGAGGCGGCAAGCGGGGGCGAATGTAAACCGTGGGTTCTGCCCTTATCGCGGAAGGGTTGGCTGGATACGGAGGGATTTGGCGAAGAATGTGCGGCGTGTCGCAGCGTGTTTCTCAGCCCGCCAGATCGGCCTTCTTCTCTTCCAGCTCCAGCCAGTCCAGTTCGGCGGCCTCTAGCTCGGCGCGGGCCTTTTCGGCGGCCTTCATGGCGCGGTCGAAGGCGGCGGGATCGCGCGCGTAGAGGTCGGGGTCGGCCAGGATGGCGTCCTGACGGGCGATTTCGACCGGCAGTGTCTCCATCAGCTTTTCGACCTCTTCCAGACGGCGGGCGTCCTTGTAGGAGAGCTTGGCCTGTTTCTTCGGGGCGCGGTCAGAAGGCTCCGCCTTCTCGACCCGACGCGCCCCGGAGGGGGCGGCGTCGGCGTGGGTCGGGGGCGGGGCGAGGAAGCCGGGGTTCTGGCGCAGGAAGTCCTGCCAGCCGCCGGGCGTCTCGACCACGTCGCCGCGGCCGTTCAGGGCGATGGTCGAGGTGGCCAGACGGTCGACGAAATCGCGATCGTGCGACACCAGGATCAGGGTGCCGTCGTAGGATTCGAGCAGTTCCTCCAGCTTCTCCAGCGTGTCCATGTCGAGGTCGTTGGTCGGCTCGTCGAGGATCAGCAGATTGGCGGGCTGGGCCAGCGCCCGCGCCAGCAGCAGCCGGTTGCGCTCGCCGCCCGACAGGGTGGAGATGGGCTGTTTCAGCTGGGCTTCCTGGAACAGAAAGTCCTTGGAGTAGGCGGCGACGTGCATGGAGCGGCCGCGCACCAGGATGGAGTCGCCGCCGCCCGGCGTCAGGGCGTCCCACAGGGTCATGTCCGACTTCAGCCCCTCGCGCGACTGATCGAGGTAGAGGGGTTCGAGGTTGGCGCCCATGCGGACGGCGCCCTCGTCCGGCGCCAGTTCGCCCAGCAGCACCTTGACCAGGGTGGTCTTGCCCGCGCCGTTGGGGCCGACGATGGCCAGACGGTCGCCGCGGATGATGCGGGTGGTCAGGTTCTTGAAGATGGTCCGGTCGCCGAACGATTTGCTGACGCCCTTGATGTCGGCGACCAGCTTGCCCGAGACGGCGCCGGAATCGACGCCGAGGTTCAGTTCACGCGGCAGATCGTTGACCCGTTCGGCCCGGTCCAGACGCATCTGCTGCAGGGCGCGGGCGCGGCCCTCGTTGCGGGTGCGCTGGGCGGTGATGGAGCGGTAGAAGGTGTAGGTCTCGGCCTCGATGCGCTTGGTCAGGCGGCGCAGGGATTCGGCTTCTTCCTCCATGACCTTGGCGGCCCAGTCGTCGAACTCGACGAAGCCCTTGTTCAGGGTGCGGACCCTGCGGCCTTCCAGCCAGTGAACGGTGTCGGTGACGCGGTTCAGGAAGGCGCGGTCGTGGCTGACCACCAGCAGGGCGAAGCGGGCCTGGATCAGCTCGTTCTCCAGCAGTTCGATGGCCAGGATGTCGAGGTGGTTGGTCGGCTCGTCCAGCAGCAGCAGGTCCGGCTCTTCGGCGAAGGCCTTGGCGAGGGCGGCGCGGCGGATCTCGCCGCCGGACAGGCCTTGCGTGGATTTGTTCGGGTTGAGGCCGAAGGTCTCCAGCCAGCTTTCGGCGGTCCATCGCTCGGCCTCGCCCGAGGCGGCGTAGTCGGCCAGGGTCTCGCCGGTGATGACCGGCTCCTGCGGGACATAGGCGAAGCGGGTGCCGGCCTGGACCGAGCGGTCGCCGGAGTCCGGCTCGATCAGGCCCATGACCACCTTCATCAGGGTGGACTTGCCCGCCCCGTTGCGGCCGACCAGGGCGGCGCGGCTGCGCGGCTCCATCGCCATGTCGACGCCGTCGAACAGCGGGCGGGGGCCGTCCTGAAGGCGGACGTCCTTGAGGGCGACGAGAGGGGGGCGAGCGGCCATGAACACCAGTCCGAAAAGGGAGGCGACGCCTATAGCGCGGACCGGGGGGCGAGGGCCAATATTTCGGGATTTACATAAAACCGTCCAGACGGTATGTCGCTTTGCATGGACGCTCAACCGACCCGCCGCACGCCCGAAGACACCCGCCGCCAGATCATCGACATGGCCATCGAGATCGCCGCCGACCAGGGGGCGATGGGGGTGACGCTGGATGCGGTGGTGGCGCGCCTGCCGTTCAGCAAGGGGGCCTTGCTGCATCACTTCCCGAACAAGCTGGCTCTGCTGGAGGGGGTGATCGACCATCTGGCGTCCGAAATGACGGCGGCGGTGCTGGCCGAGGCGGCGCGCGATCCCAACCCCTATGGCCGCAACGCCCGGGCCTATCTGCGGACGATCGTTTACGAACCCGCGACAGAGCGCGATTTCAGCATCGGCCGCGCCGTCCTGGCTGCATGCGCCATTGAACCGAGCCTGACCCCGCGCTGGCGCGCGGCGATGGGCGCTCTGGCGGTTGACGATCCCGACGATCCGGCAGGCAAGGACGACGCCCTGATGCTGCGTCTGATCGCCGACGGTCTGTGGATGAGCGACCTGTTCGGAACGCATGAGGTGTCGCCGGAGCAGAGAAAGGCCCTGCTGTCGCTGCTGACGCCGGGCAGTCTGCTGACGGACGCCTATGGCGAGAGCGCTGAATGAGCCCGACGACCTGGCTGGCCCTGCTTGGAGCGATCGGTTTCGAAGTGATGGGTACGACCCTGCTGCAGCAGTCGCAGCAGTTCACCAAACCGCTGCCGACGGCGGGGCTGGCGGTCTGTTACGGCATCGCCTTCTACCTGCTGACCCTGGCGCTGAAGCAGATGCCGGTGGGGCTGGCCTATGCGATCTGGAGCGGGCTGGGGGTGGTGCTGATTTCGGTGATCGGCCTGTTCCTGTTCAAGCAGAAGCTGGACCTTCCGGCGATCATCGGCCTGGCGCTGATCATCGGCGGGGTGGTGGTGATCAACCTCTTCTCCAAGAGCGTCAGTCACTGAAACCGCGACAGATGGGGATTTGGGGCGTATAGCCGCGCCCATGAATTCCACCTCGCCCAAGCCTTTCTGGGAAACCAAGACCCTGGCGGAGATGTCTCCGTCCGAGTGGGAGAGCCTGTGCGACGGCTGCGGCCTGTGCTGCGTCATCCGTTTCGAGGACGAGGATACGGGGCAGATCATCCCGACGCGGGTGCACTGCAAGCTGTTCGACCCGGACCGTTGCACCTGCACCGACTACGCCCGGCGCCAGGCTGAGGTGCCGGACTGCGTGCAGCTGACGCCGGACAACATCGAGCGGCTGAAGTGGATGCCTCTGTCGTGCGCCTATCGTCGGCTGCATGAAGGGCGGACGCTGGCCTGGTGGCACCCGCTGGTGTCCGGCGACCCGGAGACGGTGCATACGGCCGGGGTCTCGGTGCGGCGCCAGACGGTTTCGGAGCTGGCGTTGAAGGAGCCGGAGGACGCGCTGGAGTTCGAGGCTCCGGAGTGGATGGGCGAACGCGGCTCTGCTAACGAATAATTCGTCCGCAGGGGGGTAGGACGGGGGCAGATGGGCATTGTCGCAGCACAAAAGAGGGCGAGGACCGGCGCGCGGGATGCGTTTGACCGGCTGACGGCGATCGCCTGCGCGGCGTTCCGCGCGCCTCACGCCATGATCACCGTGCTGGACGAGGACCGCGCCGTCTTTCTGTCCGGCGTGGGGCTGGATGAGATCAGCATTCCGCGCATGAGCAGCGTCAGCCACGCCCTGGCGAGCCTGGGGCCCGAAGCGGTGGTGGCGGTCGAGGACGCGCTGGAGCATCCGGTCTATCGCGATCATCCGATGGTGACGGGCGAACCGCGGGTGCGCTTCTTCCTGGGGGCCACGGTATGCGCGGGCGACGGCCGTCCGGCGGGCGCCATCGGCGTGATGGACGTCAACCCGCGTCCTGCGCCGACGGAGACGGAGCTGCGGCTGATCCGCGAACTGGCCGGCCTGGCGGGCGAACTGATGGAGCACGCCGAGGCCATGCGCCAGGAGGCGGCGCGTCTGGAGACGCTGCGGCTGGCCGAGGACATGGTCGGGGTCGGGCGCTGGCGCTATGAGATCACGACGGGGGCCGTGACCTGGTCGGACGAGATCTATCGCATCCATGCGATCGCGCCGGGCGCCTTCTCGCCCAAGCTGGAGGACGTGTTCAGCCACTATCACGAAGACGACCGCGCGGAGATTCAGCGCCTGGTCGAGCGGGCGCTGAAGACGGGCGAGGGCTATACCTTCAAGCTGAGGCTGGTCGGGGCCGACGGCGTCGAGCGCGTCGTGGCGGCCGAGGGGGCGACCGAGAAGGACGCCACCGGCCGGGTGATCGCCCTGTTCGGCGTGCTGCAGGACGTGACCGAGCGCGAGCGGCTCCTGCGGGCGGCGCAGACCAATGAGCGGCGCTATCGCCTGCTGGCCGAGAACACCGGCGACGTCATCACCCGGGTCAAGATGGACGGGTCGAGCAAATACATCTCGCCGGCGATCCAGCAGCTTCTGGGCTGGACGTACGAGGAGATGAGCGGCCAGTCGACCGACTATGTCCACCCCGAGGACCGCCATCTGGTGCTGGGCGCCATCGGCAAGGCGGTGAAGACCGGCGAGCCGACCCGCCTGGAGCACCGGGCGGTGCACAAGAACGGCGAGACCGTCTGGGTCGAATGCACTTTTAAGGCTCTGAAGGACGAGCACGGCCAGGTCGATGACGTGGTGGTGGTGATCCGCGACATGACCCAGCGCAAGACGCTGGAGGCCGAGGTGCTGGAGGCCAAGGAGACCGCCGAGGCGGCGGTGCAGGCCAAGAGCGAATTCCTGGCCAATATGAGCCATGAACTGCGGACGCCGCTGACCAGCGTCATCGGCTTTTCCGGCCTGTTGCAGGGATCGGAGCATCTGCCGCCGGAAGAGCGCATCTATGTCGAGCGCATCGCCACGGCGTCGGAGGCCCTGCTGGGCGTCATCAACGACATCCTCGACTATTCCAAGCTGGAAGCCGACGCCATCGAGATGGACCCCGAGCCGTTCGACACGCGGGCCCTGGTGGACGGCGCCGCCGCCATCATCGAGAGCCAGTGCTCGCTCAAGGGGCTGATCCTGCGCGTGGTGGTGGCCGCCGATACGCCTGCGCGCCTGACCGGCGACAAGGGGCGGCTGCGCCAGGTGATGCTGAACTTCCTGTCCAATGCGGTGAAGTTCACGGCGCGGGGCGAGGTGACGCTGACGCTGAACGGACGGTTCGACGAGAGCGGCCTGTGGCGGATGCGGGCGGCGGTCAGCGACACCGGCATCGGCATACCGCCTGAAAAAATCAGCGAACTGTTCCATCGCTTCACCCAGGCCGACGCCTCGACGACGCGGGTCTATGGCGGGACGGGGCTGGGGCTGGCGATCTCGCGCCGTCTGGTCGAACTGATGGGCGGGGAGATCGGGGTGGACAGCACGCCGGGACAGGGCTCGACCTTCTGGTTCGAGGCGCCGCTGGCCGTGGCCGAGGCCGAGAACGATGCGGTCGAGACGCGTCAGGGACAGGCGGCCGACTCTGCGATCGGCGGGCGGGTGCTGATGGCCGACGACGCGGCGGCGAACCGTGAACTGGTCAGCGCCATCCTGAGAAATCTGGGGCTGGAGGTCGAGGCCGTCGCCGACGGCGCCGAAGCGGTCCATGCGGTGCATTCGGGCGCCTATGACCTGGTGCTGATGGATGTGCACATGCCGGTCATGGACGGGCTGCAGGCCACGCGCGAAATCCGCCGGATGCAGGCCGGGACCGGGCGACGGACGCCGATCCTGGCGCTGACGGCCAACGTCCAGTCGGAGCAGGTGGTGCGCTGTCTGGAGGCGGGGATGGACGGCCACCTGGCCAAGCCGATCCAGATCGCCGAACTGGCCGCCGCCCTGACGCGGTGGCTGTCCTGCGACCAACCGCCCGCGATGGCGGTATAGGCGAAGGCCATCTCGTCCCGGCTATCGCAGCCGGGGGCGCCGATCCCAGGAAATTCCCGGCTTTGCGAGGTTCTGGAGGCTGTTCGCCAGCCTGAGGACGCTGGTCCGCTATGGTTCGGTCATGGCGGGAAAAGGGGAAGAGGCGGGGCGGGCGGCGGCAGTGGCCGAATGGCTGGACGATGCGCTGGGGCGGCTGATGCAGCTGACCGACGAGGCGATCGCCGTGGTGGCCGCCGCAGAACCGCCGGCCGACGTGGCCGAGGCCGAGAAGCGGGGGCGCGCCATCGGCGTGCTGGCCCGCACGGCCAAGGCTGTGGCGGCCTTGGCGGCCTCGCCCCCTCGAAAGCCTCGCGACCCTGAAGAGGACGGAATGAGCGAAGACGATCGTGACATCACCGACGATGAAGAACGGACCGTGCGGGCAGAGCTGCAGTCTCGTCTCGATCATCTTCTCGGGGTCGCCGAGCGCAAGGGGTTTGGCGCAGCAGCGGCTGGAACAGGCGACGCGCGAGGAGCTGCTGCGGTTGCTGAGGGCGACGCCGAGGCTGAACGACGATCAGGTCTGGCCGCCGCCTGATACGGATTGGCGGACCTGGGTGCTGCTGGGCGGGCGCGGGTCGGGCAAGACCTTCGCGGGCGGGTTCTGGATGAATGAGCTGGCCAAGGCGAAGGATCGCACCTTCGCCCTGGTGGGTCCGGCGCTGCACGACGTGCGCGAGGTGATGGTCGAGGGGCCGTCGGGGCTGAAGGCGCAGGCGCCGGGCGACAACCGGCCGCGCTGGGAGGCGGGGCGGCGCCGGCTGGTCTGGCCATCGGGCGCGGCGGCCTATGCGTTTTCGGCGGAAGACCCGGACAGCCTGCGCGGGCCGCAGTTTCATGCGGCCTGGGCGGATGAGTTCTGCGCCTGGAGAAACATCGAGGCGACGCTGTCGAACCTGAGGTTCGGGCTGCGGCTGGGGGCGGATCCCAAGCTGGCGATCACGACGACGCCGCGTCCGATTCCGGCGCTGAGACGGTTGCTGGCCGAGCCGGGGGTGGTGAAGGCGCGGCTGGCGACCAAGGACAATGCGGACAATCTGGCGCCGGGGTTTCTGGGGCATCTGCAGGCGCTCTACGCCGGGACGCGGCTGGAGGCGCAGGAGATGGAGGGGCTGGTGGTCGAGGCCGACGGCGCCCTGTTCCGGGCCGAGGATCTGGCGCGGGCGCGGGGAAGCCGTCCGGCGAAGTTCGAGCGGGTGGTGGTGGCGGTCGATCCGCCCGCCAGCGCCCACGGCGACGCCTGCGGGATCGTGGCGGCGGGGCGAAAGGATAGGACGGGCTATGTGCTGGCGGATCGCTCGATGCGGGGGCTGTCGCCTGCGGGCTGGGCGCGGCGCGCAGCCGAGACGGCGCGGGAATTCGAGGCCGATCTGGTGCTGGCGGAGGCCAATCAGGGCGGGGAGATGGTGCGCAGCCTGCTGGGGCAGGCGGACTGTCCGGCGCAGGTGAGGCTGGTCCACGCCAGCCGGTCGAAGAAGGCGCGGGCGGAGCCGGTTGCGGCCTTGTACGAGCAGGGGCTGGTGGTTCACTGCGGCGCGTTTCCAGCGCTGGAAGAAGAGATGATGGCGCTGGGGAGCGAGGCGCCGGGGGGCAAGAGCCCGGATCGGGCGGATGCGCTGGTCTGGGCGCTGACGCACCTGCTGCTGGCCGGGAAGACGCAGCCGAGATTGCGGGCGTTGTGATCTGGTCCTTCTCCCTTGTGGGAGAAGGTGGACGGCGAAGCCGGACGGATGAGGGGTTTTGCGACGGCGACCGTCGGATAGGGGCAAGCGGCGGCGCAACCCCTCATCCGTCAGCACCCGGGTCAAGCCCGAGGGCTGCCACCTTCTCCCACAAGGGGAGAAGGGGAAGAGATCATGGAGAACCATATGGATTGGCGACGACCGTTCGGTCGGCGGCGCATGGCTGCGCCCGAGATCAAGGATAGCCGCGCGGGGCCGTTGATCGCCCTGACTTCGGCTGGCCGTCCCCGGTGGACGCCGCGCGACTACGCCCACCTGGCGGACGAAGGCTTCGGCAAGAACGCCGTGGCCTATCGCTGCGTGCGGATGATCGCGGAGGCGGCGGCCTCGACGCCGCTCATGGTCATGGTCGGGGGCGTGCGTACAGCGGATCATCCGTTGGCGCGGCTGATCGACAAGCCCAATCCCGAGCAGTCGGGCGGGGAGTTGATGGAGGCGCTGTACGGCGCGCTGCAGACGGCGGGCAACGCCTATGTCGAGGCGACCGGAGACGCTGATGGCGACGGGGCGCCGGACGAGCTGTGGGCGCTGAGGCCGGACCGGGTGAAGGTGGTGCCGGGGCGGGCGGGGTGGCCGGAAGCCTATGAGTATGCGGTCGGCGGGCGCGCGGTGCGGATCGCGCGGCATGGCGACGGCTGGTCGCCGGTCATGCATCTGAAGCTGTTTCACCCGACGGATGATCACTACGGGTTCTCGCCTCTGGAGGCGGCGGCCTTCGCCATCGACGTGCACAATGCGTCGGGGGCCTGGAACAAGGCGCTGCTGGACAATGCGGCGCGGCCGTCGGGGGCGCTGGTCTATGGCGCCAAGGACGGGGAGCGGCTGACGGCGGATCAGTTCGAGGCGTTGAAGGCGGAGCTGGGCGAGGCCCACGCGGGGGCGCGCAACGCCGGGCGGCCGCTGCTGCTGGAAGGCGGGCTGGACTGGAAGCCGATGAGTCTGACGCCGCACGACATGGACTTCATCGCGGGCAAACACGCGGCGGCGCGGGAGATCGCCCTGGCCTTTGGCGTGCCGCCGCAGCTTCTGGGGATTCCCGGGGATGCGACCTACGCCAACTATCGCGAGGCGAATGCCGCTTTCTGGCGCGGGACGGTGATCCCGCTGGTGAGGAAGGCGGCGGGGGCGATGACGGGGTGGCTGGGCGGGCGGTTCGTCGATTGTCGGATCGAGCCGGATCTGGATGCGGTTCCGGCCCTGCAGGTCGAGCGGGATGCGCTGTGGGCGCGGCTGAATGCGGCGAGCTTCCTGACCGACGAGGAACGGCGCCGGATGGCGGGAGTGGGCGAATGACGGATCAGGCGAGGAAGTTTCCCGTCGCCCTGATCGCGGCCCTGGCGGTGCAGACCGTCGGCGGTCTGGTGTGGGCGGGCGGGGCGGCGGCGCGAATCGCGACTCTGGAGCAGCGGGTGGACGAGCAGAGGCTGGTCGCCGAGCGGCTGGCGCGGCTGGAGGCCCAGGGCGAGGCCGTGCGCGCGGCGGTCGAGCGGATCGAACGACAGCTGGAGGGGAAGTGATGGCGACGACCGGCCGTGCGGGGGCGGCGCTGGCCATCCAGGGCTACGCCTCCCTGTGGGGCGTGGCCGATCTGAACGGCGACGTGACGGCGCGCGGGGTGTTTGCGGACAGTCTGGCCAAGACCGGCGCGGGCGGGGTGCGGATGCTGCATCAGCACGAGAGCCGCGCGGTGGTCGGCGTCTGGGACCGGATGGTCGAGGACGAGCGCGGCCTGTGGGTCGAGGGACGGATCGAGGACTGGTCCGCCGAGGCCCGCTATGCGGCCGCCCTGACGCGGGCTGGGGCGCTGGACGGGCTGTCGATCGGCTTTCGGGCGATGAAGGCGCGGCGCGACGGGCGCTTGAGGGTGCTGAGCCGGGCGGAGTTGTGGGAGGTGTCGCTGGTGACGTTTCCGATGCTGCCGGGCGCGCGGTTCAGAGCGAAAACAGATTGACGACTTCGGCCCAGCGAAGGCTGATGCGGCCTTCGCAAGGCGGGAGCGGGCGATGGACAAGAAGAGCGGCGGAACCTTTGTTCTGGGCGTGTGCGGAGGCATCATCCTGGGCGCGCTGATCGACAACATGGCCATAGGCCTGCTGTTGGGCTTCGCCGTGGGGTTCGGCCTGGTGAAGCTGAACCGCAGGAAGTCGTAGCGGACCTATCGGTCGGCCAGATGGGCGGCGATGCGCTCGGCGGCCTGGGACGGCGAGCAGGCCTCGGTGTCGATAATCAGGTCGGCGGGCGGCATGGCGGCCAGGCTGGCGTCGAAGTCGGCGCGGAGACGACGCAGCAACTCGACCGACTGAAGCTTGCCGAAGGCGGCGCGGCTGGGCTGAACGATCCGGCGTTCCTGTTCCTCGGGCGAGACGGCCAGGGCGATGAAGGTCACGGCGCCGCCGAACGGTTCGATCGCCGCCTGGACGCGCGCGGGGAAGCCGGGGTCCACCGTGGCCTCGGGCGCGAAGGTGAAGATGAGCGAGCGCCCGGCGCGGGCCGCCTCGGCGAAGGTCTGGAGCCAGAAGGCTTCGCGCAGGCGGATGAAGGGCTCGGAGCCGAAGTCGAACACGGCGCCGACGGCGTCGACGACGAAGTGGTTGTGGAACAGCGGCAGGCCAGTCAGGCGCGCCAGTTCACGGCCGACGGTCAGCTTGCCCGCGCCGACGGGGCCGTAGAGGAAGACGATCCGCATGGTTCAGAGCTTGGGCGAGGCGAGGGGGCGATCATCGCGGCGGCCGTGCAGTTCGGGCGTTTCCTGGCGGTAGCCGCGCAGGGCGATGGCGCAGGTTTCGGGCGTCTGGCGCGAGGCGACGGCGGGGCTGCGGCCTCTGTCATAGGCTTCGCGGAGGGCGCGGCGTTCGGCCTGATCGGCGGTCGGGGCGTGGCGATGGAGGTGCGCCGCGAAAGCCTGATCGCCGGCGCTGTCGCGATTGAGATGCTCGCAGGCGCCCAGGGTCTCGAACATCCGCAGATTGATCGAGGTGTAGGCCGAAAGGCGTCCCTGGCCCGGCGAGAGGCGCGGCGTCTCTGACGACGAGGCGGCGGAGGGGCGTTGAGCCGAAGCGTCATGCGCCGTGCATGACATGAGCCCAACCGCAGACACGGCGGCGACGGCGATCTTGAACATTGATCCATCCCTTGATCCGAGGACGGCGTAGCACGGTTCCCCGGATGCACGAAGGATCGCACCAGTTCCGGGCCTGGCCCGGTTGACGGCGCGCCGCAGGACGGTCGCGCATTTTTCTGGAGAGACCATGAAAGAGATCAAGACCGTCTCGGGCCATCCCGAGGCGCGCGCCGCCATGCATGAGATGATGGCCGCGTTCGAGGCGTTCAAAGGGGCCAATGACGCCCGTCTGGACGAGATCGAGAAGAAGGCTTCGGCCGATGCGCTGCTGGAGGAGAAGGTGGCGCGCATCGATCAGGCGGTGGCTCAGGCGCAGGCGCGCATGGACCGCGCGCTGAGCGAGAGCCGCCGTCCGATGTTGGGCGCCGAGCCGCCCGCCGTGGTCGCGGCGCCGGAGGCCAAGGCGGCGTGGGACGGCTATATGAAGTCGGGTCAGGCGCACGGGCTGGAGCTGAAGGCGGGGCTGTCGTCGGCGTCGAACTCGGCGGGCTATGTCGTGCCGCCGGAGACGGAGCGGGCCATCGAGCGACGTCTGATGGCGGGGTCGCCGATGCGCGAGATCGCCACGGTGCGCACGGTCGGCTCGGGCGTGTTCAGGAAGCCGGTGTCGACGGCGGGTGTTCAGGCGGGCTGGGTGGCCGAGACGGCGGCGCGGCCGGAGACGGACCCGGCGACGCTGGCGCTGCTGGAGTTCTCGTCGGCGGATCTCTACGCCTGTCCGGCGGCGACGCAGTCCCTGCTGGACGACGCCCTGATCGACCTGGACGAATGGCTGGCGGCCGAGGTTGAGGACGCCTTCGCGGCGCAGGAGACGGCGGCCTTCGTCAGCGGCGACGGGGTGAACAAGCCCAAGGGCTTCCTGGCCTATGCGACGGCGACCGAGGGGACGCAGACCTGGGGCCAAATCGGCACGGTGGCGTCGGGCGCGGCGGGCGCCTTCGCCAGCGCCAGTCCGGTCGATAAGCTGATCGACCTGATCTATGCGCCCAAGGCCCAGTATCGGCCGAACGGGCGTTTCGTGATGAACCGGCGCACGGTCTCGGCGGTGCGCAAGTTCAAGGACGCGGACGGGAACTATGTCTGGTCGCCGGCGACGCGGCCGGGCGAGACGGCCAGTCTGCTGGGCTATCCGGTCACTGAGATCGAGACGATGCCGGATGTGGCGGCGAACAGTCTGTCGATCGCGTTCGGAGACTTTGCGCGCGGCTATCTGATCGTGGATCGCGCGGGGGTGCGGGTGCTGCGCGATCCCTATTCGGCCAAGCCCTATGTGCTGTTCTACACGACCAAGCGTGTCGGCGGCGGGGTGCAGAACTTCGACGCGATCAAGCTGATGAAGTTCGCGGCCTCGTAAGGGCGATGACGGGCTTCCTTTTCCCCTGCGGGGGAGAAGGTGGCTCGCGCAGCGAGACGGATGAGGGGGACGGGGGCGGCGCGCTCTCGGTCAGCCGGTCGTCTGTTGAACCCTTCCCCTCATCCGAGCGCCTCCGGCGCCCACCTTCTCCCCCAAGGGGAGAAGGCAGCAGAACATTGGAGATTTGTATGAGCGCACCCGTGAGCCTCACGGAGGCGAAGCTGTTCCTGCGCGTCGAGCATGAGGCGGAGGACGGGCTGATCCAGACGTTGATCGACGCCGCCAAGGCGCGGGTGGAGGGGGAGGTGGGCCTGAGCCTGACCTCGACCTCTGCGGCGCCGTTGAGGCTGGCGGTGATGATGCTGGTGATGCGCGCCTATGAGCGAGGCGACGGCGAGATGAGCGCGGCGCCGGTCGAGGGGTGGATCGCGCCCTATCGCGTGGTGCGGCTGTGAGCGCGGGCGCGATGAAGGTGGTGGCGTCGCTGGTGCGGCCGGTGGCGGCGCAGACGCCCTATGGCGGGCAGGTGGTCAGCTATGAGCCGGTCGGGTCGTTGTGGCTGGCGCTGGGCGCGCGCAGGCGGCGCGAGCGAACGGAAGCGGGCGTGACGCGCGGCGTGGAGACGCTGAGCGCCACGGTGCGGGCCGATTCGAGGCTGGAGGAAGGGCTGGTCGTGCGCTTCGGCGGGGCGGACTGGGCCGTGGTCGGGATCGAGGCCGATCCGAAGGCGGCGGGCCGGGTGCGGCTGGATCTGGAGCGGGCGCGATGAAGGATCATGAAGGGGCGCTGGCGAAGGCGCTGATCGCGCATCTGGGCGGTGATGGGGCGTTGCAGGCGCTGCTGGGCGATCCGGTGCGGGTCTGGGACGAAGCGCCGTCCGGGGCGGGGTTTCCGCATCTGGTGATTGGACGGTGCGAGAGCCGGCCGCTGAACGCCGACGGCGGCGGGGTGGAGCAGCGGCTGACCCTGACCTGCGCCAGTCGGTTCAGGGGGCTGGAGGAGGCGCGGGCCGTGGCGGCGGCGGTGCGGGCGCGGCTGGCCGATGCGCCGCTGGAGGCGGACGGAGTGAGGGCGGTCAGTCTGGGCGTGACGTTTACGGACCTGTTCCGCAGCGCGGATCTGAAGCGGGCGTGGGCGGTGATGCGGTTGAGAGCCGTGACGGAGGAAATCTGAGATGAGCGCACAACGGGGCAAGGACATCCTGCTCAAGATCGAGGGCGCGGGCGGCGCCTTCATCACGGTGGCGGGGTTGAGGGCGAGGACGATCTCGCTGAACGCCAAGACGGTGGACGCGACCGACAGCGACAGCGCCGGGCGGTGGCGCGAACTGCTGGCGGGGGCGGGCGTGAAGTCGGCGGCGGTGTCGGGGCAGGGGATTTTTCGCGACGCGGCGTCGGACGCCCTGATCCGCGAGGCCTTCTTCGAGCAGGCGGCGAAGACATGGCGGCTGATCGTGCCGGACTTCGGCGTGCTGGAGGGGCCGTTCCTGGTGGCGGCGCTGGAATACGCCGGGGAGCATGAGGGCGAGGCCAGCTTTGCGCTGAGTCTGGCCAGCGCGGGCGAAGTGACGTTCTCGGCGCTGTGATGGTGAACGGCGTGCGGGGCGAGGTCGTGGCGAGGCTGGCGGGGGCGGAGCGGAAGCTGTGTCTGACGCTGGGGGCGCTGGCCGAGATCGAGACGGGGCTGGGCGTCGCCGGGATGGCGGCGCTGGCCGAGCGGATGAAGGCGCTGTCGGCGCGCGATCTGATGGTGGTGCTGGCGGCCTTGCTGCGGGGTGGCGGCGAGGCGGCGCTGGCGGAGGGGCTGGCGACGGCGCCGGTCGAGCCGCGCGAGGCGGCGGAGGCGGTGGCGAAGGCTTTTGCGGCGGCCGCCTGATGACGCCCCAAGACCGTCAATGGGCGGAGATGATGCAGGCGGCGGCGCGGATGGGCGTGGGGCCGGAGGGCTTCTGGCGGCTGTCGCTTAAGGAATGGCGGATGCTGACGGCGGGGCCGGCTCAGGCCGCGCCGCTGGGGCGCGGCGAACTGGAGCGGATGCAGGAGAGGTGGCCGGATGACTGATGGTTTCAGACCGGACGGGATCGACGCCGTGCCGGTGAAGGCGGCGGAGGCCGCGGCGGCGCTGGAGGCGCTGAAAGAGCCGGCGGAGCGGGCGGCGGCCTCGATCGAGGACGCCTTCGGGCGCGCGGGGGCCAGCCTGACGCGGTCGCTGACGCGGGCGGCGGCGGATGGAGAGGTGACGCTGGCCGAACTGGCGCGGGCGGTGCTGAACGTGGTCAATGCGGCGGCGGGCGCGCGCGGCGGGGGCGGGCTGGCGGGGGCGATAGCGGCGGCGCTGGGCGGTTTCGGCGGGGCGCGGGCGGACGGCGGGCCGGTGATGGGCGGGGGCGCCTATCTGGTCGGCGAGCGCGGGCCGGAGGTGTTCCGTCCGTCGGGCGCGGGGACGATCGAGCCGTTGGGCGGCGCGACCGGAGTGACGGTCAACGTCACGGTGGACGGCGGGGCCGAGGGGTTGCTGCGGTCAGAGACGCAGATCGCACGGATGCTGGCGCGGGCGACGGCGCTGGGCGCGCGCGGCTAGCGGCGCTTAAGCAGGGAGGGGCTGTGCGTCGAACGACAGCGCCAACAAAAAAGGGACGCCCGGAGGCGTCCCTTTGCAGACCGATGGGTCGATTATTCGCCCTTGGGATTGGGGCCGAACTTGTTGTCGCCCTTCTGGCTGTCGGAGATGCCGATCCAGAGCAGGAAGCCCAGGCCGACGAGCAGCATGATGCTGAGGCCGCCCATCATGGAGCCCAGCATGGACAGGGCCACGGAGGGATCTTCGCTCTCGAAGGCCTGCGGGTTGGTGATGATGGCGGTGCCGACGGCGCCGATGATCATGAAGAAGCCGATGATGTTGGCGACCCAGGGGATGACGGCGAACCAGCCCGACTTGCCCATGTCGTGCAGGCGCTTCACCGTGATGGCCAGGTTCGGCCAGATCAGCCCGAGCGAGATCAGGCCGCCGAGGATGGGAATCCAGCCCAGCACCACGCCGGCGCCGAGCAGGATCAGCCAGCTGATCCAGAAATGCTGGCGGCGCAGGCGGCCGTTGAAGGACAGCATGGCCGTGGCGAAGTCATAGGCGCCGAGCGGGGCGCCGCCCGTCGACGAGGCGGCGGCCTGGCCGAAGGCCGCCGCGGGGGCGGTGGAGGCCAGGATCATGATCTGGGTCGCCTCCATGCCTTCCGGCACGAAGTCGACGCGAGCGCCGACGGCGACGGTTCCGCCAGCCTGGATGTCCGCGCGCGTGAAGCCGTAGCGGATGCTGTCGTCGCCGCTGATCAGGCCCGTGCCCGAGACGTCGTCATAGCTGAGAATTTCGCCGCGCACGCGGATCTCCTGTCTTGTTTCCGGCCTGGCCGTGTTGTGACGAAAGCATGGCTGAGCCTGGCCGTTCGGACAACCCGAAGACTGCCGTCGGGTGAAGTTTCTCGCGAAACGTTCGCAATCTGTCCCGCGACGGGACGCAATCCACATCAAGTAGCGAGGACGCATGGCCTTTCATGAGGTGCGCCTGCCTGCGCGGCTGGCGTTCGGCTCGACCGGCGGGGTCGAGCGGAGGACGGAGATCACGACGCTGGCGTCAGGGTTCGAGCGCCGCTCGACGCCCTGGGCGGACGGGCGCAGGCGCTATCTGATCGGGGCGGGTTTGCGGTCGCTGGACGATATGGCGGCGCTGACGGCGTTTTTCGAAGCGCGGCGCGGGCGGCTGCACGGGTTCCGGTTTCGCGACTTCGCGGACTTCAGGAGCGGAGCGCCGGGGGCGGCGGTGACGCCGCTGGATCAGGCGATCGGGACGGGCGACGGGCAGGCGCGCGTCTTTCAGTTGAGCAAGGCCTATGGCGATCATCGACGCCTCATCGCCAAGCCGGTCGAGGGATCGGTGCGGGTGGCCGTGGCGGGCGTGGAGACGGCGGCCTTCAATCTGGAGACAACGACGGGGCGGGTGATGCTGGCGACGCCGCCGCCGCAGGGCGCGGCGGTGACGGCGGGCTTCGCCTTTGACGTGCCGGTGCGGTTCGACGCGGACCGGATGGAGGTGACGTTGGAGAGCTTCGGCGCCGGGCGGATGGTCGCCATGCCGCTGATCGAGGTGCGGGTCTGAGCCATGCGGAATGTTCCGGACGAACTGGCCGCCCGCATCGAGAGCGGGGCGGCGACGCTATGTCATGTCTGGCTGCTGAGGCGGGCGGACGGGCGGGCGATGGGTTTCACCGACCATGACCGCGATCTGGAGGTCGAGGGCGTGGCGTGCCGGGCGGCCAGCGGCTGGACCGGCGGGGCGGGCGACGGCGAGGTCGGGTTGGCGGCGGGTGCGCTGTCGGCGTCGGGCGGGCTGGATGATGCGGCGATCACCGAAGAAGACATAGCGGCGGGGCGGTATGACGCCGCCGAGGTCGAGCTGTGGCGCGTGGACTGGATGCGGCCGGACCTGAGGGTGCGGCTGTGGAAGGGAAGGCTGGCGCGGATACGGCGTGAGAACGGGCGCTTCGTCGCCGATCTGGACGGGCCGATGGCGGCGCTGGAGCGGGTGGTCGGTCGGACCTATGGCCGGGGCTGCGACGCGGTGTTGGGCGATGGACGGTGCGGGCTGGATGCGGCGGCGGTCGCGGGGCGCAACCGCGACAAGCGGTGGGCGACCTGTACGGGGGTGTTCGGGAACGGGGTCAATTTCCAGGGCTTTCCGGACATTCCGGGCGAAGATTTCCTGACGGCGCGACCTGCGGCGGGACGCAATGACGGCCGGAGCCGCAGGCGATGAGGGATGCCGAACGGCGCGCGCGGGTCGTGGCGGCGGCGCGGGGGTGGCTGGGGACGCCCTATCGACATCAGGCCAGCGTGAAGGGCGAGGGGGCGGACTGTCTGGGCCTGGTGCGCGGGGTGTGGCGCGAGGCAGTCGGCGAGGAGCCGGAGGCGCCGCCGCCCTATCGTCCCGACTGGGCCGAGGTCGGGGGCGAGGAGGCGCTGTGGGCCGCGGCGCGGCGGCGGCTGGTGGAGATCGCGCCGGAGCAGGCGGGGCTGGGCGATGTGCTGCTGTTCCGCATGGCGGCGCGCTGTCCGGCCAAGCATTGCGCCGTGTTGAGCGCGGTCGAAGGGCCGGAGCGGCGGATGATCCACGCCTATTGGGGGCGGTCAGTGGTCGAAAGCTGGATGGGGGCGTGGTGGCGCAGGCGTTTGGTCGCGGCGTTTCGCTGGCCGAATTTCTAAGAAGGAGCAGGCATGGCGCAGGTCGTTCTGGGCGGGATCGGGTCGGCGCTGGGCGGACCGATCGGGGGCTTTATCGGCGGGGTTCTGGGGCGGGCGGCGGATAACTGGCTGGTCGCCGGCCTGTCGCCCGCGCGGCAGGTCGGGCCGAGGCTGGAGGGGCTGAAACTGCAGTCCTCGGCCGAGGGGGCGCCGATGGCCTGCGTCTTCGGAAGGGCGCGGGTGGTCGGCCAGGTGATCTGGGCCGCGCGCTTTCTGGAGAGGAAGGAGAAGCGGTCGGGCGGCAAGGGCGGCCAGAAGACGGTCGACTACGCCTATTCGCTGAGCTTCGCCGTGGCCCTGTGCGAGGGGGCGATCGACGGGATCGGGCGGGTGTGGGCCGACGGGCAGCCGATGGATATGGCGGGCGTGACGATGCGGTTGCATCGCGGGACCGAGGATCAGACGCCCGACCCGCTGATCGAGGCGGTGGAGGGGCGGGCGCCCGCCTATCGCGGTACGGCCTATGTGGTGTTCGAGGATCTGCCGCTGGACGCCTATGGCGACCGGCCGCCGCAGCTGGCGTTCGAGGTGTTCCGGCGGCCGCAGGGGGCGGCGCCGCAGCTGGAAGACCGGCTGGAGGGCGTGTGCCTGATCCCCGGCGCGGGAGAGTTCTGCCTGGCGACCGAGCCGGTGATGCGGCGCGAGGGGCTGGCGAAGTCCACGCCGGAGAACGTGCATCTGACGGCGGGTCAGACGGACCTGGAGGCCTCGTTGGATCAGCTGACGGCGCAGGCGCCGAGGTTGAAGCGGGTCAGTCTGGTGGTCGGCTGGTTCGGCGATGACGTGCGGATGGGCCATTGCCGTATCCGGCCGGGGGTGGAGCGGCGGGACAAGCCGACACAGCCTCTGGTCTGGGGCGTGGCGGGGATGACGCGCGCGGACGCGCATCTGATCAGCCGGGTCGAAGACGGAGAGGGCGGCGAAGGCCCGGCCTATGGAGGGACGCCGTCGGATCAGAGCGTGCGGCAGGCGATCCGGGCGCTGAAGGCGCGCGGGCTGGAGGTGACGCTGTATCCCTTCGTCTTCATGGACTGCCCCGGCTATCCGTGGCGGGGGCGGATCGCGGGGACGGACGGGGCGGGGGCGGCGGTTGAGGTCGCGGCCCTGTTCGGCACGGCTGGGGGCTGAGGCGGCTGGCGCTGCATTATGCCCGGATGGCGGCGGATGAGGGGGCGGACGGCCTGCTGATCGGCTCGGAGATGCGGGGGCTGACCTGGACGCGGGATGCGAACGGGGGCTTTCCGGCGGTGGCGCAGTTTCGGGCGCTGGCGGCGGAGTGCCGGGCGGTGGTCGGGTCGCGGGTCAAGCTGAGCTACGCCGCCGACTGGTCGGAGTATTTCGGCTGGCAGAGGGACGGAGAGGTTCGGTTTCACCTCGATCCTTTGTGGGCGGACCCGAATATCGATTACGTCGGCATCGATTGGTATCCGCCGATGGGCGACTGGCGCGGCGGCGACGGCGGGCGGGACGCCGAAGATTTCAAAGGGCCGTCGGACCCGGCCTATCTGGCGGCGCAGGTCGCGGGCGGCGAGGGGTATGACTGGTTCTACGCCGGCGCGGCGGATCGGGCGGCGCAGCGGCGCACGGCGATCACGGACGGCGCCCACGGCGAAGACTGGATCTGGCGTTATAAGGATCTGAAGGGCTGGTGGTCGAACCGGCATCATGAGCGCGTGGGCGGCGTGCGGCAGGCGGCGCCGACGGACTGGGTTCCCGGGATGAAGCCGATCCGGCTGACCGAGTTCGGCTGTGCGGCGGTGGATCGCGGGGGCAATGCGCCCAACCTGTTCCAGGACCCCAAGAGCAGCGAGAACGCGTTGCCGCCGCACTCGACCGGGACGCGCGACGATCGGATGCAGCGGCGGCTGATCGAGGCGGTGCTGGGGCACTATGCACAGCCGGCGAACAATCCGATCTCGGGCGTCTATGGCGGGCCGATGCTGCAGGGTGCGGACGTCTGGTGCTGGGATGCGCGGCCCTATCCGGCGTTTCCGGCGCTGGGTGAAGTGTGGGCGGACGCGGGCGCCTGGCGCACGGGGCACTGGCTGAACGGGCGGATGGGCGGCGATGCGCGCGGGCTGATCGAGGCGATCCTGAAGCGAGGCGGTCTGGCGGAGACGGACTTCACGGTCGGGGGGGTGGACGGCGGGGTGACGGGCTATGTCATCGACCGGCCGATGGCGACGAAGGATGCGCTGTCGCCGCTGGTGCAGGCGCTGGGGGCGACGACGGCCGAGCGGGATGGTCGGGTGGCCGTGTTGGGCGAGACGGCGCGGGAGATGACGCTGCATCAGGCGGCGCTGGCCCTGCCCGACAAGGGCGGGAGCGAGGCGGCGGATCGTCGGCTGACGCCTCGGCCGGGGGCGGCGCGGCTGCGCTTCATCGACGAGGCGGCGGACTATCAGCTGGGTGCGGTGACGGTGCGCGGCGACGGCGAGGGCGGCGGCGTGGACGCGGCGCTGCCCGCCGTAGTCGGGACCGGGCTGGCGACGGCGGCGGCGCAGCGGCTGTTGCAGGGCGAGGCGGCCGAGCGGTTGACGCTGAAGCTGGGGCCGCTGGAGGCGCTGAGGCTGGAGCCGGGCGATGTGACGGCGGTGGAGGGCCGTGCGGGCGACTGGCGCGTCGAGCGGCTGGACTGGGATGAGACGCCCAGCGCGACCTTGACCCCGATGGTTGAGGTGGTCGTTGTGGACGCGCCCGAGGATTGGCGTGGAGACGGCGGCGGCGCGGGAACGCCGGGGGCCCCGTTCCTGATGCTGTTGGACCTGCCGCCGCTGCCGGGCGAGGAGGCGGACGGGCGGCCGGTGGTCGCAGCGGCGGCGGAGCCGTGGACGCCGATGGCGCTGCATGGCGGGGTCTCGGTCGACAGTCTGACGCATAGGGCGGTGGTGAAGACGCCCGCGACGGTGGGCACGCTGACGGCGCCGCTGCGGCCCGGCGTGGTCGGGCGCTGGGACGAGACGGGCGTGCTGAGCGTGCGGATCGAGGGGCAGGCGCCGCAGAGCCGGGCGGTCGAGGCGGTGCTGTCGGGCGCCAATCTGCTGGCGGTGCGCAGTGCGGACGGGTGGGAGCTGGCGCAGTTCCGCCGGGCCGAACTGATCGGCGGCGACGTGTGGCGGCTGAGCGGCCTGTTGCGCGGGCAGCAGGGGACGGAAGAGGCGGCGGCGCGCGGGGCGGAGCCGGGGGCGTTGGTCGTCGTGCTGGAGCGCGGCATGGCGCGGGCCCAGGTCGATGCGGTCGAGCGCGGATTGCCGCGGGTCTGGCGAGCGGGGCCTGTGGGTTCGCCGCCGGGCGGGACGGGGACGACGGAGGTGAGCTTCGCCTGGAGCAACCGGAACGCGGCGCCGTGGCGACCGGCGCATCTGAAGGCGAGCCCAGAAGGCGGCGGATGGCGGTTGAACTGGCTGCCGCGCGTGCGGCAGGACGGCGACGGCTGGGAGGGCGAGCCGGTCGAGGTCGATCCGAGACGGTTCCGGGTGCGGGTGCTGGACGGGGCCGTCGTGCGCCGGATCTGGGAGGTCGAGGGGCTGGCGGCCGTCTACAGCGCGGTCGAGGTCGCGGCGGACTTTCCGGGCGGCGTCGGCTCCATAGCCAAGGTCGCCGTGGCCCAGTGGGGCGACGGGTACGGCTGGGGCGCGGAGGCGATAGTTCCGCTGGTCCTGCCGATCTAAACCATGTCGGCCCCTTTCGGCGGGCGGGCGCATGGCTTAACTGACGCTCTGGTCTGTATTGATCCGGAGTGGAGCGAAAATTGGCTGGCGATCCCTATCAGGAACTGGGCGTTTCCAAGGGCGCGAGCGCGGACGAGATCAAGAAGGCGTTCCGCAAGCTGGCCAAGGAACTGCACCCCGACAAGAACCCCGGCGACAAGGCCGCCGAGGAACGGTTCAAGCGCATCACCGCCGCCTTCGACCTGTTGGGCGACGCCGAGAAACGCGCCAAATATGATCGCGGCGAGATAGACGCCGACGGACGCGAGCAGTTCCGCGGCTTCGGCGGGGGGGCGCAGGGCGGACGGCCGGGCGGCGGCGGTTTCGGGGGCTTCGGCTTCGGCGGGCGCGGCGAGGGCGGTCCCGGCGGCCGGGCCAGCCTCGACGACATCGATCTGGAAGAGATTTTCGGCGCTTTCGGCGGCGGCGGGCGTGGGGCTGGGCGTGGGTTCGGCGGCGGGCGCGGCCAGGACGTGCGGGCGACACTGGACATCAGCCTTGAGGACGCCATCGCCGGGACGACGCGGCGCATCCAGTTCTCGGATGGGCGGATGCTGGATGTGGCCATTCCCAAGGGCGCTTCCGAAGGCCAGGTGATCCGGCTGAAGGGGCAGGGCGCGCCGGGGCGGGGCGGTCAGGCGGGCGACGCCCTGATCGAACTGCGCATCCAGCCGCATCCGGTGTTCAAGCGCGACGGCGCCGATCTGACGATGGATCTGGCGGTGTCGGTCCCCGACGCGGTGCTAGGCGGGAAGATCCAGGTGCCGACGCCCGAGGGCGCGGTGATGATGACCATCCCTAAGGGCTCGAACTCGGGCAAGGTGCTGCGGCTGAAGGGGCGCGGGGCCCATGCGAACGGCAAGCGCGGCGATCTGCTGGCGAAACTGGTGGTGACGCTGCCGGAGACGCCGGACGACGAACTGGTCCGGTTTGCGACCGAATGGCGTGAGCGCCGGCCCTACAAGCCCGGCCGTTGATGGCCTAAGGGCTTAGCTTCCTTCTTCTCCTCCCCGAGACTGTAGAGACCGTCATGACGCCCAAGCCCGCCGCCAAGCCCGCTCGCCCCTGGTTCTCGGCCGGGCCGACGGCCAAGCGTCCGGGCTGGTCGCTGGCGGGACTGCCGACGAACCTGATGGGCCGGGGCATCCGCGCGCCGGAAGTGGCCGAGCGGTTCGCGCATGGGCTGAAGCTGACGCGCGAAGTGCTGAGTCCGCCGGACGACTATGTGCTGCTCTATACGCCGGGGTCGGACACGGGCGCGGTCGAGGCGGCGCTGTGGTGCATGCTGGGCGAGCGGCCGGTGCAGGTCGTCGCCTATGAAAATTTCGGCCAGGTCTGGGCGACGGACGTGCGCGATCACTTGAAGTTGGAGCCGGAAGTGCTGACGGCGCCGTGGGGCGAACTGCCTGACCTGTCGAAGGTCGATCCGAAGAAGGACGTGGTGTTTCCGTGGAACGGCACGACCTCGGGCGTGCGCGTGCCGGACGGGGATTGGATCGCCGATGATCGCGAGGGGCTGACCATCTGCGACGCGACCTCGGCGGCGTTTGCGATGGACCTGCCGTGGGACAAGCTGGATGTGACGACCTTCAGCTTCCAGAAGGCGCTGGGCGGCGAGGCGGGCATCGGCCTGATGGTGCTGTCGCCGCGCGCCGTGGCGCGGCTGGATACCTATCGCCCCGATCGGGCCGTGCCCAAGGTGCTGCGGATCGTCGACAAGAAGGGTTTTGACCGGACCCTGGCGGACGGGGTGGTGATGAACACCTTCTCGGTCCTGACCATCGAGGACTGGATCGACGCGCTGGACTGGGCGAAGGGCGCAGGCGGCCTGCCTGCGCTGATCGCGCGCACAGACGCCAACTATGCGGCCCTGGCCGAGTGGGTGGAGCGGACCGACTGGATCGACTTCCTGCCGGAACGCCCCGAAATCCGCTCGACCACGTCGGTCTGTCTGAAGTTCGTCGATCCGCGTATCGCGGCGATGGACGAGGCGGGACAGAAGGCCTTCGTGAAGCGGTTCAAGGGGCTGCTGGAAGGCGAGGGGGCGGTCTATGACATGGAGCCGCATCGTTATGCGCCTCCGGGCTTGCGCCTGTGGTGCGGCTGTACGGTGGAAACGGCGGACGTCGTGGCCGCGACGCCATGGCTGGAGTGGGCGTTCCAGGCGGCGGTCGACGAACTGGCCGGATAATTCTGTCGCCCATTCTACGCCCTTTGGGGGGCGACTCCGGACGATTCAGGGGTTATAGGCTCCCACCGCATTCTGGATTGCGGAGAAACGGTCTTGGCTAACGTCGCAGTGGTCGGCGCCCAATGGGGCGACGAGGGCAAGGGCAAGATTGTCGACTGGCTGTCGAACCGGGCCGACATGGTCGTGCGGTTCCAGGGCGGCCATAACGCCGGGCATACGCTGGTCGTCGACGGCAAGGTCTACAAGCTGGCGCTGCTGCCGTCGGGCGTGGTGCAGGGCAAGCCCTCGATCATCGGCAACGGCGTGGTCGTGGACCCCTGGCACCTGGTCGGCGAGATCGAGAAGATCCAGGCCCAGGGCGTGGCCATCACCCCTGACATCCTGACCATCGCCGACAACGCCTGCCTGATCCTGCCGATCCATCCGGCGCTGGACGTGGCGCGCGAAGCCGCCGCCAGCGCGCCGGGCGCCAAGATCGGCACGACCGGACGCGGCATCGGCCCGGCCTATGAGGACAAGGTGGGGCGTCGGGCCATCCGCGTCTGCGACCTGGCCAATGAAGACGACCTGAAGATCAAGATCGACCGCCTGCGCTCGCACCATGATCCGCTGCGCGCAGGTCTGGGACTGGAGCCGATCGACCCGGCGGCCCTGTTGGCGCAACTGCTGGAGATCGCGCCGAAGATCCTGCCCTACGTCAAGCCGGCGTGGCGGGTGCTGGACGCCGCGCAGAAGGCGGGCAAGCGCGTGCTGTTCGAAGGGGCCCAGGGCGCCTTCCTGGACGTGGATCACGGCACCTATCCCTATGTGACCAGTTCGAACACCATCGCCGGACAGGCGGCGGCGGGGTCGGGCGTCGGTCCGCGCGGCGTCGGCTATGTGCTGGGCATCGTGAAGGCCTATACGACCCGCGTCGGTGAAGGCCCCTTCGCCTGCGAACTGAACGACGAGGTCGGCGAACATCTGGCTGTGGTCGGTCGCGAGGTCGGCGTGAACACCGGCCGGGCGCGTCGCTGCGGCTGGTTCGACGCGGTGCTGGTGCGCCAGTCGGTGGCGATCAACGGCATCGACGGCATCGCCCTGACCAAGCTGGACGTGCTGGACGGGTTGAAGACGCTGAAGATTTGCGTCGGCTATCGCATCAACGGCGAGGTGCTGGATTATCTGCCGTCCAGCCTAAAGGATCAGGCCTCGGCCGAGCCGGTGTTCGAAGAGCTGGAAGGCTGGAACGAAAGCACGGCTGGCGTCCGCAGCTTCAAGGATTTGAACGCCCATGCGCTGAAGTATGTGCGGCGGATCGAGGAGCTGATCGGCGCGCCGGTGGCCCTGCTGTCGACCAGCCCCGAGCGGGACGACACCATTCTGATGCGCGATCCTTTCCAAGGTTGAGTTTACGTTTTTGGGCTGAGGCAACATCGCCTTAACCCGTGGGGCATAGGGTCGGGCTCTGGAATGGAGCTCGCCCCGTGTTCGCCCTAGACGCCAAGACGATGCAGAGGATCGCGCCGGTGGTTCGGCGTGTGCTGATCGTCGACCCCAATCCCGCCGCCGCGCGCCTGTTGATGGACCTGCTGAAGGGGTTCGGATCGCGCGAAGTCGTGGTCGAGGGCGACGAGGCGCGGGTGCTGGACCTGGCGCGCGAGATGGAGCCGGGCCTGATCTGCACCGAGCGGGCGGGGCCGAAGCTGGACGGCGAGGCCCTGGTGCGGCGCATCCGTCGCTCCAGCCTGTCATGCCGCCGCGCGCCGATCATCATGGTGACGGCCGAGGCGACCGCCAGCGCCATCAAGGGCGCGCGGGATTCCGGCGTGCACGAATTCCTGAGAAAACCCTTCACCAGCGGCGATCTGCAACGACGGATCGAGAACCTGGCGACCAAGCCGCGCGACTGGGTCGAGGCGGTGGGCTATGTCGGGCCGGATCGGCGACGCTTCAACTCGGACGACTACGCCGGGCCGCAGAAGCGCAAGGCGGACAAGCCGCGTTCCGGCGCCGAGGCCGCGGTGGCGGTCAAGGATCAGGCTATGCGGATCCTGTTTTCGGCCCTGACGCAGTTCGACAGCGATCCGATGCAGGCCGTGCGAGCCATCAAGCAGCAGGCCGAGACCCTGAAAGCGCTGGCCATCAAGACCGGCGACGCGCCGCTGGCGATCGCCGCAGCGGGTCTGGATACGGTGCTGGCCGCCGGGGCGCCGACCAAGGTCGCGCTAACGGCGCCGGTTCAGGCGGTGCTGAAGCTGGCGCCGCCCGAGACCCTGGCGCGGGCAGGGTAGTGAGCCCTGGTCGACGTCAGGCGTCGACCAGGTTCCGTTCCTCGGCCGCAGCGCGCATGGCCTTCTGCAGCTTTTCGAAGGCGCGCACCTCGATCTGACGCACGCGCTCGCGGCTGACGCCGTACTGGCCGGCGAGTTCTTCCAGCGTGACGGGGTCGTCCTTGAGGCGGCGCTCGGTCAGGATGTGCTTCTCGCGGTCGGTCAGTTCCTCCATGGCCTCTTGCAGCAGGCTCATGCGGATCGACTTTTCCTCGTTTTCGGCGAGTTGGGTTTCCTGGCTGACGGCGTCGTCGTCGGCCAGCCAGTCCTGCCACTCGCTTTCGCCGTCCGCGCGCAGCGGGGCGTTCAGCGAGGCGTCGCCGCCGAGGCGGCGGTTCATGTTGGTGACTTCTTCTTCCGACACGCCCAGCTTGGTGGCGATGGCCGTCAGATGCTCAGGGTGCAGGTCGCCTTCCTCGAAAGCCGAGATCTGGCTCTTGGCCTTGCGCAGGTTGAAGAAGAGCTTCTTTTGGGCGGCCGTGGTGCCCATCTTCACCAGGGACCAGGAGCGCAGGATGTATTCCTGGATCGAGGCGCGAATCCACCACATGGCGTAGGTCGCCAGGCGGAAGCCCTTGTCGGGATCGAATTTCTTGACGGCCTGCATCAGGCCGACGTTGCCCTCGGAGATCACCTCGCCGATCGGCAGGCCATAGCCGCGATAACCCATGGCGATCTTGGCCACGAGGCGCAGGTGAGAGGTCACGAGACGGTGGGCGGCCTCAGGATCCTGGTGTTCGCTCCACCGCTTGGCGAGCATGAACTCCTCATCCTTGGTCAGCATGGGAAACTTACGGATTTCCGTAAGATAACGGGACAGTCCCTGTTCAGGCGACATCACCGTCAGCGTATTGTTGGCCATATGGTCCCTCCGGCTACATGAGCTGGCGTTGCGGTTCCGACCACATGACGTGCGTCATCACCTCGCCCCTCAACTGACAAGATGGGAATCCGTTGCCCGAAGCGAAAGGGGCGGATTGTCCCAATTCGGCGGCGATGCTCAGTCCTTCGCCGTCGTCGTCATTATCTAGCACAGATGTTGTTGCTAATAAAGCGGACAGTTTGGCGCAGTCGGACGCCGGTCCGGAGCGTCAGAGTTCGGACAGTAGGGCTTCGAGGCGTTGCATGTCGTCCGGCGGGGCGGTTTCGAAGCGAAGGGCTTCGCCGGTGACAGGGTGGATGAAGCCGAGGACGGCGGCGTGCAGGGCCTGGCGTTTCAAGCCGGACGCCTCGACGGCGGCGCGGACGGCAGCAGCCGGACTGCCCGAGCCGTAGACGGGATCGCCGAGCAGGGGCGCGCCCTTGGACGCCATGTGGACGCGGATCTGGTGGGTGCGGCCGGTGTGCAGGGTGCAGGCGACGCGAGCCGCCAGCGGAGCGTTCGAGGCCTTGGCCGGGCGGCCGAAGGTCTGCTGGACCACATAGTCGGTGATCGCCTCGCGTCCGCCGGAGCGCAGCACGGCCATCTTCTTGCGGTCGCCGCTGGAACGGCCGATCTGGGTCTGGATGCGGCCTTTCTCGGGCGAGGGCGCGCCGCGCGTCAGGGCCACATAGGTGCGCTCGATGTCGTGGGCGGCGAACAGGGCGGAGAGCCCTGCGTGGGCGCGGTCGGACTTGGCGGCGACCATGACGCCCGAGGTGTCCTTGTCGAGGCGGTGGACGATGCCGGGGCGGGCCACGCCGCCGATGCCGGAGAGACTGTCGCCGCAGTGGGCCAGAAGGGCGTTGACCAGGGTGCCGGTCTCGCAGCCCGGCGCCGGGTGGGCGGCCATGCCGGGCGCCTTGTCGATGACGATCAGGTCGGCGTCCTCGAACAGCACCGTCAGGGGGATGGCTTCCGGCTGAGGCGTGGCCGGGGCGACGGGCGGCAGGGCGACCACATAGAGACCGGGTTGGGCCTTGGCCGAACCGTTGGAGACCGTCTGGCCGTCGCGGGTGACGGCGCCGTCGGCCAGCAGGGCCTGGAGCCGGGCGCGGGACAGGGTCGGGAAGGCCTCGGCCAGAGCCTTGTCCAGACGCACGCCCGGCGCGTCGATGCGCGCCTGAAGTCGTTCTGCGGCGCGCGGCGCATCCTCGAGCGTTTCGTCGTCTTCCGTCAGCAAAGGTTCATCGGCCATAAGGCGAAATAGCATGGCTTGCGTGCAGAGACGTCATCAGACCTCAAACGCGAAAACGCCCCTGGAGAGGCCGAAGATGAAGTCGCTGATCGCCGCCGTTGTCGCTGTTTCGGGCCTGACGCTGTTGTCGGGCTGCGCCACCATGAACGAGGATCAGTGCCTGGTCGGCGACTGGGGCGGTCAGGGCTGGCGCGACGGCGCGGCCGGACGCCAGGTCAGCCGCCTGGACGAGCACGCCAAGGCCTGCGCCAAATACGGGGTGGCGCCGAACATGAGCGCCTATCTGGCCTCGCGAGAAGACGGGCTGCGAACCTATTGCACCTGGGAGAACGGCTTCCGGCAGGGGCGCGAAGGGAACAGCTACGGCGGGGTCTGCGCCCCGGCCGAGGAGCGAGACTTCCTGCCTGCCTATGAGGACGGGCGGCGCATCCATGCGGTCGAGCAGGCGGTGGCCTCTGCCGAGAGCGCGTTGAACTCGGCGATCAGCCGCATCGACAATCGCGAGGACAAGCTGGAGGCCAAACAGCGCGAGCTGCGCCAGGACGGCCTGACCGACGAGGAGCGCCGCCGCATCCGCGACCGTATCCGTGAAGTGCGTGACGAAATTCGCGACGCCCGTCGCGATGCGCGCCAGGCCGAAGAGGCGCTTCACTACGCAGAGATCGAGGCGCGGGCGGTGCGCGGGGCGATCGGCGGCCGCTACGGCGTCTGGTGAACATGAAAACGCCCGCCTCCGGTCGACGAAGGCGGGCGTTTCAGTCTGATCAAGACGCGACCGGCGATCAGCCGATGCGCGGGTCCAGTTCGCCCGAAGCGTAGCGCTTGGCCATCTGGGCGGTGGACAGGGGCTTGATCTTGGAGGCCATGCCTTCGCAGCCGAACTGCAGATAGCGCTCCTGGCACAGCTTGCGCATGGCTTCCTTGGCGGGCTTCAGATAGGCGCGCGGGTCGAACTCGCCCGGCTTTTCGGCCAGCAGCTTGCGGATGGCGCCGGTCATGGCCATGCGGTTGTCGGTGTCGATGTTCACCTTGCGCACGCCGTTCTTGATGCCGCGCTGGATCTCTTCGACCGGCACGCCCCAGGTCTGGGGCATCTGGCCGCCATAGGCGTTGATGATGTCCTGCAGATCCTGCGGCACCGAGCTTGATCCGTGCATCACCAGGTGGGTGTTGGGCAGGCGACGGTGGATTTCCTCGATCACGTTCATGGCCAGGACTTCGCCGTCCGGCTGGCGCGTGAACTTGTAGGCGCCGTGCGAGGTGCCCATGGCGATGGCCAGGGCGTCGACCTTGGTGGCCTTGACGAAGTCGACGGCCTGATCCGGGTCGGTCAGCAGGGCCGAGTGGTCCAGCTTGCCCTCGAAGCCGTGGCCGTCCTCGGCCTCGCCCATGCCGGTCTCCAGCGAGCCCAGCACGCCCAGTTCGCCCTCGACCGAGACGCCGCAGCTGTGGGCCATCTCGGTGACGCGGCGCGTCACGTCGACGTTGTATTCGTAGGAGGCGGGGGTCTTGGCGTCTTCTTCCAGCGAGCCGTCCATCATCACCGAGGTGAAGCCGTACTGGATGGCGGTGGCGCAGGTGGCCGGGCCGTTGCCGTGGTCCTGGTGCATGCAGACCGGGATGTGCGGATACAGTTCAGCCAGGGCGTCGATCAGCTTGGCCAGGACGACGTCGTTGGCGTAGGAGCGGGCGCCGCGCGAGGCCTGGATGATGACCGGCGCATTGACGGCGTCGGCGGCCTCCATGATGGCCAGGCCCTGTTCCATGTTGTTGATGTTGTAGGCGGGCAGGCCGTAGTCGTGCTCCGCCGCGTGGTCGAGCAGTTGTCGCAGCGTGATGCGCGCCATGGATAGTCTCCTGAACCAGATATGATTTTGCCCGAGGTCTTAGCCGGTCGGGCGGGGGAAGTCACGCCGATGTGACAGGGCGCAAGCCTGGTGGACTTTGGGCGCGCAGCCTCTAAGTGGACGCGACGCCTCGGCGTATCTGACCAAGGAGCGGCGATGAGCCAGAACGATGATGCGCTGGATGAGGACGGCGGCGGTTTCGACGTCGACGACTGGGCGCGGCTGACGCCCTTCAACGGGGCCGTGGCGACGCTGGACGATGTTCAGGCGGGCAAGGCCGTGTTCGCTCTGGGCGACACCGAAGAGGCGCGCGTCATCGACATGGAGCTGCCTCAGCCGGTCATCTGGTGGGAAGACGACGGCGAACAGGCGGCGGTGATCGTTCAGGCCGAGGCCCATGTCGGGCCCGACGGCGATCTGATGGAGGTGCTGGGTCTGATCCTGCCCGACGGCGGCGGGGCGGTGGCCCTGCTGGACGACGTCGATCTGGTGGACGACACCGATCCGACGTGGCGCGATCTGGTCGCGCGCGCCGTCGACATGGACGGCGAAGACTAAAGCTTCAGACATCAGGGGCGAGGGCCGCGAACAGCCCTCGCCTTGACGTTTTTAGGCGGCGCGCAGGGCCTCGACGCCCGGCAGAACCTTGCCCTCCATCCATTCCAGGAAGGCGCCGCCCGCGGTGGAGACGAAGGTCATGTCGTCGGCCGTGCCCGCGTGGTTCAGGGCCGCGACAGTGTCGCCGCCGCCGGCCACGGCGACCAGTTTGCCGGCCTTGGCCAGTTCGGCGGCGTGTTTGGCGGCCTCGACCGTGGCCTTGTCGAAGGGCGGAACCTCGAACACGCCCAGCGGACCGTTCCAGATCAGCGTCTTCGACAGATCCATGGCGCGGTTCAGACGGGCGACCGTCTCAGGCCCAGCGTCCAGGATCAGGTCGTCGGCGGCGATGCGATCCAGGGCGCGCACGCCCGACTCGATGCCCGGCTTGACGCCCTTGGCCACCACCACATCGACCGGCAGCAGCAGTTCGCAGCCCTGACGGCGGGCTTCCTCGATGATCTCGCGGGCGGTGTCGGCCAGATCCTTCTCGCACAGCGAGCCGCCGACATCGACGCCCTGGGCGAACAGGAAGGTGTTGGCCATGCCGCCGCCGATGGCCAGGTAGTCCAGCTTGGCGACCAGGTTCTTCAGCAGGTCCAGCTTGGTCGAGACCTTGGCACCGCCGACGATGCCGATGACCGGCTTCTGCGGCTTGCCGAGCGCCGCGTCCAGCGCCTCAAGCTCGCGCGCCATGGCGCAACCGGCATAGGCGGGCAGCAGGCGGGCCAGACCCTCGGTCGAGGCGTGGGCGCGGTGCGCGGCCGAGAAGGCGTCGTTGACGTAGAGGTCGCCCAGTTCCGCCAGCTGCTGGGCGAAGGCCGGGTCGTTCTTTTCCTCGCCCTTGTGGAAGCGGACGTTCTCCAGCAGCAGCACGCCGCCCGCGTCCAGATCGGCCACGGCGGCCTTGGCCTCATCGCCCACGCAGTCGTCGGCGAAGCGCACGGGGCCGTGCAGCAGCAGCTCCAGCGGCTCGACCACGGGCTTCAGGCTCATCGACGGCACGCGCTCGCCCTTGGGACGGTCGAAGTGGGCCAGCAGCACCACCTTGGCGCCCGCCTCGCGCAGGCGGTGGATGGTCGGCAGGGCGGCTTTCAGACGGGTGTCGTCGGTGACGTTCCCGTCCTCCATCGGCACGTTGAAATCCACGCGGACCAGGGCGGCCTTGCCCGAAAGGTCGGAAACGTCGTCGAGGGTGCGGAAGGTCATCGGTGGTCCGTCTTTTGATCTGGGCGGCGGGCCCGTCGTCTTGAAACAAGGGGCTCTCAGCCGTTCGGCGAGAGCCCCTCATAGGTCAGCAGTCTGTCAGGCGCGAGGCCGGATCAGAGGAACTTCGCCATCACCAGGGCGGTGTCGGCCATGCGGGTCGCGAAGCCCCACTCGTTGTCGTACCAGGTCAGGACGCGGGCCAGCTTGTCGTCGACGACCTGCGTCTGGGGCAGGGCGGCGGTCGAAGAGGCGGCCACGTGGTTCAGGTCGACCGAGACCAGCGGGTCGGTGGTCGTGGCCAGGACGCCGCTCATCGGGCCGTTTGCGGCGGCCAGCAGGGCGGCGTTGATTTCCTCGACGGTGACTTCGCGACCGGCGACGACCTTCAGGTCGACGACCGAGACGTTCGGGGTCGGGACGCGGATCGACGAGCCGTCCAGCTTGCCCTTCAGTTCCGGCAGGACCAGGCCCAGGGCCTTGGCGGCGCCGGTCGAGGTCGGAATCATCGACAGGGCGGCGGCGCGGCCGCGGTACAGATCCTTGTGCATCGTATCCAGCGTCGGCTGGTCGCCGGTGTAGGCGTGGATGGTGGTCATGTAGCCGCGCTCGATGCCGAACAGGTCGTGCAGCACCTTGGCCACCGGGGCCAGGGCGTTGGTCGTGCACGAGCCGTTGGACACGACGATGTCGTCGGTCGTCAGGGTCTCATGGTTGACCTTGAAGACGATGGTCTTGTCGGCGCCGTCGGCCGGGGCCGAGACCAGCACGCGCTTGGCTCCGGCCTTCAGGTGGGCCGAGGCCTTGTCCTTGGAGGTGAAGATGCCCGTGCATTCCAGGGCGATGTCCACCTTCAGCTCGGCGTGCGGCAGGTTGGCCGGGTCGCGCTCGGCCGTGACCTTGATCTTGCCGGTGCCGACGTCGATCCAGTCCTCGCCCGTCGTGACCGTGCCGGGGAAGCGGCCGTGCACCGAGTCATAGCGGAACAGGTGGGCGTTGGTCTCGACCGGGCCCAGGTCGTTGATCGCCACGACCTCGATGTCCTTGCGGCCGTGCTCGACGATCGAGCGAAGGACGAGGCGGCCGATGCGGCCGAAGCCGTTGATGGCGACGCGAACGGTCATGGGGAGCAGTCTCCTGAACAGGGGCGGTTATGATTGGCGCCTTAGTGGGACGGAGCGCGCGCGGTTGCAACCCCGTCGCCGTAACAAGGCCCGTAACAAGATATGATCGCCTGTAACCGTCCGGGTGCGGTCAAGCCGCTTCAGCAGCAGCGGAAGCCGCCGCCTTCGCCGAACCGCCGCGCCTCATGCAGGCGGAAGAAGGCGGTGCGGTCCAGCGGCGCCTGATCCGGATGGGTGACGGCGGCGTGGGCGACATAGGCGTCATAATCCGGCTGGCCGATCATCAGCCCGGCGGTGCGGCGGGCGTCCTTGCCCCACCGCACCAACGTGTCCCGGCAGGCGCAGAGCAGGTCTGCGCCGCCGGTCGTCGCTGAGGATGAAGAGGACTTAAGCACGGGCGATGTCCATCGCTTCGTCGGTCAGGGTCAGCTCATGCGCGGCCGGGGTTTCGACCACGGTCGGCTGGTCGGACTTCAGCGCCTTGAGGCAGGCCCCGACGCCATAGACCACGACCGTCAGCACGACGAACAGGAAGCCCGCCGTCAGCGCTGAGTTGACGTAGTCGTTGACGATGACCCGGTGCATGTCGCCGATGGTCTTGGCCGGGGCCAGGATGTCGCCGGCGGCCATGGCGTCCTGATACTTCCGGGCGTGGGCCAGGAAGCCGATCTTCACGTCGGGGTGGAACAGCTTCTGCAGTCCTGCCGTGACCGTGCAGATCAGCAGCCAGACCGCCGGAACCGCCGTGGCCCAGGCGAACCTGTGCCGCTTCATCTTGAACAGGACGACCGTGCCCAGGATCAAGGCGACCGCCGCCAGCATCTGGTTGGCGATGCCGAACAGGGGCCACAGGCTGTTGATCCCGCCCAGTGGATCGACCACGCCGGTATAGAGGAAATAGCCCCACAGCCCGACCGTCAGGGCCGTGGCCACGACGTTGCCGGTCCAGGATTGCGTCTGGCGCATCTTGGGCACGGCCATGCCCAGCAGATCCTGGATCATGAAGCGGCAGACGCGGGTGCCCGCATCGACCGTGGTCAGGATGAACAGGGCCTCGAACAGGATGGCGAAGTGGTACCAGAAGGCCATCATGGCCTTGCCGCCGATGACGCCCGACAGGATGTGCGCCATGCCGACCGCCAGGGTCGGGGCACCGCCTGCACGCGACAGGATGGAGTGTTCGCCGACGTCCTTGGCCAGTTGCTCCAGCTCGGCCGGAGTGATGTGGAAGCCCCACTGGGCCACGGCGGCGGCGGCCGAGGCGGCGTTGTCGCCGATGACGGCGACCGGGCTGTTCATGGCGAAATAGACGGCCGGGTCCAGCACGGTGGCGGCGATCAGGGCCATGATCGCCACGAAGCTTTCGCACAGCATGGCGCCGTAGCCGATCAGCGGGATCTGGTTCTCGTTCTCCAGCAGCTTCGGCGTGGTGCCGGACGAGATCAGGGCGTGGAAGCCCGAGACCGCGCCACAAGCAATGGTGATGAACAGGAAGGGGAACAGGGCGCCCGAGAAGACCGGCCCGGTGCCGTCGATGAAGGGGGTGATGGCGGGCATCTGCACATGCGGGCGCACGATCAATATGCCGACGGCCAGGGCGACGATGGCGCCGATCTTCAGGAAGGTGGACAGGTAGTCGCGCGGCGCCAGCAGCAGCCACACGGGAATGACCGAGGCGATGAAGCCGTAGGCCATCATGGCGATGGCCAGCGTCGTGCCCGACAGGGTGAAGGCCGGACCCCAGAACGGATCGGCGGCGATATGGCCCCCGCCGATGATGGCTAGGACCAGCAGCACCACGCCGATCACCGACACCTCGCCCACGCGGCCGGGGCGCAGAAAGCGGGTGTACAGCCCCATGAAGACGGCGATGGGAATGGTGGCGGCGACGGTGAAGGTTCCCCACGGGCTCTCAGCCAGGGCCTTGACCACCACCAGCGCCAGCACGGCCAGGATGATGACCATGATCATCAGCACCCCGACCTGGGCGATGACGCCGGGGATGGGGCCCATCTCGGTGCGGACCATGTCGCCCAGCGACCGGCCGTCGCGGCGGGTCGACATGAACAGGACGATCATGTCCTGCACCGCCCCCGCCAGCACGGCGCCGACCAGAATCCACAGCACGCCGGGCAGATAGCCCATCTGCGCCGCCAGCACCGGCCCGACCAGCGGCCCTGCGCCCGCGATGGCCGCGAAATGGTGGCCGAACAGGACGTTGCGTGGCGTCGGAACGTAATCCAACCCGTCATTGTGCCGGACGGCCGGTGTGGGCCGCCTTGCGTTCAGCCCCAGCACCTTCCCGGCCAGATAGCGGGCGTAGAAGCGGTAGGCGATGGCGTAGACGCACAGCGCCGCGACCACGATCCAGACGGCGCTGATGCTCTCGCCCTGGTGCAGGGCGATGACGGCGAGGGACACAGCCCCCAGGATAGCGATGGCGCCGAATATCAGCGCCGTCTTGAGCTTGCCCATGACGAACGGTCCTCCGGGTCGACTGGGTGCGACCTTTCGTCTTTTTTGGACCCTAATCGCGTCCGGCGCCAATCGACAAAAGTCGAAGAAGCTTGGCCGGTCCTTCTCCCGTTGTGGGAGAAGGACTACGGAGCGACTACCCGCACCTTGCCCGCCGCCTCGGCCGCGCGCGCACGCGCTTCGTCCGTGTCGGCGCCGCGCGCCAGGGCCACGCCCATGCGGCGGCGCTCAAACGCCTCGGACTTGCCGAACAGGCGCAGGTCGGCGGTCGGGACCGACAGGGCCTCGACCACGCCTTCGAACACCACGCCCTCGGCCTCCATGCCGCCGTAGATGACGGCGCTGGCGCCGGGTTCGCGCAAGGTCACGTCCACGGGCAAGCCCAGAATGGCGCGGGCGTGCAGGGCGAACTCGCTCATGACCTGCGTCGCCAGCGTCACCAGCCCGGTGTCATGCGGACGCGGCGACACCTCCGAGAACCAGACCTCGTCGCCCTTCACGAACAGTTCGACGCCGAACACGCCGAGACCGCCCAGCGCCTCCGTCACCTTGGCCGCAATGGCCTGCGCCGTCTTCAGGGCGGCGGGGCTCATGATCTGCGGCTGCCAGCTTTCGACATAGTCGCCCTTCTGCTGGCGATGACCGATGGGGGCGCAGAAGTCCGTGCGGACGGCGCCGTCGCGCAACGACCGCACCGTCAGCAGGGTGATCTCATAGTCGAAGTCGATGCGCCCCTCGACGATGACGACGCCGCCCGCGACCCGCCCCGACGCTTCGGCATAGGCCCAGGCCTCGGCCACGCCCTCAGGCCCCTCGACATAGGACTGGCCCTTGCCCGAGGACGACATGACCGGCTTGACGAAGCAGGGGAAGCCCACCGCCTGCGCCCCCGCCGCCAGTTCCTCGGCCGAGGCGGCGAAGGCGTAGGGACTGGTCGGCAGGCTCAGCTCTTCGGCGGCCAGACGGCGGATGCCTTCGCGGTTCATGGTCAGCTGGGTGGCGCGGGCGGTGGGGATGACGCGGGCCAGCCCCGCCGCCTCGATAGCCGCCAGGGCGTCGGTGGCGATGGCCTCGATTTCCGGCACGATGATGTGCGGGGCCTCGGCCATGATGATCCCGTTCAGCACCTGGGGATCGGTCATGGGGATGACGTGGCTGCGGTGCGCCACCTGCATGGCGGGGGCGTTGGCGTAGCGGTCGACCGCGATCACCTCGGCGCCGAGGCGTTGCAGCTCGATGGCCACCTCCTTGCCCAGCTCGCCCGAGCCCAGCAGCATGACGCGCGTGGCGTGGTCAGTAAGCGGCGTGCCGATCTTCATGGCGTCAGGCTCCGAAAAGTCGTTCAGGTTCCCGGCTCGGCCGGAACCGCATAGAGGCGGCGGAAGGCGTCCAGCGCGGCGCCGTGATAGATGGTGGCGTGGCTCTCGTTCGGGCGCGGGGTGAAGTCCCAGGTGACGCCGGGCAGGGCGTGATCGCGCAGGTTGGCGGTCAGCACGTCCATCGGCGCCTGCATCATCTCGCCCTCGTCGCCCAGCGTCAGGATCAGGGTGCGCGGATCGTTGGAGTGGTCGCGCAGATGCGCTCCTGACTGCCGCGCCAGCTGGCCGCCGTCCCACCACAGGCTGGGGCTGACGGCGACATAGGCGTCGAACATCTGCGGCTCTTTCAGGAAGGTCTCGACCACGAATAGGCCCGCCAGGGACTCGCCCATCAGGGCCGTCTCGCCGCTGGTGCGATAGCGGACTTCGATGAAGGGCATGACCTCTTCGCCGACGAAACGGCGGAAGCGGTCGGATTGCCCTTGCGTCGGATAGCGGGAGATCAGTTCGGCGTCGTCGGTCGGCAGGGCAAGCTCGTTGCGGCGGTCCATCGAGGCGACGCCCACGACGATGACGTCGCGCGTCGTGCCGACGATGGTCCCCAACTGGGCGATGCCCGAGATGTGGTGAAAGTCCTGATCCTGTCCGCCGTCGAGGACGTAGAGGACGGGATAGGTCTGGCTGCCCTTGGCATAGCCGGGCGGCAGCCAGACGTTGATCTCGCGCGTCTGGTTCATGACGGCGGAGGGCAGGGCGTAGGACTGGCCGATGACAACGGGCGTCTCGACCGCCATGGGGGCGGTTGTCTCGGCGAAGGCAGGCGCGCCGCCCGCCATCGATAAGCCGAAGCTCAGGACGAGGGCGAGGCGGCGCATGGAGCTTACAGCCGGGCCTTGGCGGCTTCGACCACGGCTTCGGCGGTGATGCCGAACTCGCGGTAGAGGACTTCGGCCGGGGCCGAGGCGCCGAAGCCGGCCATGCCGACGAAGCCTCCGTCTTCGCCGATGAAGCGTTCCCAGCCCTGCTTGATGGCGGCCTCGACGGCGACGCGCACCGTGCCGCGGCCGATGACGGCGTCCTGATAGGCCTTGGGCTGCTGCTCGAACAGGGCGAAGCAGGGGACCGACACCACGCGGGTGGGCACGCCTTCGGCCTCCAGCGTCTCGGCGGCCTTCAGGGCCAGGGCGACCTCGGTGCCGGTGCCGAACAGGGTGACCTTCGCCTCGCCGTTGGCGGCCTTCAGCTCATAGGCGCCCTTGCGCGACAGGTTCTCGCCCGCGTCGGTCACGCGCACGGCCGGGGTTTTCTGACGCGACAGGCACATGGCGGTCGGCGTGGTCTTGTGCTGCAGGGCGACCTGCCAGCACTCCAGCGCCTCGACCGTGTCCGCCGGGCGCATGGTCAGCAGGTTGGGGATGGCGCGCAGGGCCGCCAGATGCTCGACCGGCTGGTGCGTCGGGCCGTCTTCGCCCAGGCCGATGCTGTCGTGCGTCAGGACGTGGATCGCGCGTACGCCCATCAGGGCGCCCAGACGGATCGCCGGACGGCTGTAGTCCGCAAACGCCATGAAGGTGCCGCCGTAGGGGATGACCCCGCCGTGCAGCGCCAGACCGTTCATCGCCGCGGCCATGCCGAACTCGCGGATGCCGTAGTTCAGGTAACGGCCGGCGTAATCCGGCGCGTCCATGATCTGGGTGTTCTTGACGAAGGTGTTGTTCGAGCCCGTCAGGTCGGCCGAGCCGCCGACCATTTCGGGGATGGCGTTGAACACCGTCTCCAGCGCCTCGCCCGACGACTGGCGCGTGGCCAGGGCGGGCTTGTCAACGACCAGTTGCTTCAGCTTGGCGTCCAGCGCCTCGAAGGCGCCGGTGGGCAGGTCGCCGGCCATGGCGCGGGCGAAGTCGTCGCGCTGAGCGTGGTTCAGCAGACGGCCTTCCCAGGCCTTGCGGGTCTTGCCGCCCTGCTTGCCGACCTTGGCCCAGGCCTTCTGCACGCCTTCCGGCAGCTCGAACGGCGCGAAGGGCCAGTTCAGCGCCTGACGGGTCGCCGCGATCTCGGTGGCGCCCAGGGCGGCGCCGTGGGTCTTGTGGCTGCCTTCCATGGTGGCGGCGCCCTTGCCGATCTTGGTCTTGCAGGCGATCAGCGTCGGCTTGTCCTGCTTGGTCGCCCAGGCCAGGGCCTTCTGGATCTGCCTATAGTCGTGGCCGTCGATGGCCTTGACCGCCCAGCCCGAGGCCTTGAAGCGGGCCAGTTGGTCGGTGGCGTCCGACAGCGAGACCTTGCCGTCGATGGTGATCTCGTTGTCGTCCCACAGGACGCACAGCTTGTTCAGCTTCAGGCGGCCGGCCAGGGCGATGGCTTCCTGCGACACGCCTTCCATCAGGCAGCCGTCGCCGGCGACGACCCAGGTGCGGTGATCGACCAGATCCTTGCCGAAGCGCGCCGCCAGATGGCGCTCCGCCAGGGCGAAGCCGACCGAGGTGGCCAGGCCCTGACCCAGCGGGCCGGTGGTCGTCTCGATCCCGGCCATGTGGCCGTACTCGGGGTGGCCAGCGGTCTTGAAGCCCCACTGGCGGAAGTTTTCCAGTTGTTCCCGGGTGGCGTCCTTGTAGCCCGTCAGGTGCAGCAGGCTGTAGATCAGCATCGAGCCGTGACCGGCTGACAGGATGAAGCGGTCGCGGTCGGCCCAGTCGGGGCGGCTGGCGTCGAACTTCAGGAATTTCGAATAAAGGACGGTGGCGACGTCGGCCATGCCCATCGGCATGCCGGGGTGGCCGCTCTTGGCCTTTTCGACCGCATCCATGGACAGCACCCGGATGGCGTCGGCCATCTGTTTGGGCGAAGGCTTGGCGAATGCAGCTTGGGCGTCGGTCACGGCGAGACCTTTCCTCAGGAACAGGATAAAGCGGGGGCGGCGCCGCTTTACCCCGGCGCGCCGGCAGGTTCTACACGGAATCTGGAAGAAAGGACCATCATGGACGCCGTTACGGCTGCAAAGGCGCGGATTGATCGAGCGCTGGCTGATCTGGAGCGCAAGGTGCTTGAGCTGAAAGCCAGGCCCGCCTCGGCGCCGCCCATCGCGGACGACGACCTGTTCGCGCCGCGCGCCTCGAACGCGGCCGACCTGGCCCGCATCGCCGAGCTGGAGACGGCCGGTCAGGAAACAGCCCAGGCGCTGGCCCGCGCGGCCGACGCCGTGCGCGAGGTGCTGGCGCAGCAGCAGGCGGCTTCACAGCAAGCCGCTGGGCAAGAGGAGGCGAACTGATGGCGACGGTGACGGTAGAGGTCCACGGCCGCCCCTATGCAGTGGGCTGCGCTGACGGTCAGGAGGCGCGGGTGCGCGACCTGGCGGCCCAGTTCAACGAACGGGTGCAGGGCGTGGCCGATCAGGTCGGCCAGGTCGGCGACGTGCGCCTGTTCCTGATGGCCGCCCTGATGCTGGCTGACGAGCTTGGAGAAGCGAAACGCCAGGCGGCGGTCCAGAACTCGGGTCGCGCCAAGGCGGCGACGGCGGCCGTCGCGACGCCCGCCCCGGCCAGCGACGGCGTGGCCGAGGCCCTGAACGCCGTGGCCGCCCGTATCGAGAAGATCGTCCAGACGATGTAGGGCGTCGGCCTTCTCCCTCCCTTCTATGGGGAGGGAGAAACGCGCGCTTCGCCATTGTTGAAACTCGTCGGAACGCCTATCTTACGCGACGGCGGGTCATGCTGCGGCTCACGTCGAAGACAACATATCCTTCTGACCTTAATTCACTCATAGGGATCTGTCCCTGTCCGGGCTCGAGGGCCTGGGCATACGGAGCCCACCTGGCTACCCAGGTCGAGAGGATTTAAACGTTCTTCACGGCTCACGCGGCGCCGCCAACCCATCTTTATTTAGTGCGCTATCGCTCGCGACGCGGTCGCTTGCTGCTTGAGCGCGTTTTGGTGCGCTACGCTGGAGACGCGGCTGCTGGTCCCTTGCGCAGTTGGCGAGCACTTCTCCAATCGTTCCCTCTCCCGCCGTTATCCTCGGGCTTGACCCGAGGATCGAGTTGGGCGACGCGCTCGGCCTGTCGGCGTTCAGTGCGCCGTTAGGCTGGATCCTCGGGTCAAGCCCGAGGATGACGGTGGAATTTGGCGAAGGGCCGAGCGGCGATGACCCCCAAGCACGAACTCCGGGCCGCCATGCGCGCCTTGCGAAAGCGTCTGACCGAGACCGAGCCCGAAGCCGCTGAACGCGCGGCGGGCCATGCCGACGCCCTGCCGCTCGCCGAGACCGTCGCCCTCTATCGCGCCATGGGGTCGGAACTGGATACGGGCGCCCTGGCCAATGTCCTGCACCAGGCGGGCCGTCGCCTGTGCCTGCCGGTGGTGCTGGAGCGCGACGCGGCCATGATCTTCCGCGCCTGGGCGCCGGGCGAGCCGCTGGAGCTGGACGCCGCCGGATGTCCCGCGCCTCTGCCGCTGAGCGAGGTGGTGCGGCCGGACCTGATCCTGACGCCCCTGTTGGCCTTCGATGCTCACGGCGGACGGTTGGGCCAGGGGGGCGGCTATTACGACCGGACCTTCGCGATGCTGCCCGACGCGCGCCGGGTCGGCTTCGCCTATGCCGGGCAGGCGGTCGATCGCCTCGATCTGGAGCCGCACGACATCCGCCTGCATGGCGTTTTGACCGAGACCGGCTATAGAGCCTTCCCATGAGATTGGCGTTTTTCGGTGACGTGGTCGGCAAGTCCGGGCGCGATGGACTTTCGGACCATCTTCCGGGGCTGAGGCGCGACCTCAGGCTCGATTTCGTGGTGGTCAACGCCGAGAACGCGGCGGGCGGTTTCGGCATCACCGAGAACACCGCCAACGACATCTTCAACGCCGGGGCCGACGTCCTGACCCTGGGCAACCACAGCTGGGACCAGCGCGAGGCCCTGACCTATATCGTGCGAGAGCCGCGCCTGATCCGCCCGGCCAACTATCCGCGCCTGATGGATGCGCCAGGGCGCGGCGCGGACGTCTTCGTCACGCCGGACGGCCGCCGGGTGCTGGTCATCAATGTGCTGGGCCGCGTCCACATGGACCCGATGGATGACCCCTTCAGCGCCGTGGAGCGCGAGTTGGAGGCCGCGCCTCTGGGCGTCGTCGCCGACGCCGTCATCGTCGATATGCACGCCGAGGCCACCAGCGAGAAGATGGGCATGGGCCACTTCTGCGACGGCCGCGCCAGCCTGGTGGTCGGCACCCACACCCACGTCCCGACCGCCGACGCGCAGATTCTGCCCCACGGTACGGCCTATCAGACCGATGCGGGCGGCTGCTGCGACTACGACTCCGTCATCGGCAACGACAAGGAAGAGCCGCTGCGCCGTTTCACCACCCGTCTGTCGGGCGGACGCTATGTCCCCGCCAGCGGCCCGGCGACCATTTGCGGCGTCTTCGTCGAGACCGACGACCGCACGGGCCTGGCCAAGCGTGTCGAGCCGATCCGCGTCGGCGGCCGTCTCAGCCAGGCGGTCCCGCAGATCTGACGCAGGCCTGCGGCTCTCGGCGATCCGAGGCCGCAACGGGCTCAGCCGCCGCGTTATCGTCCAAGACTTTTGGCGTGGACCAGACGTTCGCGTAGATCGTGCAACTGCGCCGCGCGGTGCCCTGGGGTGTGCGTGTGCGCCACATAGGCCTGAGCCGCACGGGCCAACTCCAGGCGTCGCGCGGGGTCGCGGATCAGGTCGTCCATCGCGGCGCCCAGTCCATCGGCGGTCAGATCATCGACATAGACGGCGTGCGGGCCGCTAGCTTCGCGCAGGCCGCCGCGCCCGGACGAGATCAGAGCCGCGCCCGCCGCATGGGCCTCCAGCGCGGTCAGGCCCAAGGGTTCGGCCCAGACCGAAGGAGTCAGGGCGATGGCCGCACGCTGCATGACCGCGCGAACCTCGCTCAGCGGCGCCGACTTCAACACCGTCACCCGGTCGCCGAACCGTTCCAGAGGGGCGACATGGGGTTCGGCCCAGGCGGCGTGCTTGTCCCAGTCGTTCAGCATCAGCACGGCGCGCCAGTCGGGATGACGCTCCAGCACGGCGGGCAGGGCGGCGCAGATCAGGTCCACGCCCTTTTCCGGCATGGCGCGGCCGGCGAAGGCGATCAGCGGTTCGCGACCGTCGACCGGCGCGCGCCACAGATCGACGTTGATGGGGTTGGGAACGGCGAAAGCCTTCGGCTCCTGCCTTGGATAATCCTGAAGGAATTCTCGACGTCCCGCGTCGCTGACGAAGATCAGGCCGTCGATCTGGCGGAACCGTCGTTCATAGCGCCAACGGTCAAACAGGCCTCGCGGCGACTTCAGCGCATTGTGCCGATAGAGCACGCGCGTGGCGCGAGGAAAGCGTCGGGAGATTTGAAGCGCCTGACGCAGCTGTTGGTGGAATTCAATGACGTCCGGATCGAAGTCGTCCAGGGCCTTCTCAAGCGCCGAAAGCCGCTTCTTATTTCTGGGCAGGCGATAGGCCGGAAGATTTCCGTGATCCTCGGCGCCTTCACAGCAGAAGATGCGCAATTCCGCATTCTGGTCGCCATGAGCCAGAGTGCGGACGACGGTCTCCATCGAGTTGGGTTGGGATAGGGAGAAGCAGCAACCTAAAGGCAGGACGACAGCGACTTTCAGCGGACGGCTCCCGTATAGGATGTATCAAGGCCACTGCTCGGCCTCCTACACCACGAATATGAACCTAGGCTGACATTTTTTTCATGGTCTCGCGGCGGCGCGGGCCTCCAGCGCGCGCAGACGGCCTTCCTCGGCCTTCAAGTCGCCGGTCAGCTGCCCTTTCAGCGCCGGATCTGTCGTGGCGGCCAGCAGGGCGCGCGTTTCCTCCACCGCCTGACGGCGGGCGGCGATCAGTCGCGACAGTTCGTCCGGCTCATGCAGGGCCGGGCCGGAGGCGGTTGGACGACGGATCGCCTGCGCCTCTTCTTCCTCGGTGGTCTTCAGCGCGGCGGCCTGTCGGGCGGCCGCCGCGTCGCGCAGGGCGTGCTGGACGGGATCGCCGCCCTCGAACTCGCAGGCCGACACCAGGGCGGCGCCCGCGACGACGAGGATGAGGGCGGCGCTGCGCATCAGCCTTCGATCCAGTTCGGCATCCAGCCTTCGTGGAACTCGCGCACATGGGCGACGGGGATGCGGAACAGCTCGCCCTTCGGACCCGAGGAGGCGAAGTCCGTTCCCTTGACCAGACCGACGACCGAGGCGTGCAGCCCCGCGTCCTTGGCCTTGGCGATCAGGGCGTCCGCGTCCGCCACGGCGACCAGATAACGGGCCTGGTCCTCGCCGAACAGGAAGGCGTGGGCATGGGCGGCGCTGGAGGCGTTCAGTTCGATCCCGACGTCCGAGGCCAGGGCGATGTCCGCCGCCGCCCCGACCAGACCGCCGTCCGACAGGTCGTGGACGACCGTCAGCTCGCCCGCCTCGATCAGGCCGCGCACGAAGTCGCCGGTCTTGCGTTCCAGCTTCAGGTCGACCGGCGGCGGGGCGCCGTCCTCGCGGCCCAGAACCTCGCGCAGGTAAATGGAGGCGCCAAGTTCGCCGGTCGTCTGGCCGATCAGCACCAGTTGGTCGCCCTCGGCCGCGCCGCCGAAGCCGGTGGTCACGTCGTAGTTGGTCAGCAGGCCCACGGCGCCGACGGTCGGCGTCGGCGGAATGGCGACGCCGTTGGTCTCGTTATACAGGCTGACGTTGCCGCTCACGACGGGGAAGTCCAGCTCGCGGCAGGCCTCGGCCATGCCGTCGGTGGCGCGCACGATCTGGCCCATGATCTCGGGGCGCTGCGGGTTGCCGAAGTTCAGGTTGTCGGTGATGGCGATGGGACGCGAACCGACGGCGGTCAGGTTGCGCCACGCCTCGGCCACGGCCTGCTTGCCGCCTTCATAGGGGTCGGCCTGGACATAGCGCGGGGTGCAGTCCGAGGTGACGGCCAGACCCTTTTCCGTGCCGTGGACACGGATCACGCCCGCGTCGGCGCCGGTCGAGCTGTCCTGCAGCGTGTCGGCCATGACGTGGCGGTCGTACTGTTCCCAGATCCAGCGCTTGGACGCCATGTCGGGGCAGGCGACGACCTTCAGCACGGCGTCGTTCCAACTGTCGGGAGCCGGGACTTCCGCCGGGTCGAGGCGCGGTTGAAGTTCCGGCTGGACCCACGGACGGTCATACAGGGGGGCGTCGTCGAACAGCGGGGCCAGCGGCACGTCGCAGACCACCTCGCCGTGGTGCTTCAGCACCAGATGGCCGGTGTTGGTGGTCTTGCCGATGATGGCGAAGTCCAGCCCCCACTTCTGGAAGATGCGATAGCCGACGTCCTCAAAGCCGGGCTTCAGCACGGCCAGCATCCGCTCCTGGCTTTCCGACAGCATCATCTCATAGGCGGTCATGCCGGTTTCGCGCTGGGGCACCTTGTCGAGGTCCAGCTCGACGCCGACGCCGCCCTTGCCGGCCATCTCGACGGACGAAGAGGTCAGGCCCGCTGCGCCCATGTCCTGAATGGCGGCCACGGCGCCCGAGGCCATCAGCTCCAGCGTGGCCTCGATCAGCAGCTTTTCGGCGAAGGGGTCGCCGACCTGCACCGTGGGGCGCTTGGCGTCCGACTCGTCGTCGAACTCGGCCGAGGACATGGTGGCGCCGTGGATGCCGTCGCGGCCGGTCTTGGAGCCGAAATAGACCACGTCGTGGCCCGCTTCCGGCGCGGCCGAATAATAGATCTCATCGGCGCGGGCCAGGCCGACGCACATGGCGTTGACCAGGATGTTGCCGTTGTAGCCCTTGTGGAAGTTCGTCTCGCCCGCGACCGTCGGCACGCCGACGCAGTTGCCGTAGCCGCCGATGCCGCTGACCACGCCCTTGACCAGACGCTTGGACTTCTCGTGCGACGGATCGCCGAAACGCAGGGCGTTCAGCAGGGCCACCGGGCGCGCGCCCATGGTGAAGACGTCGCGCATGATGCCGCCCACGCCCGTCGCCGCGCCCTGATAGGGCTCGATGTAGGAGGGGTGGTTGTGGCTCTCCATCTTGAAGATGCAGGCGTCGCCGTCGTCGATGTCGATCACGCCGGCGTTCTCGCCGGGGCCGCAGATGACGCGCTCGCCCGTCACCGGGAACTTCATCAGCTGCTTCTTGGACGACTTGTAGGAGCAGTGCTCGGACCACATGACCGAGAAGACGCCCAGCTCGACCTGGTTGGGCTCGCGGCCCAGCCGGTCCAGCAGGACCTGATATTCATTGGGGGCGAGGCCGTACTCTTCGGCCAGCTGGGCGATGGTCTTTTGGGGCGCGCTCATGGGCGGGCCTTCTAGCCGTCTCTGGGGCGTCTGTCAGCCCGTCACCGGCGTTCGACGCCACGTCTCAAACCGAAGACGATGATGACCCCCGCCACCACCAGCGCAAAGGCCGCCGCCAGAGCCGTGAAGGCCAGCACCGGCTTGACCTCCTGCTCGGCCACGAAGGCCCCCACCAGACCCCAGGCGATGGGCAGGGGATAGGCCAGGGTCCGCACGGCCCAGGTCACGCCAACGCCGACCAGGGTGGTGACGACTACGGCCAGCACGGCCCAGCCGGTCGGCGAGAGGGCGGCGGGCAGGGCCTCGAACGCCGTCGCCACGGTGATCAGGTTCAGCGGCGCCGCCACGGTCAGCCACCCGGCCAGCGCCGCCAGCGGCCAGATCAGGAACCAGCGGTCCCGCTCCATCGTCCCCGTGGCGCGGATCGTACGCGCGCTGCCCAGCATCGGCAGCAGCAGGGCCAGGAGGGAGGCCAGGATGACGACGACGCTGGCCGCCTTCAGGTTCAGCGCCGCCATGACGATCCAGAAGCCGATGCCGAAGAAGGCGACGACCGACGGCCAGCCCATGCGGTTGATCAGCACGCTCTCGCCCGTCTGGGGAAGGGCCTGGCGCCCGGCATAGATCAGTATGCCCAGATACAGCAGGCTCCAGATCGAAAAGGCGTATCCCGCCACCCGCAGGGTCTGGTTTCCGTCGGCGGCGAACTCCGCCTGGCTCAGGCCGAAGCCGCCCAAGGCCTGCACGATGGGAACGACGACGGCGAAGACGGCCGCGGCCAGAACGGCCAGACGGCGCGTCTGCTGGGCGGGGGTGGGGCGTTCGATGGCGGTCATGCGTCTCTCCGGCTCAGCTTCGCCGTATCTACGCGCTGGGCCGAAGAAGGTTCATCGACGGCGCATGGAACCGCGACCGGGCTTCCAGCCTTGCTTTCAAGCCATTGAGAAGGAGGCCGTCATGACCGACCCGAACAAACCGGACACAGGCAAACCGGACCCCATCGAGCAGACGTTCGAGGAGGAGGTCGAGACCAATCGCGCCCTGGAGCAAGGCCTGGGCGTTGGCGCTCGCGAACTGGCCGCCATTCATGAATCCGGCGCCGAAGGCACCCTGGAGCGCGCGACGGATGAGGACGGCGAACCGGTCGAGGAGGACGTCGAGGTCGGCGATTCCGGCCGCAGCGCCAGCGTCCTGGACCGCAAGGACGGCTGAACGCTTGACCGTCGCCGCGGGGGGCGGTTCCATTCGGTCATGACCGATGTCCGCTCTACGGATCCGCAGCTTCAGGCCGACGCGCTCATCCGTGAGGCTCGACAGGCGCGCGAACGGTCAGATGCAGCAGCCCTGACGGCGGCGGCCGAGGCCCTGTTGGCGATCAACCCGCGCGAGCCGCGCGCCCTGGTGTTCAAGGGCGACGCCCTCAGCGCCCTGGGGGATCATCGCTCGGCCATGAGCTTCTACGGCGCCGCATTGGCTCAGGCGCGCACGATGGCCGCCCCGCCGTCGGATTTGCGGGCGGAACTGCAGCATGCCGCCGCGGCCCAGGCCGAGGGCGCGCGCCGTTTCGAGCAGGGGCTGCGCGAGGGCCTGAGCCAACGCGGCTTTGACCCCGCGACGTCCAGCGCCCGCTTCGCGGCTTCTCTGGACCTGATGACGGGGCGTCGGCGGCTCTACTATCAGCAGCCGAAATTCTACATGTTTCCGGGCCTGCCGCAGATCGAGTTTCAGCCGCGCGAGACCGTCGCCTGGCTGGCTGAGGTCGAGGCGGCGACGCCCGCCATCCACGCCGAACTGGACGCCATCCTGGCCGAACCGGCCCTGTTCGCGCCCTATATCGAGGATCGGGCCAATCGCCCCCGGCACGATCAGGCGGGCTTGCTGGGCAATGACGCCTGGAGCGCGGTCTTCCTGTGGAAGGACGGGGCCGAGGTTCCCGAAATCGCCGAACGTTGCCCGCAGACGATGCAGGCGCTGGCGGCGGCGCCCCTGTGCCGCATCCCCGGCCGCTCGCCCTCGATTCTGTTCTCCAGGCTTCAGGCGGGGGCGAAGATTCCGCCGCACCACGGCCTGATCAATACGCGCCTGATCTGCCACCTGCCGTTGGTCGTGCCGCCGGACTGCTGGTTCCGCGTCGGCGGCGAAGAGCGTCAGTGGAAGGCGGGCGAGGCCTGGGCCTTCGACGACACGATCGAGCACGAGGCCGCGAACGACAGCGATCAGGATCGCACCATCCTGATCTTCGATGTCTGGAAGCCTGAGATCACCGCTGAGGAGCAGGCGTTGATCCGCGCCCTGTTCGCAACGATCGACGCCAGCGGCGCGGCTGCGCCCAAGCTGGGCGTTTAGGCCGCCGCGTAGATGCTCTGGAACAGGATCGCGCCGTCGGCGCTGCCTAGTTCGGCTTCGAACGCGCGGTCCGGGTGAGGCATCATGCCGAGGACGTTGCCGCGCTCATTTTGCAGGCCGGCGATGTCGCCGACCGAGCCGTTGGGGTTGTCGACGTAGCGGAAGACCACCTGGCCCTCGCCCTCGATGCGCTTCAGGGTCTCTTCGTCGGCGAAGTAGTTACCATCGGCGTTGCCCTGGGTCATGATGATCTCGCGCTGGCCCTGATAGCCCGAGGTGAAGCGCGTCTGGCCGTTGGCGACGGTGATGCTGATCGGCTTGCAGATGTATTTCAGGCTGCTGTTGCGCATCAGGGCGCCCGGCAGCATTCCGGCTTCGCACAGCACCTGGAAGCCGTTGCAGATGCCGACCACGGTGACGCCGTCGTCGGCGGCCTTCTTGACGGCCTGCATGATCGGGGCCTGAGCCGCCATCGCGCCGCAGCGCAGATAGTCGCCGTAGGAGAAACCGCCCGGCAGCACGATCAGGTCGAGGCCCTTGGGCAGTTCGGTCTCGGCGTGCCAGACCATCTGGACCTGCTCGCCAGTGGAACGTTCGACGGCGACCTTGCAGTCGCGATCGCAGTTGGAACCGGGGAATACAATGACAGCTGCGCTCATGGCCGGGCCTCCTAGCACCCTTCGGGACGAATGTCAGGCGTCGCTTTGTTGCGCCTTGCGCCCCGTCGCCCAGGCGACGACCCAGATCGTGAAACCGCCCAGCGACAGGGCGACGCCGACCCAGCCGGTCGAGGTCCAGCCCCAGCCCGCCGCCACGGCCATGCCCGCCAGCAGGGGGCCTATGGCGTTGGCCGTGTTGAAGGCCGAGTGATTGAGGGCCGCCGCCAGGGTCTGGGCGTCGCCGGCCACGTCCATCAGCCGCGTCTGCAGCACCGAGCCCAGCCCGCCGCCGCCGCCGATCAGCACCACCACGATCATCACGGCCCACAGGTGCGGCGCGGCGAAGGGGTAGAGGGCCAGGGCCGCCGCGCTCCACAGCAACAGGCCGCCCGCCGCGATCATGCCGAAGCGGTCGGCGGCCCATGCGCCCAGCAGATTGCCCGCCACCATGCCTAGGCCGAACAGGGCGAAGACCCAGGGCAGGACTTCCGGCCCTACGCCCGTGACCGCCTTCAGCGTCGAGGCTAGATAGGCGTAGACGGCGAACATGCCGCCGAAACCGACGGCGCCGACGCCCAGCGTCAGCCACACCTGGCCGCGCTTCAGGGCGCCCAGTTCGCGCCACGGGCTGGCGTCGGGATGGGCCGGATCGCGCGGCGCGAACAGGGCGACCAGCGCCATGGTCAGCACCGCCAGCACGCTGACGATGGCGAAGGTCCAGCGCCAGCCGAAGCTGTGGCTGACGGCGTTGGCGACCGGCACGCCGATCACGGTGGCGACGGTCAGGCCCAGCAATATGGTCGAGACGGCGCGGGTCCTGAGCCGCAGCGGCACCAGCGACGCCGCCACCAGGGCCGCCACGCCGAAATAGGCGCCGTGCGGCACGCCGCTGAGGAAGCGGAAGACCAGCATCCACTCATAGGTGGGGGCGATGGCGCTCAGCGCATTGCCGACGGCGAACAGGGCCATGAAGCCGATCAGCAGCAGCCAGCGCGGCAGGCGCGCGCCCAGCACGGCCAGGATCGGCGCCCCGACGACCACGCCTGCGGCATAAGCGCTGATGACATGACCGGCCTTGGGTTCGCTGACGCCCAGGCCCGCCGCGAAGTCGGGCAGGACGCTCATGGCGGCGAACTCGGTCACGCCGATGGCGAAACCGCCCATGGCCAGCGCCAGCAGCACCAGCGCCGCCTTGCCCGGTTCGGTCACGCGCTCGTCGCTGCTGGACGCGGCGCAGCGCGGATCGTCGAGGCAGGGAGCGTCGGCAGGGGCCATGGATTGTCGCGATGCAGCAAGGGGAGGTTGCGCTGCAAAATAAGGACGCCGCCCACGGCATCAACCGGGGCGGCGTCGAAGCGGTCATCACGCTTTGTGTCGGCTGGTCAGCCCCGGTTCTCGTAGGTCGCCGTGATCGACGCCTTGGCCAGGGTGTGGAAGTGCAGATTGAAACCGAAGATCGCGCCCGAGTTGTCTTCCGTCACATCCAGTCGATCCACGTCCACGGCGAAGACGGTGAAGATGTAGCGGTGCGGGCCGTGGCCGGGCGGCGGGGCGGCGCCGCCGAAACCGGCCTCGCCATAGTCGGTGCGTCCCTGGACGGCGCCCTTGGGCAGGTTCGCCCCGCCTACGGCGCCCGCGCCGGCGGCCAGGGCGTTCACGTCCGCCGGGATGTTGGCGACCGTCCAGTGCCAGAAACCCGAGCCGGTCGGGGCGTCGGGATCATAGCAGGTGACGGCGAAGCTCCTGGTTCCTTCGGGCGCGCCCGACCAGGACAGTTGCGGCGAGGCGTCGCCCAGCGTCTTGACCTGGGCGTCGGGCAGGACGTCTCCGTCGGAAAAGTCGGTCGAGGTGACGGTGAAGCTCATGGCGCGCTCTTCCTTGGATGGCGGATTCGGATGCTCAAACTAACGGAAGACTCGCCACGGGCGTTGCGTCGCGACATTCTGTCCCTAGCTAAGGTCAAGCTGTCTTGATGAGCGGAGGAACGGGATGCTGCAAGCCCTGTTGGACCGAACCTTTCAGACGCGGTCGATCCGGGTGCGGCTTCCGGACGGTCGAGAACTGACGGCGGGGCCGGGCGAACCGGAACTGACGGCTGTGCTGTCGGACATGAAGACCGCCGTCGCCATCGCCGCCAATCCTGATCTGGCCCTGGGCGAAGCCTTCATGGACGGGACGTTCCGGATCGAGGGCGGAAGCATCTATGACTTCCTGCAACTGACGACTTCGCAGCTGGCGCTTCGGCCGCGCTCGCCCAAGCTGACCTGGATGCAGCGGATCAGGCGCGGCGCCGAGCAGGCCAACGACCGGCTTCATGCGCGCAGCAACGTCCATCACCATTACGATCTGACGGTCGACTTCTACCGCCTGTTCCTGGACAACGACCTGCAATATTCCTGCGCCTTCTTCGAGACGCCGGACGCCAGTCTGGAAGAGGCCCAGGTCGCCAAGAAGCGCCGCCTGATCGACAAGCTTCTGCTGGAGCCGGGTCACAGCGCCCTGGACATCGGCGCCGGCTGGGGCGGGCTGGGCCTGTCGATGGTCGAGCGCGGGGCGCGGGTGACCGGCGTCACCCTGTCGACCGAACAGCACCGGACGGCCAATGAGCGGGCGACGGCGCTGGGCGTCGCGGACCGGGCCGACTTTCGGCTTCAGGACTATCGCGACCTGAACCAGACCTTCGACCGCATCATCTCGGTGGGAATGTTCGAGCACGTCGGCGTGCCGAACTATCAGGAGTATTTCGACACCGTCGCTCGCCTGCTGGATGAGGACGGCGTGGCCGTGATCCATTCCATCGGGCGCAACTCGCCGCCCAACCGCACCCAGCCGTGGGTGCGCAAATACATCTTCCCCGGCGGCTATATCCCGGCCCTGTCAGAGGTGTTGCCCGCCATCGAACGCGCGGGCCTGTGGGTCACGGACATGGAGGTGCTGCGCCTGCACTACGCCGAGACGCTGCGGCATTGGCGCGAGCGGTTTCTGGCGAGGCGCGGGGAGGCGCTGGCCATGTATGACGAGCGCTTCTGCCGGATGTGGGAGTTCTATCTCGCCGCCAGCGAGGTCGCTTTCCGCGAGCTGGGCCACATGGTGTTCCAGCTGCAGCTGACGAAGAAGCAGACGGCCGCGCCGCTGAGCCGGGATTACCTGTGCGGCTAGGCCGGAGGGCATAGAAAAAGGCCGCTCTTTCGAGCGGCCCTGATCGTCTGACCCGTCATCGCCGTTAGGCGATTTCGATCCGGTAGCTTTCGATGACCGTGTTGGCCAGCAGGGTCTCGCACATGCGTTTCACCTCGGCCTCCTTGTCGGCGACGGCGTCGTCGAGGTCGAACTCGATCAGCTTGCCGACGCGGGCGTTCGCGACGCCGTTCCAGCCCAGACCCTGCAGGGCGCCTTCGACGGCCTTGCCCTGGACGTCCAGCACGCCGGGCTTGAGGAAGACGTGAACTTTAACCTTGGCCATTAATGCAGCCCTCCCTGAATCACGGTCGGCATGTCCTTCATGATGCCGAGGCGGCGGGCCACCTCGGTGTAGCTTTCGATGACGTCGCCCATGTCGCGGCGGAAGCGGTCCTTGTCCAGCTTCTCGCCCGTGGTCGAATCCCACAGGCGGCACGAGTCGGGGCTGATTTCGTCGGCCAGGATGACGCGGGCGAAGTCGTTCTCCCACACGCGGCCGAACTCGATCTTGAAGTCCACCAGGGTGATGCCGACGGCGCCGAACATGCCGCACAGGTAGTCGTTGACGCGGACCGTCATGGCCAGGATGTCGTCCAGCTCCTGGGTCGTGGCCCAGTTGAACGCCGTGATGTGCTCTTCCGTCACCATCGGGTCGTTCAGCTCATCCTTCTTGTAGTAGAATTCGATGATCGAACGGGGCAGAGGCGTGCCCTCTTCCTGGCCCAGGCGCTGGGCCAGCGAGCCGGCGACGACGTTGCGGCAGACGACTTCCAGCGGAATGATCTCGACTTCGCGGATCAGCTGTTCGCGCAGGTTCAGGCGCTTGATGAAGTGGTTGGTCACGCCGATCGAGTTCAGGCGCGACATGATGAATTCGCTGATGCGGTTGTTGATGACGCCCTTGCCTTCCAGGGTCGCCTTCTTCTGCGCGTTGAAGGCGGTCGCATCGTCCTTGAAATACTGGATCAGCGTGCCCGGCTCAGGCCCCTCGTACAGGATCTTGGCCTTGCCCTCGTAGAGCTTCTTGCGCTTGGTGTTCATCTTCGGGTCCCGGACGGGAAGGAAACGGACGGCCTCAAAACGAAAAACGCGCGGCCCGAAGGTCGGGGCGGCGCGGTCCTTGAATCGACGGCGGCTATATAGAACCACGCGCCCTTTAGCCGAAGGGCGTCTGTGACACAAATATCCTGAAGCGACCCTGCGTCAGCATACGCGACCGAAGTCTGGTTGCGTTCGGTCGCGCCGGAGGCCATAGAGCCGTTTGCGGACGAGACTGGTCCGTGACTGGAGTTACGACGCGCATGACGACCTTCGACGATCGGGAACAGGCCTATGAGGCCAAATACGCCCTCGATCAGGAACAGGAATTCAAGGCCATCGCGCGTCGCAACAAGATGCTGGGCCTGTGGGCTGCCGAGAAGATGGGCCTGTCGACCGAGAGCGCCGAGCAATACGCCGCCGCCGTGGTCCGCGCCGACTTCGAACAGCCGGGCGAGGAAGACGTCTTCCGCAAGGTGGCCGGCGACTTCAAGGCGTCGGGCATGACGGTGTCTGAGGGCGAGCTGCGCTCCAAGATGGACGAACTGGCTTCGATCGCCCGCGAACAGATCCGCGCCGGCGAGTGATCCGCGTCGCAAACTGATCCCAGAAGGGCCGCAACCGTCGCCGGTTGCGGCCCTTCTTCGATCTGCCTCCCGCCGGGGAAACGGGAGCGACCGGAGGCGCCGGGGCGCATCGGATCAACGCGCCCGCGGCCGGTCGGTTCGATCCGACGCCTATTTCGGCATCAACACCGTGTCGACGACGTGAACCACGCCGTTCGACTGGGCCACGTCGGCCTGGGTGATGGTCGAGGTTCCGCCCTTGGCGTCGGTGATCTGCCACTTGCCGCCGCCGGCGTCCTTGACCGTCAGCTTCTCGCCCTGAACCGTGGTCAGGGTGGCGGTTCCGCCGTTGGCCTGGGCCTGGGCGGCGATGTCGGCGGCGGTCAGACGGCCGGGAACGACGTGATAGGTCAGCAGCTTGGTCAGCGCCGCCTTCTGGGCCGGCTGCATCCAGCCCTCGCGCGTGGCGGCGGGGATCTTGTCGAAGGCCGCATTGTCGGGCGCGAAGACGGTGAAGGGGCCGGCGCCCTGCAGTCGTTCAGTCAGGCCGGCGGTCTGAAGCGCGCTGACCAGGGTGGTCAGGTTCGGGGCCTTGGAGGCGTTGGCGACCAGATTGTCGGATGGGTTCATCGCTACGCCGCCGACCATGGGCTCGGTGGTGGCGGGGGCCATGGCGGGCGGGGCGGTCTCGACCGGCGCCGGCTCCTTCTTCGTCTCGTTCTGGCCGCAGGCGGCCACGGCCAACAGGGCGGCGGACGATACGGCGAGGGCGGTGATGCGGGTGAATGTCATGAGAGTCCTCCATCGACGCCGGCTTGCAAACGGGGGGAGGCCGCGTCGGGAAGGAATACGGCTGCCCGCGCAAAAGGATGCGTTCGCGATCAATTTTTCGGGCGCGGCGCGTGATGTGCGGCCAAGCTCGGCTCAGCCCAGATAGGGCCCGAGGGCGGTCCAGCGCGACAGCTTCTCGGCGAACGGCCGGGCGTGGGCCGCGCTGGACGAAGGCAGGTCAAGGAGCGCGACGCCGGACGCTCCCGCCAGGGCGCGTCGACCCAGCCGCGCCGCCGTCCCGCCGTTGAAGGCCACGGCGCGCAGATCGGGCAGGCGCGCCATCAGGGCGGTCAGGTCGGCGCCTTCCGGGTTGCGGATGGCGGCGTCCAGGCTGCCCTGTCGCTCGGCCGAGGCGATCACGTCCCACAGCCCGATCCGCGCCGCCCGCACGCGCTCCAGCCTCGCCTCATAGGGCTGGGCGGCCAGCTCCGGTTGGGCGATCACGGCCCCGATCAGCCGCCAGAAGCCGTTCTGCGGGTGGGCGTAGTACTGGGCCGCCTTCAGCGAGGCGTCGCCCGGCAGGCTGCCGAGGATCAGGACGCGAGTGCGCTCATCGACGACCGGCGCGAAGGCTCGCCGGCGCGCATCGGCCGAGGATGTCATTTCAACGGGGATCGTGAGGCGGGTCGTCTCGCAACCAGCCGGTTACGGTCAGGCGCGGCTTGGCGGCATAGTTGGCGACCTGGGAGACGGAATGAAGCTGAGGGGTTCGGAAAACGGTCCAGGCGTTGAAGCGGGGCTTGAAGCCTCGCAGCACGTCCCCGCCCTCGTCGTGAAACAGAAGCTGGCCGCCCCAGTCCCCGCGCCATTCGCGCGTCAGGCCCAGGGTATAGGCGGCGCGGCGCTCTCCATCCCCGGTGTCGTCGTGCAGGGTCAGGAAGTTGCCCGGTTGGAAACAGGTCGCCTGGGCGTCGATCTTGGTCAGATTGGGCTCCGCCGTCACGGCGCGGGCGAAGGCGAGGAAGGTCGGGCTGTTGAAGAACTCGGCCAGGACATGGGTCGGGTGGCCGGGATCTTCGCCGTCCAGCAGGGCGCTGATGATGGGATAGGCCTGATAGACGAAGGCGAAACCCTTGGCCGCATCCGCGCTGGCCGCCGCGACACGACGTTGCAGTTCGGCGACGCCGAGGGCGCGGGCGGCCTCGGCCTTCAACATCTGGCCGCGCCCCTGGTGGGACAGGGCCAGTCGCCAGGGCGTCGCCCGTTCAAGCGTGGAGGCTAGCCATTCGGCGCTTTCCGGGGTCAGGAAGTCGCCGATCTGCACCATGCCGTCGCGGGCGTAGATTTCCGCGTGGTCGGCGGCGACCAGCGCGGGGTTGAGCGCCAGGCCGCCTGCCGGAATCATGCCCCGAACACCCGGTCGAAGATCACGTCGACGTTCTTGGTGTGGTAGCCGAGGTCGAACAGGGCCTCCAGCTCGTCATGGGGGAGGGTGACGCGGGCGTCGGCCTTCAGGAAGTCGATGAAGGCGCCTTCGCCGCGCCAGACCTTCATGGCGTTCTCCTGAACCGCCGCATAGGCGTCTTCGCGCGACACGCCCGCCTGGGTCAGGGCCAGCATGACCCGTTGCGAGAAGACCAGGCCGCCCAGGCGGTCGAGGTTCTTCTGCATGTTCTCAGGGTAGACGTTCAGGCGCTCGATCACGCCCGCCAGACGGTGCAGGGCGAAGTCCAGGTGGATGGTGGCGTCCGGGCCGATGCCGCGCTCGACCGAGGAGTGGCTGATGTCGCGTTCGTGCCACAGGGCGACGTTCTCCATCGCCGGGGTCACGGCCGAGCGGACCAGACGGGCGAGGCCGGTCAGGTTCTCGGTCAGGATCGGGTTGCGCTTGTGGGGCATGGCCGACGAGCCCTTCTGACCCTTGTCGAAGAACTCCTCGGCTTCGAGGACTTCGGTGCGCTGCAGGTGGCGGATTTCGACGGCCAGACGCTCAATCGAGGAGGCGACGACGCCGAGGGCGGCGAAATAGGCGGCGTGACGGTCGCGCGGGATGACCTGGGTCGAGACCGGCTCGACGGCCAGACCCATCTGGTCGGCGACGTATTGCTCGACGGCCGGATCGACGTTGGCGAAGGTGCCGACGGCGCCCGAGATGGCGCAGGTGGCGATCTCTTCACGGGCGGTGATCAGGCGGCGCTTGGCGCGCTGGAACTCGGCGTGATAGCCGGCCAGCTTGAGGCCGAAGGTCACGGGCTCGGCGTGGATGCCGTGCGAGCGGCCCACGGTCGGGGTGTATTTGTGCTCCTTGGCGCGGGTCTCCAGCGCGGCCAGCACCCGGTCGACGCCGCCCAGCAGCAGGTCGGTCGAGCGGGCCAGCTGCACCGCGAAACAGGTGTCCAGCACGTCCGAAGAGGTCATGCCCTGGTGCAGGAAGCGGGCTTCCTCGCCGACGATTTCCGCCACATGGGTCAGGAAGGCGATGACGTCGTGCTTGGTGGTGCGCTCGATCTCGTCGATGCGGTCGGCGTCGAAGGTGGCGTCCTTGCCGTTGGCCCAGATGGCCTCGGCCGATTCCTTCGGGATCACGCCCAGCTCGGCCATCTTGGTGGCGGCGTGGGCCTCGATCTCGAACCAGATCTTGTACTTGGTCTCTTGCGACCAGATGGCGACGGCGTCGGGGCGGGAATAGCGCGTGATCATGGTTGGGTCGTGTCGGTCCAGAGGGGCGGGGAGTCAAGACGGCGGGCGGTGATGTCGGTGTTAAAGCCCTTCTCCCCTTGTGGGAGAAGGTGGGCGCCGGAGGCGCTCGGATGAGGGGTGTCGACGCGGCGTTGCGAAAAAGAGGCGCGGGCTGAGGGGGCTGAAAATTTCAGCTGTGACGCAAACACCCCTCATCCGTCAGGCTCCGCCTGCCACCTTCTCCCTCAAGGGGAGAAGGAAAAAAGAGAGTCCAATTCGTCTGAATCGTCTGAAATCCCCTGTGGCTGACAGGGCAGTCTGGCACAGGCGCCGGGGGAGGCTGGCCGATTGTCGGAAAAATTCAGAGGGCGCGCATGAGGAAGGCCGTGAAGCCCGCCTCGTCCTCGAACCGGGCGGCGACGGGCCAGGCGGCGATGACGGCGCGCTGCTCCGGCGTCAGGCGCACCCAGTCCTTTTCGGTGGTGACGAGGCCTGCGTCGTAGACGGCGGCGCGGTCCTTCAGGAAGGCGAAGTCGCGCTCGGACAGGGCGGCGTGGTCGGGGAAGGGGACGAAATCCTTCAGGTCGCAGCCTGCGGCGATCAGGGATCGCTCGACCTTCCACGGCTTGGCGATACCGGCGAAGCCGACCTGAGGGCCGGGCGGCGGCGGGGCGGCGGCTTCCAGCCGGGCGATGAAGACGGGCAGGTCGCCGAAGACCTCCAGCAGTTCGGGATCGGCGGCGTCCATGTCGGTCGGCAGCATGACGACCACGCCGTCGGCGCGCGCCAGCCCGGCCTTCAGCGGCTCGCGCATCGGGCCGGAGGGGAAGACCGAGCCGTCGCCGAAGGGCCATTCGTCGCCGCGCGTCTCGCCGTCGACCACGATCAGGCTGAGGGTCTTCTTCAGCGCCGGGTTCTGATGGCCGTCGTCCAGAACGAGGGCGGAGGCGCCGTCGGCCGCGGCGGCGCGGGCGCCCGCCACGCGGTCCCGCGCGATCCAGGCGGGGGCGTCTTGCGCCAGCATCAGGGGTTCGTCGCCGACGTCCGCGGCTGAGTGTTGGGTCAGGTCGACGCGAACAGGGCCTTCCAGCCTGCCGCCATAGCCGCGCGACAGGGCGGCGGCCTCGACCCCTTGGGCGCGCAGCAGGCGCAGCGTCTCGCGCGCGACGGGCGTCTTGCCCGAACCGCCGACGGTCAGATTGCCGATGGAGATGACCGCTGCGCCCGGATCGACCGGCGTGGCGCGGGCGATCTTGCGCGCCGTGACGCCCGCCCACAGCCATGAGGCGGGCTTGAGCAGCATCCGCGTCACCGGGGCGTGGCGGCGGTCGCGGCTATACCACCAGCGGGGGGTGTTCAGTTTCATGGGCGTCTGCGTGAAGGGGCGGCGGGCAGGTGGGTCTGGAGCGCCAGCCACAGGCGGTCCAGTCCGGCGGCGGCGGCCTCTGCCGAGCGCCGGGCGCGCTCGCCCATGTCGCGGGCGGCCTCGGGGTCAGCCAGCATGGGGCCGACGACCGAGGGCAGTTCGGCGGGCGACAGGACGGAGACGAGGCCGCCTGCCTGTTTCAGCATCCGGGTCACGGCCTGCCAGTTGCTGGCGTCGGGGCCGGTGACGATGGGCTTGGCGAGGCGGGCGGGCTCCAGCGGGTTGTGGCCGCCGACCGACCCGCCGCCCAGCGCCGGGGCGAAGGAGCCGCCCATGACCACCACATCGGCCAGCCGCAGGAACAGGCCCAGTTCGCCCAGGGTGTCGGCCAGGTAGATGTCGGTCTGGTCGCAGATCGGCTGGCCCTGGCTGCGCCGGGCGAAGCCGTAGCCGTCGTGGGCCAGGGCCTCGGCGATGGCGTCGGCGCGTTCGGGATGGCGCGGCACGACGATCAGGAACAGGCGGTCGGCCAGATGATCCAGCGCGCCGACGATGGCCATTTCCTCATGCTCATGGGTGCTGGCGGCGACGACGACGGGGCGGTCGTCGATCAGAGCCGACAGGCGGGCGAACTCGCCCTTGTCATAGGGCAGGGGCTCGCCGGACAATTTCAGGTTCACCTGACCGTCGACGCGGGCGCCCAGCGCTTTCAGGCGGTCGGCGCTGTCCTGATCCTGAGGCCAGACGTGCTGGAACCCGTTCATCAGGGCGCGCGCCATGCCGGGGGCCTTTTTCCAGCCCTGCGCCGTCTTGTCGGTGATGCGGGCGCTGACCAGGGCCAGGGGCACGCCGCGCTTGCGGGCCGTGGTCAGGAGGTTGGGCCACAGCTCGCTCTCGACGAAAACGCCGACGTTGGGCCGCCAGTGGTCGAGGAAGGCGGCGACCGCCGACGGGGCGTCGACCGGGGCGAACTGATGGATGACGCCGCGCGGCAGGCGCGTCGCCAGCACCTGCGCCGAGGTCAGGGTGCCGGTGGTGACAAGAACCGTCACGTCGGGGCGGTCCTTGCGGATGCGCTCGGCCAGCGGAAGGATGGACAGGGCCTCGCCGACGCTGACGCCGTGGATCCAGACCAGAGGCCCGTCGGGGCGCGCCATGCCGGGCAGGCCCAGTCGTTCATCGACGCGGGAGGGATCTTCCTTGCCCTTCTTGACGCGGGCGTCCAGCATGCGCGGGGCCAGCGGCTCCAGCTGGCGGGTCAGCAGCTGATAGGCGATCAGGGCGGGGCTGAAGGACACGCTCAGACGCGCTCCAGCCCGGTGAGGGCGTCGGCGCGGGCCTCGACGGCGGTCAGGCGGGCGGTCCAGTCGGCTGTGACCTCGGCCAGGTCGGCGCCTTGCGGATACCAGGCCTTGTCCCAGACGACGGCGCCCTTGCCGAACGGCAGGGGCAGGATCGCCTTGTCCCAGCTGTTCAATCGGATCGCCGGCCTGCACGACAGGCCGATGAACAGAACCGGCGCGCCGGACATCTTCGCCATCAGCGGCAGGCCCTCGGCCATCTGGCGGGCCGGGCCGCGCGGACCGTCCGGCGTGATGGCCAGACCGCCGACCTTCAACTGTTTCAGCCCGTCGCGCAGGGCCTGGGCGCCGCCCTTGGACTGTTTGGCCTTGTCCTTGTTGGAGGAAGAGCCGCGCACGGCGGGAATGCCCAGGCGGCCCACGGCCTTGGTGAAGAACTCGCCGTCAGGGCTGAGGGAGACCAGGCCCTTGACCGGCTGCGCCCGTTTCATGGGCCAGGAGGCGGGGCCCAGGGCGAGGCGCGAGTGCCAGAAGGCGCACAGCACGCCGCCGCCGTCGGCCCAGACCTCTTCGGCGACCTGTTCGTTCTCGTGCGTCCAGCGGATGGTGGCGTAGCAGAAGCGCATCCACTCGGACAAAAGCCAGGCGGCGGCGTTCTGGATGATCGGATTGCGAAGCGGCCTCATGCGCCGGTCTCGTCGGGCAGTTCAGCCAGCGGGGGCAAGGCGATCGGATCGCTGTCCAGCGACTGCTGCCGGGCCAGACGGGCGTAGAGGCCGCCGCGCGCGACCAGGGCGTCGTGGGTTCCTTCCTCGACCACGCGGCCGCCCTCGATGACGTAGATGCGGTCGGCGTTCTTCACCGTCGACAGGCGGTGGGCGATCATCAGGGTGGCGCGGCCGTCCATCAGCCGCTCCAGCGCGGCCTGAACCAGGGCCTCGCTCGCGGTGTCGAGGGCGCTGGTGGCTTCGTCCAGCAGCAGGATGGGCGCGTCCTTCAGGAAGGCGCGGGCGATGGCGATGCGCTGGCGCTGGCCGCCGGACAGGCGGGCGCCGGCCTCGCCCACGCGGGTGGCGTAACCGTCGGGCAGGGCGGCGATGAAGTCGTGGGCGGCGGCGGCGCGGGCGGCGGCCACGATGTCTTCGGCCGTGGCGCCGGGGCGGCCATAGGCGATGTTGGCGGCGATGGTATCGTCGAACAGGAAGGGTTCCTGCGTCACCAGGGCGATGTGGTCGCGTAAGGACGACAGGCTCAGCTCGCGGATGTCGCGGCCGTTCAGCGTCACTCGGCCGGCCGTCACGTCATAGAAGCGCGGCAGCAGGCTGAGGATGGTCGATTTGCCGCCGCCCGAGGGGCCGACCAGGGCGATGGTCTCGCCCGGCGCGACGTGCAGGCTGACGTCCGACAGGGTCGGGGCGGACCCGTCCTCGTCGGCGCGATAGGCGAAGGAGACCTGCTCCAGGGCGACGGTGACGGGGCCGGGCGCGACCTGGGCGGCGTCGCTGGCCTCGCGGATCTCGGGCTCGATGTCCAAGGCGGCGAACAGGCGGCGGGCGGCGGTGAAGCCTTCGCTCAGCACCGTCGTCAGGTTCGTCACCTGACGCAGGGCCTGACCGGCCAGCAGCAGCATGCCGATGAAGGAGGCGAAGGCGCCCACCGTCATATGACCCCGGCTGGCGCTCCATCCGGCATAGGCCATGACGGCGGCGACGACGCCGTAGGCGACGATGTCGCTGGCCGGACCCGCGAAGGCGCGGCTGTCGGCGCCCTTGATGACGTGGCGCTGGCGGCGGTCGATGACGGTGGAGACGCGGGTTTCCTCGGCCGCCTCGCGGTTTTCGATCTTGATGACGCGGACGCCGTCCAGGTTCTCCATCAGGGCGCTGGACAGGGCCTCGGTCTCGACCATGGCGCCGTGGGCGGCCTTCCTCGACTTCTTGCCGAAGCGGCCGATGATCCAGCTGACCAGCGGCACGCCCAGCAGGACGATCAGCGTCAGCGGCAGGTCGATGAAGCCCATGGCGACGATGACGCCCAGCAGCATCAAGGCGTTCTGGGTGTAGTTGACCACGCCCGAGGTGAAGGCCTCGCGCACCAGATTGGCGTCGAACAGGACGGAGGAGACGAACGTCCCCGAATGCTGGCTGCGCAGGCGCGACAGGTCGGCCCGGATCATGCCCGAGAACAGCTGTTTCTGGATGTCGCCGACGATGCCGTGGCCCAGCCGGTTCACCAGCGCCGCCTGACCCGCCATGGCCAGCGAGCGGATCACCGCCACGGCGATGATGAACAGGGGGATGGCGATCAGCACCTTGTCCGCCGGGATGGTGACGGTGTTCCAGATGGTCACGGGGCCTGCGTGCTTGCCGAACAGCAGGTCGATGGCCGGTTCCAGGAACTTCAGCAGCAGGGCCGTCAGCCCGCCCGACACGCCCGCCAGCAGCATGGAGGCGAAGAAGGCCGGCTTGTGCCGCGACAGATACTCGCGCCAGATGCGGGCGAGCAGAGGCCGCAGCGGCTCGCGGGCGTCGGCATGGGGGACGGGAACGATCATCGGCCTTCGGTCGAACGGCTGAGGCGTCAAGTCAAGCGGCCGCGCGCGAGAGAGACGGCCTTGGACGGGTGACGCCGGGTGCAAACGGCGCTATCTCGCCGTCATGGGGCGCTACGATCTGACTACGCCGTTCGGCCGTTTCAAGGCGCATTGGTCCTATTTCTGGAAGGATCACGCCTTCCTGCGCACGGCGTTCACCAACGCCCACTGGCTGGGACCGGATCTGGTGCGGACCAATCAGCCGTCGCCGCGCCAGCTGGCCTGGTGGAACCGGCAGGGAATCCGCACCGTCGTCAATCTGCGCGGTCAAAGGGACGAGGCCTATTACTGGCTGGAGAAGGACGCCTGCGAACGGCTGGGCCTGACGCTGATCGACGCGCCGCTGGATTCGCGCGATCCGCCGGGCAAGGACCGGGTGCGCCGGGCCAAGGCCCTGTTCCAGACGATGGAGTATCCGGCCCTGATCCACTGCAAGTCGGGCGCGGACCGGGCGGGAATGATGGCGGTCTTCTATCGCCACTTCCACCTGGGCGAGCCGATCTCGGCGGCGATGGAGGAACTGGGCAAGCGCACCCTGCACAGCCGCGAGGGGCTGACCGGCGTGCTGGACTATACGCTGGAGAAATACGTCGCCGAGGTCGAACCCAGGGGCGTCAGCTTCGAGGACTGGGTCGAGAGTGACGCCTATGATCCCAAAGCGATCCGCGCCGAGTTCAAGGCCGGCTGGTGGGGCAAGCTGGTCGTCGACCGCCTGTTGAAACGCGAATAGGCCTCAGCCCCAGGGGCCGCGTCCGGCGGCGGGCGGCGGGGCGTTGCGCGCCGCCTGTTCCTTCTTCCAGCGCTTGATCTGACGGACGTGATCGCGTTGGCGGGCCAGGACGATCAGCCATAGCGCCAGGACGGCGATCAGGGAGACCACGCCGAAGATCTGCTGGCCGTCCAGCGTCTGGCCGAATAGCGTCAAGGTCTGCGGTCCCGATCAGAAGGGGGGAAGGGGTCGTTCCAGGCGGTGTCCTGATCCTCGCCGGGGCGGGCGACGTGCGGCGGCCCCTTGCGCACGACCCACACGATCGCCGCCACGGCGACGACCACCAGAAGCAGGACGATGAGGGTCGGCAGCATGGCGAATCCTGTTCATGACAAAGGCGACTGATGAGAAAGCGCATCAGCCGCCTCTGCGGTTCCTGAACAGCGGCGTGATGACGCCGTGAATGCTCGATCAGGCGTCGGTGCGCGGATCGATCAGCTTGTGCGCGTGCAGGATGAAGTAGCGCATGTGGGCGTTGTCGACGGTCGCCTGGGCGCGGGCCTTCCAGGCCTTCTTGGCTTCTTCGTAGTTGCCGAAGGCGCCGACGAACTCGACCTGCGACAGGTCGCGGAAGACGGGCTCGGCCGGGTGGCGCATCTCGCCGCCGATGACGAGGTGAAGCAGTTGGGGATCGTGAGAGTCGGCCATGGAGAGGGGGTCCATTGCGGGAGGAATGTCAGATGGCCAGCGGGATAGGCGCTGTGCGCCTCACGATCAACGGGTGAAGGGCCGGTGCGGCGCATATCAGGCTGGTTTGACGCGGATCGGGGCGATTAAAGCGCCACGGACGGCCCATATGGTCGCTGACCTTGGCCCCGGCCTCTTCGGCGATCAGGGCGCCGGCGCAGACGTCCCAGTCCCATTTGGGGCTGATGGCGATGGCCGCATCGAAGGCCCCCGCCGCTACAAGCGCCATGCGATAGGCCAGGGCGTTGCGCTTGGAGAAGCGCATCGAGGGCCAGGGTTCGTCCCATTCGCGCGCCTCCATCAGCCGGGCGTCGGCCAGAAGCTCGGCGTCTTCCAGGTCGTCGGTGTCGGAGGCGCTGATGGGCCGTCCCTGCAGGCGGGCGCCGCCGCCCAGCGTGGCCTCGAACATCTCGTCCATCATCGGGGCGTGGATGACGGCGGCGACGGGACGGCCGTCCTCGACCACGGCGATGGGCACGCACCACCACGGCTTGTTCTTCATGAAGGCGACGGTGCCGTCGATCGGATCGACGACGAAGATGCGTTTCTTCGACAGGCGCTCCGTGCTGTCGGCCGTCTCCTCGGACAGCCAGCCGTAGTCGGGGCGGGCGGTCAGAAGCGCATCGCGCAGCAGCTGGTCCACCGCCAGATCGGCGCTGGTGACGGGCGAGCCGCCGTCCTTGGACCAGACCTTCAGCCCGGCTGCGCGGTGTTCGAGCGCCAGCCGACCGGCGGCCAGGGCCGCGTCGCGGATCAGGGCGAGGTCGGCGCTGAAATCGCTCATTTGCCCGCGATCGCCACCTTGTCGAATAGCAGGGAGGGGCTGTTGAACGAGCCCCGGAACTCCAGATCACCCGCGCGTTGCAGGCGGGCGTAGAGCTCGATCAGATTGCCCGCCACGGTGACTTCGCTGACCGGATAGGCGCGCTGGCCGTTTTCGAACCAGAAGCCGGACACGCCCGCCGACCAGTCGCCGGTGTTGCCGTTCAGCGAGGGGCCGAACATGGAGGTGATCAGCAGGCCCGTCCCGGCTTGCGCCATCAGGGCGTCCAGATCGCCTTCGCCCGGCGTCAGGTGCAGGTTGTGGGTCGAGACGCCCGACGGTCCCGCCAGCCCGCGCGAGGCGTGGCCGGTAGTCTGAAGACTCAGCTGCGCCGCCGAGGCCGTGTTCAGCAGCCAGGTGGTCAGGACGCCGTCCCTGACGATTTCGCGCCGCTCGACCGCCACGCCTTCATCGTCGAAGGGGGTGGAGCCCAGGCCGCGCGGACGGAACGGGTCGTCGATTAGATCGACGCCGGTCGGCAGGACGCTCTGGTTCAGCTTGTCCTTCAGGAAGGAGCTGCCGCGCGCGATCGACGGGCCGGAAATGGCGCCCAGCAGCGGCGACAGCACCTGGGTCGCCACGCGGTTCTCGAAGATGACGGGGGCGGTGGTCGAGGCGATCTTGCGTGGGCCGACGCGGGCGACGGCGCGCTCGCCTGCCTTCAGGCCGATGGAGGCGGCGTCGGGCAGGTCGGACAGGTGGCGCACGGCGCGGCTTTCGCCGCCGCGCTCCATGGCGCCGTCCTTCTCGGCGATGACGCCAACGCCCAGAGAAAAGGCGCTGCCGCGATGGCGGCCGTCGAAGCCGTGCGAGGTGACGAGGCGCCACTCGCTGGCCGACCAGGAGGCGTGGCCGCCCTCGGATTTGGACACGCCCGATACGGCGAGGGCGGCGGCCTCGGCTTCGGCGGCGGCGGCTTCCAGCGCCTCGGCCGAACGTTCGGCGGGGTCATAGAGGTCGAGGTCCGCGTGCGGGGCGGCGGCCAGACGGTCCTGCGGCGCGAGGGCGGCGTAGGGGTCTTCCGGCGCCAGCTTCGCCATCGCCACGGCGCGCTCGACCAGACGGGCGCGGGTCGCGTCGGACAGGTCGGAGGCGGACACCGTCGCCTGACGCCGCCCGATGAAGACGCGCAGGCCCAGGTCGCGGGCTTCTTCACGCTCGACGTCTTCCAGCGCGCCGTTGCGCACGCCGACGGACAGGGAGGCGCGATGGGCGGACACGGCCTCGGCCGCATCAGCGCCGGCCTTCAGCGCGGCGGAGATCAGATCGTTCAGGATGTCGGGGGGGGGCGTCTTATCGGACATGCCCCGATATGGCGGAGGGAAACAGGGCGCGCAACCGTTGTCACCCTCTCCCATCGGGAGAGGGAAGACAGTTACAGGATCGACCAGGCGATCAGGCTGACGGCCGCGACCAGCAGCGCCAGCCAGGTCAGGATCATGCCGACCGAACGGCCCAGCGACGGCCCTTCCTGGAACAGCAGGCCCAGGGCGTGGATCACCCGCCCGGCGAACAGCATCCCGCCGACCGCATGGATCAGCATGGCCGGGGCGCCGAGGAAGGCCAGCAGGATCAGGCCGCACATTCCGGCCGGGATATACTCGGCCGCATTGGAGAAGGCGCGGGTGGCGCAGACCAGCTCGCGCACGCCGCCGTCGCCGAACTCGACCAGATGCTGACGACGGCGCCGCACCACGACGCCCGACAGGACGAACAGCAGCAGGATCAGCAGGCCGCCCCACAGGGCGGCGGCCTGAATGGTCGGGATCAGGCTCAATTTTCACGCCCCACGGGATAGAGGCGATAGCGCTGGTCGTAGAAGGGCGTGCGCTCATAGAACCAGGCCAGACGCGCGTCGCCGTCGGCGGCGAAGGCGGGGTCGGCCGCCAGCTTGGCTTCGAATTCGGCCTTCAGCGCCGGATCGACGGCCAGCATCTTCTCGGCCAGCGGGGCGATGGCGTAGGCCTCGATGTATTCGACGCGGTTCAGCACCTCGGGGAACATTCCCCAGGCGAAGAAGCTCTCGTTCGACTGCGGCTCCAGCAGCAGGATGGCGACGTCGCCCATCGGCTGATCGGTGGGCACGCGCACCGATCCGATGGGGAAGGTCCAGTCGTGGGCCTCGGGCCGGACCTCGCTGACCGAGATCGGCACATGGCCTTCGTTGGTGTGGGCCGACACCTTGGGATCGACAAGGCGCAGCATGTCGACGGCGACGGTGCGCGGGGCGTCCAGCGTCTCCATCTGCACGCCGTGGACGCGCAGGCGCTCGATCACGTCCTGACGATAGGACGGCACCCAATAGGCGCTCGGCCGCTTCAGCGTCAGCGTCGGGTGCGAGCCGTAGAAGGGCATGGGCCACAGTTCGGCGTCCGGCTGGCCCAGCCAGCGGATTTCGGGGCGGCCCGAGGCGATGCTGTCGAAGGTCTCATAGCGGATGCCCTTGAAGGGGCGGGTGTGCGAGGGCGTGTCGTCGCTGTCGAAATTGGCGGGCAGTTCGGCGGGACGCAGGGCGCGGTCGGCGGCGATGGCGGCGCGCAGGTCGACGGACTTTTCGGCCAGCAGCTTCAACGCCTGTTCGAGGAAGACGTAGGTGCCCAGCACCCGCTGTTCGTGCGGCTTCAGGCTGTGGTTCTCGATAAGAATGGTCGGGACGTGCGCCGCCGAACCCCAGCCGTTCGAGAAGCGCTCGCCCAGACCGCCGTCGTTCAGCCCCTTCTTCGGATCGCGGTCGTCGATGGCGAAGACCAGTTCGCCGGGGATGTGGCCTTGGGCTTCCAGCGCCGCATACATGGCGGGCTTGAACGCGGCGTCCAGCCATGAGGCGATGGCCGGGCTGCGGCTCCAGACGCCGTCCTCGCCGTTGTAGCCGAAGGTGACGTCGTATTGATAATCGATGCCGTCGGTGACGTGGATGTCGACGTAGAGGTCCGGCTGATACTTGTGGATCAGGCCCATGACGGCCTGCATCTCGGCCTGATCCAGCTTCATGAAGTCGCGGTTCAGATTCTGGTTGGTCGCCGTGTGGCGCCAGCCCTGGATGCGCGGCCCGCGCTGGTTGGGGCGCGAATAGGCGCCCGCGCGCTCATGCCCGTCGACGCTGAGGATCGGGATCAGGATCAGGTTGGCCCGGTCCAGCAGGCCGTCTTTTCCGTAAAAGGCGATGTCGCGCAGCAGCATCATGCCCGCGTCCTTGCCGTCGATCTCGCCCGGATGGATGCCGGCCTGGGCCAGCAGGACGGGCTTGGAAGGATCGAAGGCCGCGCCGTCCTTGGAGGCGATGACGGCGTAGATCGGCCGGCCTTCCGGCGAGGTTCCGAACTGTTCGATGCGGATCAGGTCGCTGGCCGCGTCCAGCCGGTCGAACCAGGCGCGGGTGTCGGCGTAGTTGGGCGAGAAGTCATGCGCCGCATCGGCCTCGAACGCCGTGACCCAGGGATCGGCGGCGCCTCGCAGCAGGGCGCGGCTGGGGCCGTCCCAGGCGGGAGCGGGCGGCAGGAAGGCCTGGTCCCACGGGGCTTCGTTGGGAACGGAAGCGGACGGGGTCTGGGACATGGCGGGGCTCGCGAGACAAACTAGGGCGGCGACGGCCGCTGTGACGAAACGGTCTAGGCGCATAGGCCCTTCGTGATCCGATCACAGCCGTCTGGCAACCCCGGCGCAGTTCGCGAGAAGCGCGTCCGGCCGCGCGTGACGGCCGGACGCAGGGTCGTTACGCGGGCAGTTCCACGCGGTTCATGTTGCCGATCGCGCTGTTGTAGCTGTCCACGACCTGCTCGCGGTAGCCGTCGGCCCCGGTCTGCTTGAAGTCGCGATACTCGCCGATCATGCCGCTGAGGTTGTCGGCGATGCTGTTCAGGGTGGACCGGTTGCGGCTGTCCGAGGGCATCTTGGCCTGTTCCTCGCGCAGCTTGGCGACGGAGGCCTCCAGATCGGGCAAGAGGCGGTCGGCTTCGGTCTTGTTGTTCTCCATCACCGCATTGGTGAAGAAGTCGGCCTTCTGCATGGCGTCCAGGACGCTGGCCTCGGCGGCGTGGCCGGCCTTGCGCATGGCTTCCATCTTCGCGGCGTTGCTGGCGCGTTGATATTCGGAAAGGGCGGCGTCGAGCGCCTCGATCCCGCTGACGCTGCCCTGATAGGCCTGCATTAGTGCGGGGTGCGCGCCCTTGGCCTTGGCCAGATTGTCTTCGCGATAGGCGCGGGACTCAAAGTAGGGGTCCAACGTGCGCCACTGGGCGAGAAGCGCCTCCAGTTGCGGGATCAGCTTGTCGACCGTCTCATCCGCCTTCTTGCCCTGATTGGCGCCGTTCAGGGCGCGGCCCTGCTTGAGCTTCTCGATCGCCCGTTCCAAATGGGAGATGTTCTCGGGGAAGTGCAGGGTCGCCGAAGCCGAGGCGTTGGGAATATCCAGCTTCTGATACTCGCCGTAGTATTTGGTCACGCCCCAGGGGTCGTCGATCAGCGCGTTGAAGGCGTCGATGTAGAGGCTCATCTTCTCTTGCGTGGCCTCGTTGCCCGCCGCCTGGGCGACCGATTTGGGCGCCGGATTCTCGGCGTTGCCCTTGCTGTCGCCGCACGCCGAAAGGCTGAGCGCGGCGGCGAGTGCGAGCGTGGCGACGCCGGCGCTGGTGCGTGAAATCATATGGATTCCCCTAAGCCGATCAGCGCGCCCCGAGCGTCGCCGTTCCTTCGGTCGGGAAGCTGAACGCCGATCAGCCATTTGGGTTCTCTGGCGAGACGAGTTTTTGCAATCGGTTCCTAAAGACCGGTTCTGCGCTTCCAGATCGGCGCACCGTCGCCGGGGAGGCCGAGGCTGTCCCAGATGTCATTGACCCGCTCGACCACGGCCTCGTCCATGCGGATCTCCTCGCCCCATTCGCGCTTGGTCTCGGGCTCCCACTTGTCGGTGGCGTCCAGACCGATCTTGGAGCCCAGGCCGCTCTCGGGGCTGGCGAAGTCCAGATAGTCGATCGGGGTGTTCTCGATGACGGTGATGTCGCGCGCCGGGTCCATCTTGGTCGAGACGGCCCACATGACGTCCTTCCAGTCGCGGGCGTTGATGTCGTCGTCCACGACGATGATCCACTTGGTGTACATGAACTGGCGCAGATAGCTCCAGCAGCCCATCATCACGCGCTTGGCGTGGCCCGGATAGGCCTTCTTCATCGACACCACGGCGATGCGGTAGCTGCACCCCTCGGGCGGCAGCCAGAAGTCGGTGATCTCGGGGAACTGCTGGCGGATCAGGGGGATGAAGACCTCGTTCAGGGCCTCGCCCAGCACCGACGGTTCATCAGGCGGACGGCCGGTGAAGGTGGTCAGATAGATGGGGTCTTTCCGCATGGTGATGGCCGTCACCTGGAAGACCGGGAACTTCTCGACCGAGTTGTAGTAGCCGGTGTGGTCGCCGTAGGGGCCTTCGTCCTCGAACTCGTCCAGCAGGACGTGGCCTTCCAGCACGATCTCGGCCTGGGCCGGGACCATCAGCGGCACGGTCTTGCATGGGACCAGTTCGGCCTTGGAGCCGCGCATCAGGCCGGCGAACTGATATTCCGACAGGGTTTCCGGCACCGGGGTCACGGCGGCGAGGATGGTTCCCGGATCGGCGCCGAGCACGACGGCGCAGGGCAGGGGCTCGCGCTTGCCCGCCTTCTTGTGCCGGGCGTAGTGCTGGGCGCCGCCGCGGTGGGCCAGCCAGCGCATGATGGCCTTGTCCTTGCCCAGCACCTGCATCCGATAGATGCCCAGGTTGAAGTCGTCCTCGCGCTCGTCCGACGGCCCCTTGGTCACGACCAGACCCCAGGTGATCAGCGGCGCGGGCTCGCCGGGCCAGCAGCCCTGGATCGGCAGGGCGGTCAGGTCGATCTGATCGCCCTTCAGCACGACTTCCTGAACCGGGGCCTTCTTCACTGTCTTGGGCCGCATGGACATGACGGTCTGGGCCAGGGGCAGCATCTCCATCGCGTCGCCCAGCCCGCGCGGAGGCGTCGGATTGCGCAGGAAGGCCAGCAGTTCGCCGACCTCGCGCAGTTCGCCCGCCGTGGTGCGCTGTTTGCCCTCAAGCGTCACGCCCATGGCGACCCGCTTCACCGTGCCGAACAGATTGGCCAGGCAGGGGATGGGGCTGATCGTGCCGTCGGGCATGACCGGCTTTTCGAACAGGACCGCCGGGCCGCCGTTGCGAAGAAGGCGGGTCTGGATCTCGGTCATCTCCAGATGGGTGGAGACGGGTTCGGACACGCGGACCAGTTCGCCGTCGGCTTCGAGGGTCTCAAGAAAATCGCGCAGGGACTTGTAGGCCATGCGCTGACGCTTAGGCGGACATGCGCCGTCTGTCACGCGTCGGCGATCAATAGGCCGGGGCGTCGGACACTAGCGCCCACACCGGCAGACGCAGGGCGCGGGTGGCGGCGTCTAATTGCGCGGAATCCAGATGCTCGCGGCCCGCCTCGACCCGGCGCAGGGCCTCGGGCGTCAGGTCGATGGCGGCGGCCAGGTCGGCGAAGGCCACGCCGCGCCGGTCGCGCCAGCGGCGGATGCGCGCGCCGACGACGGCGTCCATCGGATCAATCCCCGGAAAGCCCAGAACCGAACCCATGACGTCCTCCTCGGCGCATGCGCCCTAGAACCGTGTCGGATCAGGCATCCTGATCCCATTGGAAGGCCTCGTCCAGCCAGTCGCCGATGCGGCCGTCGGGGCGGGCCAGGGCGCTGATCCGCGCCATTTCGTCGGCCGACAGCTCAAAGTCGAAGAGGTCGAAATTCTCGGCCGCGCGGCTTTCCTTGGCCGTGCGCGGAATGGCGATGACGCCCTGCTGGATGATCCAGCGCAGGGTGATCTGGCCGTTGGTCTTGCCGTGCGCCCTGGCGATTTCGCCGATCACGGCGTCGTCGGCGATCTTGCCCTGGGCCAGCGGCGACCAGGCGGTGATGGACGACCCTAGATCGCGCGCCGTCTCGATCAGCGTCTTCTGCGACAGATAGGGGTGGTATTCGACCTGATTGGTAATCAGCGGCGCGCTCGACAGGGCGGCGGCCTCGCGGAACAGGGCCGAGGGGAAGTTGGACAGGCCGATGTTCCTGGTGAAGCCTTTTTCCTTCGCCTCGTTCAGGGCGTCGATGGTTTCCGCCAGCGCGGGCGTCGGCTTGGGCCAGTGCAGCAGCAGCAGGTCCGGCGTCAGACCCAGGCTGAGGGCGGACTCTTCGGCCTGACGCAGCAGGGCGTCGTGCTGGAAATGCTCGACCCAGATCTTGGTGGTGACGAAGATGTCGTCGCGCGTGACGATCCCTTCGGCCACGGCGTCGGCGATGCCGTCGCCGACCGCCTTCTCGTTCTTGTAGATCCAGGCGGTGTCGATGTGGCGATAGCCGATGCGCAGGGCTTCGCGCACCATGCGACGGGCGTCGTCGGCCTCCAGCTGCCAGGTGCCGAAACCGAGCAGGGGAATCTCCACGCCCGAGGCGGTCACGGTCGGCTGATCGGAATAGGGCATGGGGGAGGCTCCGGTGGGAAGATGAGCCTGGGATATAGGCGCCCGCTCAGGCGTCGCCATTGTCCAGCCAGTGGAAAATCCGGTCCCACAACGGCTCCATCCCCTTGCGGAAGGCGCCTTCGTGGCCGATGCGCCGCGCGCCGAAGTCGCCGGGCGCATGGACGCTCATGTTCGAGCGGGCGTTGGGATAGACGCTCAACAGATCGCGCGCGGTGCTGGGCGTGGCGATGGGGTCGTCGGTGAAGATCCATGAGCGGATCGGCGCGGTCACGGCCTCATAATGATGCGGCCGCAGGCTTGTCTCCAACTCCTTGGAGAAATACGCGCGCTTCAGGCACCAGCGCCGCCAGGTGGTGAAGACGCCGCGCGGCAGATCGGTCCCGGCCCACAGGCCGCCGCCCTTGATGTAGCCGTGGCGCATCAGGCTGAACGGGCCGAAGCCCAGCCAGAAGAACAACTCCATCGGATTGTAGCTGCGATGGTGCCCGCCCCACCAGCCGGTCCCGACCGAGACGAAGGCGTGCCGCTCGATCCGGTCGTGATTGGGCATGAAGCCGAGGAAATGGCCGCCGACGCTGTGGCCGACATGGACGACGCGCAGGTCCGGCGCCGCCTCGATCAGGGCGTCCAGGGCGGCGGGCATGTCCAGCCGCCCCCAGTCGGGATAGTCGATGGTCGAGCCCTTCAGCTCATCCGGCCGCGACCCGGCGATGCCCCGGAAATCATAGGTCAGCACCGCCGCGCCCCGCTCGGCCAGATAGCGGGCGAACCGTTCGTAAAAGCCCTTGGGAAAGCCCGTGCCGGATGACACCAGCACGGCGAGGCGCGGCTCTGCGGCCGACACCAGCCGCATCGACAGCGGATAACCGTCGGCGGCCGGGGCGATGAAGTCGCGCGTGACGAGATCGGTCATAGGTCCGTCCTGTTTAGAAACGAACTCTAGCCGATTGACGCGGCGTCAGGTCAAGCCGTCGCGGCGACATCAAGCGCTGCGTTAACCGGTGTTGGCTTACGCTGCATCCGGAAGGTCCCCGACCAGTCGCCATGGATCACCCAGCGCCCGGCGATGCTGTTCCCGTCCGTCGATATCGAGCCGATATAGTCGATGGAATGGGTCTGGCCGCCGCCGTCAGGAAACTTGGTGAAGACCAGCTGGCCGTCAAAATGATGGCCTTCCAGCCGCGCAGGGATCGGCGGAGCACCGGGAGGGCCGAGTGTGTCGGGTTCCAGAGTGGAGCCTGTGACCTCTCCGCCCGCATCACGAATCTGCGCTTCGAACGGCGTCGGCGGCAGGTCGTCGTAAGGATTGAACTCAGCGTCCACCGGATAGAAGTAAACGCCGGCCCAACGCCCGGAGAGGTCAGTCATGTCCGGTTCTCAATAGGCCAGGGCGTTGCCGTCCTTGCGCATCTCGGTCGCCGCGCCGTAGGTCCAGCGGCCCTGTTCGTTGATCTGCTTCATCACGTTCTGATAGCCGCCGAAGCCGCCGTCGGGCGGGCCCAGATCCCAGCCCATGGCCGCCAGCTGCCGCTTGGTCGCTTCGGGCACGCCGGATTCAAGATGCAGCTTGCCCACGCCCTCGGCCGGTTGGCCGGTCGGTTCGGACGAGCCGTAGTGCTGCCAGCGCGGGCTGTCGCCGGCTTCCTGCGGGTCGAGGCCGTAGTCGACCATGTTGATGATGATCTGGGCCTGTCCCTGCGGCTGCATGCCGCCGCCCATGACGCCATAGGCCATCCACGGCTCTCCGTCCTTGCAGGCGAAGCCGGGGATGATGGTGTGGAAGGGGCGCTTGCCCGGCGCATAGACGTTCGGGTGGCCGTCGCTCAGGGCGAACAGCTCGCCGCGGTTCTGGAACATGAAGCCCAGCGTCCGGCCGTCCGGGCCGTCGGGCGTCAGACCGCCGCCCATGCCGCGATAGTTGGACTGGATCCAGCTGACCATCATGCCGTCGCTGTCGGCGACGCTGAAGTAGGTGGTGTCGCCCTGCGTCGGCGCATCGCCGGGGAAGACGCGGTCCATGACGCGGTCGGGGCGGATCAGTTTCGCCCGTTCGGCGGCGTAGGCCTTTGAGTTCAGCCAGGCGGTCGGGGCCTTGGCGAAGCGCTCGTCGGCGAAGTAGCGGGCGCGGTCCTCGAAGGCCAGGCGCTTGGCCTCGGCCTGAACGTGGATGGAGGCGGCGGACTGGAAGCCCATGGCCTTCAGGTCGAACTGCTCGCAGATGTTCAGGATCTGATTGGTCGACAGGCCCTGGGTGTTCGGACCCAGCGAATAGACCTCGACCCCGCGATAGGTGGTCATCAGCGGCTCGACCCATTCGGTGCGGTGGGCGGCCAGGTCGGCGCGGGTCATCCAGCCGCCGATGCGCTTGAAATAGCGTTCGATGTGGTCGGCGATCACCCCGTCATAGAAGGCGTCGCGGCCGCCCTCGGCGATCATGCGGTAGGTGCGGCCGAGGTCCGGGTTGGCGAAGATTTCCCCCGTCTTCGGCGTGCGGCCGCCGGTCAGCCAGACCTTCTTGCGGTTGTCGTTCTCTTCGATCGTCGCGGCGCTCTTGTCGAAGTTGGCCATGCCGCGTTCGAGATAGTAGGCCACGACTTGCGGCACCGGCACGCCCTGTTCGCACAGTTCGGCGACGGGCAGCAGGACGTCCTTCCACGGCAGCTTGCCGTAGCGCTGGTGCGCGCTCCACCAGGCGTCGACCGTGCCGGGGACATTGACCGTGACGGCGCCGTAGTGGGGCAGATAGCCGTCCGGCCCGGCCTTGGATCGCGCGGTCGCCAGCGACAGGCCGCGCGGGCTGGCGCCTGAGCCGTTGAAGCCGACGACCTTCTTCTGCGCCGGATCCCACATCAGGCAGAAGGCGTCGCCGCCGATGCCGTTGGCGGTCGGCTCCAGGAAGCCCAGGGCGGCGTTGATGGCGATGGCGGCGTCGATGGCCGAGCCGCCGCGTCGCAGGGTGTCCAGGCCGATCAGGGTGGCGGCCGGATGGGCCGTGGCCGCGGCGCCGTTCGCGCCCCAGACGGTCGAGCGGCCGACGAAGCGCGGCCCGGTGATGCGGTCGCCGATGCCGACGCCGGCGTAGGGGTCTGGCGCAGGGGCGGGCTGGACGGAGGCCGGATTGGCGGAAGGCGTGGCGGCGTTCGGCGCCTGCTGGGCGCTGGCGGCCCCCGCCATCAGGGCTCCGGCGGGCAGGGCGGACAGGAAGGTGCGGCGACGCATGATGATTGACTCCCCCTCATTCGAGGCGCGCATTGAGGCTGGAACAGGGGGAGGGCGCAAGCGGTCGATGGCTGACGGGCAAAGAAAAAGGGCCGCCGAGGCGACCCTTTTCCAGACTGTCGATTACCGACCGTCTCAGGTGATGTCTTCGTTCAGGAGGCCGACCTTGTAGAAGCCGTTTTCCTGAAGCTTGTTCATGACTTCCATGAACTGGTTGTACTTCACTTCCGGCTGGGCGCGGACGAAGACGCGTTCTTCACGGCAGTCCGTCGTCACGGCCTGGGCGGCGCACACGTCAGCCGTCAGCTTGGCGATCGTGGTTTCCGTCTCGGCGATGTAGAGCGAGCCGTTTTCCTGGATGGTGATGTAGACCGGCTCTTTCGGCTTCTCGGCGTCCGGCGCCGGCGGCGTCGCGGGCGGCAGGTCCAGCTTGATCGACACGGTAGCCATCGGCGCCGCGACCATGAAGATGATCAGCAGCACGAGCATGATGTCAACGAACGGCGTGACGTTGATGTCCGCGTTCTGTTGCGCCAGCTTGCCGCCGCCACCGCCTGAGGAAAGTTTCGCGCCCATTACGCCCTCGTCTCCATCAAGATCCGCACCCTCCGGCGGACCACACTGAAAGTCTGGCTCGTCTCTTGGCGTCCTGAAGCAGGCTTGTAAAGCCGTCGAATGCGAGGAAATGACGCCGCAGGAGAATAAGATTGCGAATTCGGCGCAGGGCCGCCCTGGCCGCGATCAATTCAGCCCCGGAATCCCGTCGCTGACTCTCAGCCTCGAGCCAGCTTGAGGAATCGCTCGGCCAGGGCCGGGTCGTTCTTGAAGGCGCCGGTGAAGCGGGTGGTGATGGTCGAGACGTGGCGGTGATGCACGCCGCGCGTCGTCATGCACTGGTGCGCCGCATCGACCAGCACGGCCACGCCCCTGGGCTGCAGGTGCGATTCGATGGCGTCGATGATGTCGTTGGTCAGGGTCTCCTGGTTCTGGAGACGACGGGCGAAGATCTCGACCACGCGCGCCAGCTTGGAGATGCCCACCACCTTCTCGCCCGGCAGATAGGCGACGTAGGCCTTGCCCAGGAAGGGGGCCAGGTGGTGCTCGCAGTGGCTCTCGACCTCGATGTCGCGCAGGATGACCATGTCGTCATAGCCGGTCACGTCCTCGAAGGTGCGCGACAGCTCCTTGCCCGCATCGGCGTCATAGCCGTCGAACCATTCGCCATAGGCGTCGACCACGCGCTTGGGCGTGTCCAGCAGGCCGGGGCGGTCGGGGTTGTCGCCGGCCCAGGCGATCAGGGTGCGCACGGCCTCCAGAGCCTGTTCGCGGCTGGGACGCTGGGGCGCCTCATTGGCGACGAGGACGGGCTTGGCGGGGGTGCTGCTCATGAAACGATCCGGCGGCGGCGAGAGCGCCTGTTCAGAATACAAATATATATGGACTTGGGCGCGCGGCCCTGACTGTCTATCAGGCCGCTATATGGGACACCTCCTCAGTCCCGCAAGAAAACTCGCAAAAGACCTGACCCATGGCCCTGCACATCCACGACACCCTGCGCCGTGAAAAGCGCCTGTTCGCGCCGCGCGATCCGAACCGGGTGAGCCTCTATGTCTGCGGCCCGACGGTCTATGACTACGCCCATATCGGCAACGCCCGCCCGCCGGTGGTGTTCGACGTGCTGGTGCGCCTGCTGCGCCGCACTTACGGCGCGGACAAGGTGGTTTACGCCCGCAACGTCACCGACGTGGACGACAAGATCAACGCCAAGGCCGCCAAGGAAGGCGTCGCCATCGGCGAGATCACCGCGCGCTATGAGGCCGCCTATCTGGCCGACATGGGCCTGCTGAACGTCTCGCCGCCCGACATCGCCCCGCACGTCACCGACTACATCGAGGCGATCACCAAACAGATCCAGGCCATCATCGACGCCGGCTGCGCCTATGCCGCCGAGGGCCATGTGCTGTTCGACGTGTCGTCCTATCCGTCCTACGGCGCGCTGTCGGGGCGCAATCTGGACGACATGATCGCCGGCGCCCGCGTCGAGGTCGCGCCCTACAAGAAGAACCCGCACGACTTCGTGCTGTGGAAGCCGTCCAAGGCGGACGAGCCGTCCTGGCCGTCGCCGTGGGGCGAGGGGCGCCCCGGCTGGCACATCGAATGCTCGGCTATGATCGAGGAGACGCTGGGCCTGCCCATAGACATCCACGGCGGCGGCATCGACCTGGTCTTCCCGCACCATGAGAACGAGATCGCGCAAGGGGTCTGCGCCCACGGCCACGCCCACGGCGAGGAGGCGCACGACGAATACGCCCGCTACTGGATGCACAACGGCTTCCTGACCGTGGACGCCGAGAAGATGTCCAAGTCGATCGGCAACGTCCTGCTGCTGCACGATCTGGTGCAGGCCATGCCGGGCGAGGTGGTGCGCTGGGCCCTGCTGAGCGCCCACTATCGTCAGCCGCTGGACTGGAACCAGACCTTGCTGGAGCAGAGCCGCAAGAACCTGGATCGCCTCTACGGCGCCCTGCACCGCGCGGCCGGGGTCGAGGCGGCGGAGGTCGAGCCGCCGGTCGAGTTCATGAAGTCCATCGAGGACGACCTGAACACGCCGGGCGCCATGGCGGCCCTGTTCGCCCTGTCCAGCGATATCGAGCGGGGCATGACGGCGGGCGACGAAGGCGCGGTGGCCGAGGCCAAGGGGCGGTTGATCGCGGCGGCCTCGATCCTGGGCGTGCTTCAGGCCGATCCGGCGGAGTGGTTCTCGGGCGTCGACGAAGGGCTGAAGGCCGAGGTCGAGGGCCTGCTGGAACAACGCGCCGCCGCTCGCACGGCCAAGAACTGGGCTGAGGCCGACCGCATCCGCGACCGGCTGAACGAACTGAACGTCGTTGTCATGGACGGCCCGCAGGGCGCGACCTGGCGGATGAAGGGCTGAGGCTTCCTTCTTCCCTTGTGGGAGAAGGTGGCGGACGAAGCCTGACGGATGAGGGGTTGCGGGACGTTAGCCTCGCAATCCTTGCATCTGATTTCGGAGAGACCCCTCATCCGGCCCTGACGGGCCACCTTCTCCCACAAGGGGAGAAGGACGCTATCGCGCCCGGCGGATGAGTTCATCCGCCAGCACGTCTGTCAGATAGCCGTCCGCCGTCCGCCCATTGGCCTGTTGCCAGCGGCGCAGGGCGGCGCGGGTGTTGGAGCCGATGACGCCGTCGACGCCCTGGGTGTCGAAGCCCATGCGGGTCAGGGCCTGCTGGGCGCCGATTCTCTGATCCCGCGTCAGGGGGCCGTCGTTGGGCCAGGAGGCCTTCAGCGCAGGCTTGCCCGCCACCCCGTCAGCGATCATGCCGATGGCCAGGGCGTAGCTGACGGAGTTGTTGTAGCGGCGGATGACGTAGTGGTTGGGCAGGGCCAGGAAGGCCGGGCCCTTGGCGCCCTGCGGCAGCAGGATGGCCGCGCCCTCGGCCGCCTCGGCGCTGTTGGGCGAGGAGCCGTCGGCCAGACGCACGCCGCGCGCGGTCCAGTAAGACCAGGGATGTTTCGGCCCCTCGGCCTGGCTGTAGTCGAAGTTGGAGGGCAGGGTGACTTCATAGGCCCAGCCCTGGCCGCGCTTCCAGCCCGCCTGGGCCAGCAGATTCGCCGCCGAGGCCAGGGCGTCGGCGTCCGAGCCCCAGATGTCGACCTTGCCGTCGCCGTTCTGATCGACGCCCAGACGCAGATAGTTGTCCGGCATGAACTGGGTCTGGCCCATGGCTCCGGCCCAGCTGCCTTTCAGCCCCGCGCGGTCGCGCTTGCCGGTCACCACGATGTCGAGGGCGTGTTTCAGCTGATCCTCGGCCCAGGCGCGGCGGCGGCCGTCATAGGCCAGGGTCGCCAGCGAGCGGATGACGTCGAAATCGCCCTGGACCTGGCCGAAGGCGCTTTCCTGCGCCCAGACGCCCAGCAGGATTTCGGTCGGCACGCCGTACTTCTGGGTCACGTCCCACGGCACGCGGTCGACGCGCTGGCGCGCCATGGCGATTCGCGCCGGAGTGGTGGCGTTCTGGATATAGACCCCGGCGGGGCGCGAGAATTCGGGCTGGTTGCGGTCCAGGCGGATGATGCTGGGGTTCGGCGTCACGCTCTCCAGCTCGCGGGCGTACTCCCATTTGCGGGCGCCGCCGTGGCGCTCCAGGAAGCTCTGCTTCCAGGCGTCGAAGCTGGCGTGGTCGTAGGCCTCGCTGAGGTCCGTCTGGGCGGGCGGCGGCGTGGGGGCCGGCGTGGCGGGCGCAGGCTCGACCACGGGCGGCGGCGCAGGCTGGGGCTGCGGCGGCGTGGGAACCATGGGGGTGCAGGCGGCGACCGAACCCAACAACAGAAGACGATAAGCGATACGCATAGTCACAGGCTAACGCCCCCGAATTCCACGACCAATCACAAGCGCGCGAAGGTCCGATGAGTTTCCGTGATAAGGGTGAAAGCGCCGTTAACCATTCTTGAAAGCAGGCGGTTAATCAGCCGAATTTACATTGCGGCGTTCCCTGAGCACGGCCTGGTGGCGGAGGGGCGACGCGCCGGACGTGCAAGTCCGGAGATCCTCCGTTCGACTCGGGGGCCAGGCCTCCAGCGGATTCCCCGCGCGGAATGTTGACGAAAGGCGAAGGCCTCTCTATACGACCGCCTCCGCCGCAGGTTCGCCCGCGGCTCTTTTGTTTTACTCGCCCTCACGGGCCTCCAACCGGGACGTCCGACCATGAAGGTCCGTAGCTCGCTGAAGTCGCTGAAGGGTCGCCACCGCGACTGCAAGATCGTTCGCCGCAAGGGCGTTCTGTACGTCATCAACAAGACCGACCCGCGCTTCAAAGCCAAGCAAGGCTGATCAGGCGCGATCGGCGCGCCCCGCCTTTCGCGGGCGAGGCGCGCGCCGACCGTCGGTGGATGGGATGACTATCCACAGGGCCGCGGGCGTTGTCCGCGGCTTTTTCGCGTCCGGCGTTGAGCGCAGGCTCGCGTCTGACTAGTGATTCTTTTCCAAGTCGTCCCAATGGCCCTAGGCCTGCTTGAGGGCGCGGTTCTTTCCTGCCCTGGCGGCCCTTGGCCTGCTTGAGGGCGCAGCTTGATTTGAGTTCTGGAGTTCAGTCATGGACGACGCTTCCTTCGACGCCAGCCCCGACGTCCTGACCGCCACGGCCCAGGGCCGTCTTCGCTCGATCATCGAACGCCTGGAGCGCCTCGAAGAGGACAAGCAGGCCGTCATGGTCGACATGAAGGAGGTCTTCGCTGAGGCCAAGGGCGAAGGCTATGACGTCAAGGTGCTGCGCAAGGTTCTGCGCCTGCGCAAGCAGGACAAGGCCAAGCGTCAGGAAGAAGAAGCGATTCTGGACCTCTACCTCTCGGCTCTCGGCGAGATCTGAAGGAGGCGGGCCTGAAGCGCACGCCCTTCAAGCCCTCCGGCGACGGCCCTTCACGCTCCAGCAGCCTGAAGGGCGGCGGCGCCCTTAAAACCAAACCTTCTCTGAGCCCCTGGGAGCAGCAGAAGGAGGCGGCGAAACGATCCGCGCTCAATGCCCTGAAACGCGCCCGCCGCTCGGCAGAGAAGGCGGGCGTTTCCCTGTCCGAATGGGAGGGGGAGTTCCTCGATTCGGTGGGCGAGCGAATCCAGACCCATGGCCGCGCCTTCGCCGACCCGGAAAAGGGCGCGCCGGGCCAGGCGCTGTCGGCCATGCAGGGCCGCAAGCTGAAAGAGATCACGGCCAAGGCCAAGGGCGAACCGCGTCGATTCGGGCGACGCCGGAAAGAAAGCCCGTCGACGCCCGATGAGGTTGAATGAAGCCCGCAACCGTTCAGCTTGGCCGTGCGTTGCGCCTGCGGATATCCAAGCCTCTTGAGAGGGAAGACTGATGAAACCCTTCGCCCCCGCCGCCCTGATCGGCGGCCTTCTGAGTTTGAGCCTGGCGCTGGCGGCGTGCGGCGATCGTCCGGGGGCGGCGCCCGAGGCCGCGTCTGAGGCGACGGTCGATCTCAGCGGCGGCCCGGCGGCGGCGCCCCAGGCGGTCAGCCCGACGCCGAACGCCGTCCTGGCCTTGCCTGTCGTCGACGAGGCCGCCGCGCGCGCCTTCGTTCGTGAGGAAGGCTCCACGCTGGAGGTGTTGACCTTCGAGCGGGCCGGATCGGTGACGAAGGAAGGAACGGTGAAGGGCTATGCGGCGCCGGTCTACGCCGTACCCGTCGCGGCGGGACAGACGCTGAAGGTCGCCTTCAAACCGTCCAACACCAACCTGTATTTCAACATCAGCGACGCGGCGGACCAGAGCGGCGCGGCCGTGTTCCGGGGCGAGGTCGAGGGCGAAACGGCCGAGCTGAAGGCCGCCAAGGACACGACCTATGTCATCACCCCGTTCCAGCCTCGCGCCACGGCGCGCCGGGGATCGGAAGGCGCCTACGCCCTGACGGTCAGCCGGAACTGACTCGGGGACAGCGAAACGATGGCGAAGGGCGGCGGAGGCGAACTCAGCCGCCCTTCCAATCGCTTTCAGGGCAGGGCGTTCAGGCGCATGGCCGACAGATAGGGTTGATAGGCCGTGCGGGCGGCCGCCGCGCCGGACAGGTCGTCCTGTTCGATATGGATGGTCAGGCCGTAGCGGCCCTTGAGCGCGCTCATCGCCGAGCCGACGCGGCCGCCTGAATCCTTGGGTTCGACGCCGATGACGATGGGCTCGCCGGACGGAGCGTCCATGACCACGGGCAGATAGTCCTCGCCGCCGATCGAAGCCAGGGCGGGCGGGGAGGACAGGGCCGCTTCGCGCAGGCCCTTGGTCATTTCAACGCCCGCGCCGACACTCTTGAAGGCGGTCTCCTGAGCCGCGGCGAGCAGGCCGGACATGGGGCCGCTTTCCTCGGGAACGGGGGCCTTGGAATCGATCAGCAGGATTTCGGCGCTGGTCCCCGGCTCGCCATAGGTCATGGAGATGGAGAAGGGCTGGCACTCGACCTCGGTCAGCGGCTTGCTGGCGATGGTCTGGACCGTCGGCATGGCCGCCAGAAGCGGGTGATCCACGCACTCGGACGGCAGGGCGGCCTTGGACAAAAGGGCGGAAGCGCCGGCTTCAGCCGGGGGCGGGGCCTCGGCGTTGGAGCAGGCGGTCAGGGCGACGACGGACGCCACGGTCAGAACGGCGGCGGTATGACGAAACAAGATGGCGGGCTCCCCCCGGTTGAACTGGCGGGGAGACCTGTGGCCGGAACCGCCGCCGTTTGGAAGCCTCAAGCATCGTGGGTCAGTCCAGTTCCTGAACGCCGCCGCCGGAGACGGTCAGGATCTGGCCGCTGATCCACGACGCGGCGGGCGAGCACAGGAACAGGGCCGCGCGGGCGATGTCCTCGGGCTGCCCCAGGCGGCCCAGCGGCGTGTGCTTGAGCATGGCCTGTTCGATCTCGGGCGTCAGGACGCCGGCCAGGGCGTCGGTCTTGATCGCGCCTGGCGCGATGGCGTTGACGCGAACGCCGCGCGGACCCAGGTCGAAGGCGACGTTGCGGGTCAGATGGCTGACCGCCGCCTTGGACGAACCGTAGGAGGCCATGCGGGCGTTCTTGTTGTCCCCGGCCATGGAGGTGATGTTCAGGATCGCCCCGCCGCCTGCGTCCTGCATGTGCGGCGCCGCCAGTTGCATGAAGCGGAAGGGGGCGAAGACGTTGAGCTGATAGGCGCGCTCGAAATCGCTCATGGGCATGTCGAAGGGCTTGGGGCCGCCGCCGCCCGCATTGTTCACCAGCAGGGTCAGCTTGCCGAAGGCCGCGACCACGGCCTCGACAGTCGCGATGCGCTGGGCTTCGTCGGTGACGTCGCAGGCCAGGCCGACCGCGCGTCCGCCGGCCCGGACCACGCCGTCCGCCACGGCCACGGCCTTGGCTGCATCCAGGTCCGTGACGGCCACGGCGGCGCCCGCCGCGGCGAAGGTCTCGGCGATGGCGCGGCCGATTCCGGCCCCGGCGCCCGTCACCAGGGCGACGTGGCCGTCCAATCGGAAATGTGCGTCCATGGTGCAGCCCCTGTGTGAAATCCCACTAGGGAAGCGTCAGGCGCGCGCGAGGGTTCCTGCGCCTGTGGTCTGCGGGCCTCTCAGCCGGCTTCCTTGAGCTGTTCCTCAAGGCCCTGTTCGCGGACCTTGCGATAGAGGGTGGAGCGGCCGATGCCCAGGCGGCGGGCGATTTCGGACATGTGGCCGGAGTAGACCTCGATGGCGTGCTGGATCAGGTCGCGTTCGATCTGCTCCAGTGTGCGGACGTGGCCGCGGTCATCGGTGATGCGGACCGGGCTGTCGTGCTGGGCGTCCTCGTCGCTCGAGGCGGACTCGGAGGCCGAGGCGGGCGCGTGCTCGCCGCTCCGGGGAGCGGCCACGGCGTCCAGCGGCACGGCGACGCCCGAGATGGCCGGGAAGTCGTGCGGCTGCAGCAGGGGCGAGTCGGCCAGGACCAGGGCGCGATAGACCGCATTCTCCAGCTGGCGGACGTTGCCGGGCCAGTCGTGGCCCTGCAGCAGGGCCAGGGTCTCGGGCGAGCAGCCCGCGACCCGCTTGCCTTCCTCGACGTTGAAGCGGGCGATGAAATGCTCGACCAGGGCCGGGATGTCCTCGCGCCGTTCGCGCAGGGCCGGGGCCTCGATCGGGAAGACGTTCAGGCGATAGAAGAGGTCTTCGCGGAAGGCGCCTTCCTTCACCTGCTGGGCCGGGTCGCGGTTGGTGGCCGAGACGATGCGGACATCGACCTTGACCGGGCGTTTGCCGCCGACGGGATCGACCTCGCCTTCCTGAAGCGCGCGCAGCAGCTTGACCTGCATGTCCAGCGGCAGTTCGCCGATCTCGTCCAGGAACAGGGTGCCGCCGTTCGCCTCGACGAACTTGCCCGCGTGTTTTTCGTGCGCGCCGGTGAAGGCGCCCTTCTCGTGGCCGAACAGGATGGATTCGACCAGATTGGCGGGCAGGGCGCCGCAGTTGACCGCCACGAAGGGCTTGCCCGCCCGGTCCGAGGCGCCGTGCAGGGCGCGAGCGATGACCTCCTTGCCGACGCCGCTTTCGCCGGTGATCAGTACGGGGATGGAGGACTTGGCCGCGCGCTGGCCCAGGGCCTTGACCATCCGCATGGGTTCGCTGTCGCCGACCATGTCGTCGAAGGAGGAGCGGCCCGTGGCGCGCTTCTTCAGGCGGCCGATCTCGGCGGTCAGCTGGGTCATCTGCAGGGCGTTGCGGACGCCGACCAGCAGGCGGTCGGGGCCGACCGGCTTGACGAAGAAGTCCTGGGCTCCGGCCTGCATGGCCTTGACCACCGTCTCTATGCCGCCGTTGGCCGTCAGCACGATGACCGGCGTGGCCACGCCCGCCGTGCGCATCTCGGCCAGGGCCTCCATGCCCGACAGGCCGGGCATGACGAGATCCAGAAGCACCACGTCGGCGCCGCCGCCCTTGGTCAGACGGTCGATGGCCTCGCCCCCGCTTTCGGCGTGGACGACCGCGTAGCCTTCACGATCGAGCACCGCCTGAATCAGGCGGCGCTGCGTGGGATCATCGTCGACGACCAGAACGGTCTTGGCCATTGGAGCACACCCTTCAACATCACCATCGAACGGCCGTCCTCATTGGGTCGGGACTGGCTCGTTTCGACACAACCCTAGAACGGAGGGAATGAAGATCGGGTTTCGGAGACCTGAGTCAGGGGTTAACGGGGGCGGGCTTCGGGCAGACGGCTTCCGGCTGCAGCCGCCCGGTCACGGCGCCCATGTTCAGATCGGGCCAGGGCGATGCGGCGGTCTTCAGGTCGGGGTGCTTGAGCGACTCGCGCAGATCGCGGCCGCCGGGACCGGGACAATGCGGAACCTGATAGTCGCCCTGATGGACCCAGCGGCCGTCGGCGCCCTGAGCGAACAGGGCGATCCTGTAAGTGGTCGCCAACAGGATTTCGTCGCGGCCGTCGCCGTTCAGGTCGCGCTGTGCGGCGAGGCAATTGTCGTCGCTGTTGCAGGCGTAGCGCGGATCGCCGGACGGCGCCGGGGCCAGGAAGGCGGGGGGCAGGGGCTTGTCCGCCGGCCAGGGGGCGATGTTCGGCGCGCGCGGGGGCAGGGCGGCTTCCTCTATGTCATAGCGCGAGGTCACGGCCTGGGCCGCCTTGGCGCGACGGGCGATCTCGGCGTCGGAGGATTTCGCCAGTTCGGCCAGGGCCGCGCGTCCCGTCTTGCCCGCGCCGAAGCGCAGGAAGGCGTAGTCGAACTGGGCCGCGCTGACGGCGCCGCGCTTGAGCCGGGCGGTCTGGTCGTTGACGGACAGGCGGGCCGGATCGGCCAGGGGGCTGAACAGGGCCAGGATGACCAGCACCGTCAGAACGGCGGCCAGGACGTTGGTGCGCTCCAGCGGCTTCATCCAGGCGGTCTTGCGCCACAGGGGCGACAGGGCGGCCCAGCCGTATCCGGCGGCGTACAGGACGCCGACCAGGGCGCAGGCCAAGGCGATGATGCGGTCGGGCGTCAGGCCGTGCTGGCCGATACGCAAGGACAGGCCCCAGACGGCGATCAGGATCAGCGGCGTCAGCAGCACCGAGGCGACCCGCACCGCCAGGCGCAGGGCGGCGGGCGGCAGATTGTCCTCGCGTCCGTCCTGATAGGCGGTGTTGATCAGCACGATCAGGGCGGCGGCGGCCGACAGCACCAGGGCCGTGGCGCTGCCCGTCTTCCACAGCCCGTCCAGTCCGGTGAAGGGCAGGGCGGCCAGGAAGCCCGCCACCAGGACGGTGATGACCAGCAGCAGCCACGACAGCAGCATCAGCGCCACCGTCCGCACGCCCCGGATCAGGCCGCCGCGCACGTCGGTCAGCTGCACCGCCACGGCGAAGACCAGGCAGGTGACGGGGATGGAGAACCACTCCTCGCCCAACAGGTCGCTCAGGAAGCTGAGGCCGATGACGCGGAACAGGGCCGCGCCCAGGAACAGCAGCAGCCAGAAGGCGCCGGTGAAGCCCAGCGACAGGACCAGCTGCACCCCGGCCTTCCACGCCGTGTCGAAATAGTCGTCGTAGTCGGCGATCCAGCGTCGCCCTTGGACGGCCGGAACGATCAGGTGATGGGCGATGAACAGGGCGGCTGCGGCGAAGCCCACGACCGGGAAGCGCAGATAGGGCGGGCGGAAATACTCGCTCGCCTGCTGGGCCGCGTCGTGCCAGCCCAGCAGCGCCAGAACCGCCGCCGCGACCGCGCCCCACAGCGCCAGCGTCTTCCATCCCATCCGCCCGACGCCCGCCAGCAGCATGATCGGCGCGAACGCCGCCGCCAGCGTTAGGGCGGCGAACAGCGACGGCTGGGTCGCGGGCCAGGCCAGGGCCGTGGCGTCCGACGCCGAGCGATACAGCAGATAGAGAACCAGCCCCTGGATCAGACCGATCCCGATGCGGATGGCGGCGAGCCCGCGCGCGCCTTCCAGCGAGGCGCGGCCGGTGGGGTCGAGGGCGGTATGGGTCATATTTGAACAGTGCTCGATTTTGCGGGCGAAGGGAAGACGCTTTTCATCGTCCTGGTTTGAGACCGACCTGCCGAGAGAAGAGCGGCTTGCATCGCGCCCTTCGCCTCCCCACAACCAGGGGCATGAACGCGCCCGTCAAAACGACCGAATTCGCCGACGCCCCGCTGTGGGATCTGTCCGACCTCTACGCCTCGCGCGAGGATGCGCGCATCGCCGCCGATCTGGAGCGGGCCAGGGCGTTGGTCGACCGGATGAACGCCTGGCAGGGGCGGCTGGCCGCGCTGTCGGGCGCCGAACTGGGCCGGGCGCTGGACGAGGCGATCGGGCTTTATGAGCAGGCGGCGGACGTGATGGGGGCCTTGGGCGCCTACGCCTTCCTGGCCGCCTCGACCAACCGCGAGGATGCGGCGGCGCAAGGCTTCGAGGCCGATGTGCGCGAGAAGCTGACGGTCATCGCCACGCCGACCGTCTGGCTGACGCTGGAGATCAATGCGCTGGACGAGGCGGCGGTGGAGGCGGCGCTGACGGCTCATGCGCCCGCCGCGCGCTGGGCGCCGTGGCTGCGCCGGGTGCGGGCGATGAAGCCGCATGAACTGTCGGCCGAGCTGGAGACCTTCATCGCTGAGCGCGGCCCGATTCAGGCGCAGTGGCCGCGCCTGTTCGACGAGACCCTGGCCGTGCTGCGCGCACCCGTGGGGGATGAGGAGCTGACCCTGGCCGAGGGGCTGAACCGTCTCAGCGACGCGGACGGCGCCAAGCGTCAGGCGGCGGGCGAGGGCCTGTCGACGGCCTTTTCCGGCATCGCCCGGACCATGGCCATGGTGCTGAACACCGTCGCCGCCGAAAAGGCGCTGGAGGATCGCAAGCGCGGCTTCAAACGCCCCGCCGACAGCCGCCATCTGGGCAATGAAGTCGACGGCGAGAGCGTGGACGCCATGGCCGAGGCGGTGGCGCAGGCCTATCCGCGTCTGGCGCATCGCTATTATGCGTTGAAGGCCAAGGCGATGGGCAAGGATCGGCTGGCCCACTGGGACCGCAATGCGCCGATCGAGGCGGCGGCGTCGCGCGGCTATGACTGGGCGGGCGGGCGCGCGGTGGTGCTGTCCAGCTTTGCTGATCTGGGCGGAGACTTCGCCGAGCGGGCGGGCTGGTTCTTCGACCGGCCGTGGATCGATGCGCGGGCGCGGGCGGGCAAGCAGTCCGGCGCCTATGCTCACCCGGTGACGGCGGATCGGCACCCCTATGTCTTCTTGAACTGGATGGGCGAGCGGCGCGACGTGCTGACGCTGGCGCATGAACTGGGCCACGGGGTGCACCAGACGCTGGCGGCGGGGCAGGGCAGCCTGCTGGCCGATACGCCGCTGACTCTGGCCGAGACGGCGTCGATCTTCGCTGAGGGCCTGACCTTCGACCGCCTGCTGGCCGAGGCGACGCCGGACGAACAGCGCGCCCTGCTGGCGGGCCGGATCGAGGACGGGCTGAACACGGTGGTGCGCCAGATCGCCTTCCACCGTTTCGAGACGCGCTTCCATGACGAGCGGGCGGCGGGCGAGGTGCCGGTCGAGCGCATCCGCGAGATCTGGATGGAGGAACTGGGCGCTAGCCTCGGGCCCGCAGTGGACCTGACCGGCTATGAGGACTGGTGGGCCTATGTCAGCCACTTCGTCCACGCACCCTTCTATGTCTACGCCTATGCGTTCGGCGACCTGCTGGTCGCGGCGCTGATGGAGACGCGGGCCAAGGATCCGGCGGCCTTTACGCCCCTGTATCGCGACCTGCTGTCGGGCGGCGGGGCGCGGACCTATGTCGAGGCGCTGAAGCCGTTCGGCCTGAACCCGCGCGACCCGGCCTTCTGGACCATCGGCACCAAGCGGCTGGAAGGCCTGATCGACCGGTTCGAGGCGCTGGGCTGAGCGGAATGCGTTGACAGGCGGGGCGCGGCGTTGAAGCGTGGCCGCATGAAATCTGTGTCCCGCGTTCTTGTTCTCGCCGCCGTTCTCGCCCTGCCGACGACGGTTTTCGCCCAGACGGCTGAGCCTTCCGCCAATCACCGCGCCTTGGCGGCGGGCTATAAGGCGTTGACGGTGTGCAGCGCCCTGCATTCGGCGCGTGCGGCGGGGGCCGATCGCACGGTCGCCAGCGTCGAGGCGAACGAGCTGGTCGGCGTCTATCCCGAGCTTCAGCCGCTGGTCGGAAGCATGAAGGCCGAGATGGCCGGGAACGCCGTCACCGTCGCCTGGGATCAGGCCGCCCCGCCGCGCGTCGCGACCTGGACCGACGGGCGCGGCTGCGTCATCGAGCCGATGGGCTATGCGCCGGGCGCTGCGCCTGAGCGGACGCCGCTGGCGCGCCGGGCCTCGGCGCCGGACCTGCCGACCGCGCGGCCCAAGGGGAACGCTCGCGCGCTGGAGGCCGCCGTCGCGCGCGCCTTCGATCAGGGCTTCGGCGCAGGGACCAACACCACAGGCGTCGTGGTCATGCAGGGCGGCAAGCGGGTGGCGGAACGCTACGCGCCTGACTTCGGCCCGAACACGCCCCAGCGCACCTGGTCGGTGGCCAAGAGCCTGGCCGGAACGGTCATCGGCGCGGCGGTCCAGCGCGGCGAACTGGATGTGAAGGCGCCCGCCGCCATCGCCAATTGGAGCCGCCCCGGCGATCCGCGCGCGGCCATCACCGTCGACGCCCTGATGCGGATGTCGTCCGGCCTGACCAGCGACACGGCGGGCAACCGCACTGACGGCCTCTATTTCGGCGGCGTGGCCGTCGATGAACAGGCGCCCGGCTGGCCGCTGCTGGCGCCGGTGGGGACGGTCTATCGCTACGCCAACAACGACACCCTGCTGGCGACCATGGCCGCCGCTCCGACCTTCACCGCCCATCCGCCCGCCGAACTGTTCGATGCGCTGGGCATGACGCACACCTGGGCCGAGACCGACTGGCGCGGCAACTACATCCTGTCGAGCCAGGTCTGGACCACGGCGCGCGATCTGGCCCGCTTCGGCCAGCTGTATCTGCAGGACGGGGTGTGGGAGGGGCGGCGCCTCCTGCCGCAGGGCTGGCGCGACTATGTCGCCGCCCCGACCGGGCCGCAGCCGCCGACGGGCAACTTCGGCTATGGGGCGACCTTCTGGCTGATGAACCGCTCCGAAGGCGTGCCCGCTGACGCCTTCGCCGCCTTCGGCAACCGGGGGCAGTATGTGGTGATCGTGCCCAGCCGCCAGGTGGTGATCGTGCGGCGCGGCGAAGACCCGGCGGGCAAGCCCTTCGACGTCGCCGCCTTCGCGCGTTCAGTGCTGGAAAGCCTCGACTGAGGCGCCCTTGATCCTGACGGGCTTGAGCCGCGCGCAGGCCTCGCTATAAGAGCCGTCGAAATCTCGACTCTTTTTTTGGATGCCCCATGGCCGACCAGCACGCTGAAGCGACCACCCCCCACGTCCACGGGGATATGAACATCTCGGAACAGGCCTGGACCTGGAGCTTGTTCATGGGCCTGACCAAGTGGCTGTCGCTGGCCACGGCCGTGTTGATCCTGTTCCTGACGGTGTGGTTCGCCGTCGGCGCCGGCTTCGTTCCCGCCTTCATCAGCGGCGCGGTTCTGTCGGTGGCGGGCTACTTCATGCTGAAGAGCAAGAAGGCGCACTAAGCGCGATCCCCCTATTGAATGCAGCAAGGCCCGTCGGCGTGTCCGGCGGGCCTTTTGCTTGTTTGACGACCCTTCGACCTTAGGCCTAACGTCGATCTGACCCTAGGGAGTGGGAGGGATTCGCTTGGCCGTCGCCATCGCCGTGACCCGTGAACGTCGTGAAGGCGAGACGCGCTGCGCGGTTACGCCTGAAACGGTGAAGAAGCTGATCGCCTTGGGCGCGACGGTGAGCGTCGAGGCCGGGACGGGCCTCGGCTCATCCTTGCCTGACGCCGATTACGCCGAGGCCGGGGCCAGCGTGAAGCCGGACCTGTCGGCGGCGCTGGCCGGGGCGGACATCCTGCTGAAGGTGCGCGGCCCGACGGCGTCGGAGATCAGCGCATTGAAACCCGGCGCGGTGGTGGTCAGCCTGCTGGACGCCTGGCGCGACAAGGCCACAGTCGAGGCGTTGAGGGGCGCAGGCGCCACCGCCTTCGCCATGGAGTTCGTGCCGCGCATCACGCGGGCGCAGGTGATGGACGTGCTGTCGTCCCAGGCCAATCTGGCCGGATACCGGGCGGTGATCGAGGCGGCCTACGCCTATGGCAAGGGCTTCCCCATGATGATGACGGCCGCCGGGACGGTGGCCGCCGCCAAGACCTTCGTCATGGGCGCGGGCGTCGCGGGGCTTCAGGCCATCGCCACGGCGCGGCGCCTGGGCGCGGTCGTCACGGCCACCGACGTGCGTCCCGCCGCCAAGGAGCAGGTCGAGAGCCTGGGCGCCAAATTCGTCGCGGTCGAGGATGAAGAGTTCAAGGCCGCTGAAACGGCGGGCGGCTACGCCAAGGCCATGTCGGCCGAGTATCAGGCCAAGCAGGCCGAACTGACCGCCGCCCACATCATCAAGCAGGACGTGGTGATCACCACGGCCCTGATCCCCGGTCGTCCGGCGCCGAAGCTGGTGACGGCGGCGCACGTCGCCTCGATGAAGCCGGGCTCGGTCATCATCGACCTGGCGGTCGAGGCGGGCGGCAACGTCGAAGGCTCGAAGCCGAACGAGGTCGTGACCACGGCCAATGGGGTGAAGATCGTCGGCTGGAGCAACATGCCCGGCCGCATCGCCGCGGACGCCAGCGCCCTTTATGCGCGCAACCTGGTCGCCTTCCTGGGGTTGATGATCAAGGACGGCGCCCTGGCGGTCGACCTGGAGGAGGAAATCCTCAAGGCCGCCGTCGTCACCCACGGCGGCGCCGTGGTGCATGAAGGAGTGAGAGGCTGATGGAACACGTCGATCCCACCGTCTTTCGCCTGGCGATCTTCGTCCTGTCGATCTTCGTCGGCTACTATGTCGTCTGGAGCGTGACGCCCGCGCTGCACACGCCGCTGATGGCCGTGACCAACGCCATTTCCAGCGTCATCATCGTCGGCGGCCTGATCGCGGCGGCGGCGATGAGCGCGCAGGCGGGCGGGCCGAACGCCTGGATCGCCAAGGGCGCGGGCGTGGCCGCCGTGACCCTGGCCAGCGTCAACATCTTCGGCGGCTTCATGGTCACGCGCCGGATGCTGGCCATGTACAAGAAGAAGGAGCGCGCCTGATGTACAATCTTATCAACGGCCTGATCCTAGTTCTTCTGGCCGTCGCCGTGTTGGTGGTTCTGGCGGCCGCTACGTTAGGCGGCAGGTTGTCGGCTGAGGCGCGTCGCCGCGTCGAACTGGGCCTGGCGCTGGTCTTCTTTCCGATCGGCGTCGCCCTGTTGATCTGGCGCGCGGCGGGGTTGATGGAGGCTGGAGACAAGTTTGCGGCGCTGGGCGCCGTGGTGTTCACCCTGTTTATCGCCTGGAGCGGCGTTCGTATAATCTGGGCGCGGCGCAAGCGTTTGGCTGAAGGTTCCGCCGCCTCGTGACCCTGTCGCCTATCCTGCTGGCCTTCTATGCCTCCTGGGCCGTCACCGGCTTGGGCGTGGCCCTGTGGATCTGGAGCTGGGTGCGGGTGAAAGACCCCATCGGGCGCCTGCGGTTCCAGGACTGCGGGGTCGTGCTGGTTTTCGCCGCCGTCCTGACGCGCATCATCATCCAGGATCGTCAGATGACGGTCTTCGACTGGGCGATGATCCTGCTGGGGCCTCTGTTCATCGCGGCGGCGCTGTGGCGTCTGTCGCGCACCCAATCCGTCAAACGTTAACCTCGAAGAGTATTGCGTGATGAAAGCTTCCCTGATCTCCGTCCTGGCCCTGTCGGCCGCCGCTGTCGCCGGCGCTGCCTCGGCGCAATCCGCGCGCGAAGTGGGCAATGACCCCTATACCGGCCTGCACTGGTCGGTGGCTGCGCCCCAGGGCGCCAGCTGGACGCTGGAGTGCGGCTTCGCCCCGGTGACCATCAGGGGCGTGCACATGAACCGCATCAACCACACCGGCTCTGGCCGGATGGCCGGTCGTCTGCCGGGCGACAACGGCAGCTGCCGCGTGACCAAGACGGGCGGCCAGGGTCCGGTCGGCGTGGCCGTGGTCAAGAACGGCCAGGCGACCGCCGCCGGCACCAACGGCGCGGCGCCCGCCGTGGTCAACGTTTTCTGATCTAGGCATGAAACAAGGGGGGAGGGGATGAACGCATCGATCGCGGCGCTGGCCTATCTGGCGGCGGGGGTTCTGTTCATCCTCTCGCTCAGGGGGTTGTCCAGCCCTGTGACCAGCCGACGGGGCAATACCCTCGGCATGGTCGGCATGGCTCTGGCCGTCGGCGTCACCCTGCTGACGCTGGGGACGTCGGGCGCCCTGGACCCCCTGACCCTGGCCCTGATCGCGGGCGGGGTCGTGGTCGGCGGCGGCGCGGGCGCGGTCATCGCCAACCGCGTGCCGATGACGGCCATGCCGCAACTGGTCGCGGCGTTTCACTCCCTGGTCGGCCTGGCGGCGTGTCTGGTGGCGGTGGGGGCGGTCTATGCGCCCGACGCCTTCGGCATCGTCACGGCGACCGGCGGGATCAAGACCCTGTCCATCGTCGAACTGAGCCTGGGCGTGGCCATCGGGGCCATCACCTTCACCGGATCGGTCATCGCCTTCGCCAAGCTGGACGGGCGGATGAGCGGGGCGCCGATCATCCTGCCGGCGCGGCACCTCATCAACACCGCCCTGGCGCTGGCCCTGGTCTTCCTGATCGGCATCCTGATCGGGACGGGCGGGACGGCGATCTGGGCCTTCTGGGGCGTGTTCGCCATCGCCCTGATCCTGGGCGCGACCCTGATCATCCCCATCGGCGGGGCGGACATGCCCGTCGTGGTGTCCATGCTGAACTCCTATTCCGGCTGGGCGGCGGCGGCGCTGGGCTTCACGCTGGAGAACATCGCCCTGATCATCACCGGCGCCCTGGTCGGGTCGTCGGGCGCGATCCTCAGCTACATCATGTGCAAGGGCATGAACCGCAGCTTCATCAGCGTCATCCTGGGCGGCTTCGGCGCTGAGGCGGGCGCGGCGGCGGGCGGCGGGGCTGTCGAGACGCGGCCGGTCAAGCAGGGCTCGGCCGAGGACGCCGCCTTCATCATGAAGAACGCCTCCAAGGTCATCATCGTGCCCGGTTACGGCATGGCGGTGGCCCAGGCCCAGCACGCTCTGCGCGAAATGGCCGACACGCTGAAGGAAGAAGGCGTCGAGGTGAAATACGCCATCCACCCCGTTGCGGGCCGGATGCCGGGGCACATGAACGTCCTGCTGGCCGAGGCGAACGTCCCCTATGACGAGGTGTTCGAGCTGGAGGACATCAACAGCGAGTTCGCCTCGGCCGACGTGGCCTTCGTCATCGGCGCCAACGATGTGACCAATCCGGCGGCCAAGACCGATCCGCAGTCGCCCATCTATGGGATGCCGGTGCTGGACGTGGAGAAGGCGGGCACCGTCCTGTTCATCAAGCGGTCGATGGGCAGCGGCTACGCCGGGGTCGAGAACGAACTCTTCTTCCGCGACAACACCATGATGCTGTTCGCCGACGCCAAGAAGATGGTCGAAGGCATCGTGAAGGCCCTCTGACGTTCGTGCGCGAGAACCCTTCGCGCGGCGGTGCGTTGGCTTGCGACGCTCAACCTGAGCCGTGGAGAGATCATGACCGCATTCCAAGGACTGAAAACCGTCGCCGTGCTGGGCGTGCTGGCGGGACTGGCCGCTTGCGGTCAGGCGGAGAAGACGGCCGACAAGACTGACGCTCCGGCCGAGGCGACCCAGGCGGCGCCTGAAGCCGCGCCTGCAACGGGCGGCGCGCCGACCATCGACCAGATGATGGGCGTGCAGGTGGCCTATCTGGAATCCAAGCTGGGTCCGGCCCGCACGGTTCAGGACAAGGAACGCACCTATGAGATCGGCGGCTGCACGGTCCGCGTCCGCGCCGAGGGCGACGAGGTCGTCGGCTACGCCGTGCCGATGACGCCGGCCTGCTCGACCCAGGCCCTGGCGGCGCTGAAGGACTATGATCTGCCGCAGAAGATCGACCTGACCATGGGCGAGTTCGCCGCCGCGCGCGGCAACGCCGACTTCAAGGCCGACTGCCTGATGCTGTGCGGCAATGCGGCCGACCCGTGGCTCTATCTGGAAAGCGCCGGTCCGCGCGTGTCGCCGGGCATTCGCGCCTCGGCCGTGATGGTCAGCGACGCCACGATCGACGCCTCCTTCCGCATCCGCGACGCCATCAAGGCGGCCAAGGGCGAGGACTACGTCATCGATGCCGGCTTCAACTGCAGCACGGACTTCGACCAGATGGCGGTGCGCGAGCTGAAGACCGTCCGCATCGACGAGATCGAGGTCGGCTACGTCCCCTACGGCCGCTGCTGAGGGCGAGGGCGATGAAACGCGGCGCGGTTCTGCGCGTCGGAGCGGCGCTGGCGACGACGGCCGTCGCCCTGGCCGCGTGCTCGGCGATGATCTCGGTCAGCATCAGCGGCGGGCTGGAACGGCCAGTCGCGACCTTCGGCGCCGATCCCGCCAAGCCCGAGAAGGCCTGCCTGGGCGGCATCGCCGTGCATGAGCGGTCGAACGCCATGATGCGCCCGGTCTGGTCGATCGAGGCGCGCGGCCGCGACTGCCGGGGCCTGAGACAGGTGGTCTATGGCGAGACGCCCGAGGGGTTTGAAACGACAGTAGAGGCGGCGCCGCTGAAACCCGGCGTGCGATACGCGATCGTCGGTTACGGCCTGACCGGCGGGCCGCTGAGCCGCGTGCCCTGGCGCGGCGGGGACGAGGTGGTGTTCGAGAACGGCCGTTGGCGTCCTGTCACGCCGCAGGAGCGCGGTCCGCGCGTGGACGCAGGCGGCGAAGCACCTCACTAGCGGCTGGATGGAAGGCGAGGCGGATTTCACGCTCGAAGAGGTCGTCGAGAACCTGGGGCTGCGGCCGCTGGTCGAGGGCGGCTGGGGGCGGCCCATGGCGGGGGCGGACGCCGCCGCGCGCGGAGAGGCGGTCGGCGCTTATCGCCTGTTGACGCCCGAGGCGCCGCCCGATTGGCGCGTGGTCGAGGCCGAGGAGCTGTGGACGGCCTATATGGGCGCGCCGCTTGAGGTCGAGCTGGCCACGGAGACGGGCGTGCGGCGCGAGACTCTGGCGGCGGGATCGGGTCAGTGGGTGACGGTTCCGGCGGGCGGTTGGCTGAGGACGCGGGCGGTCGGCGGATGGTGTCTGGCGGGGCGGATCGGACAGGCGCAAGGTGACGGCCTGTCCTGAGCGGGAGGCCGGAATGAGCGAGCCGAAGACCAAGCCCGCCGACGCCGCAGACGCAGGCCATGCTGGCGCGGCTGGGCCCGCCCGCGACGAGCACAGCCTGCCTCTACATCCAGCGGCTGGATCAGGCGGACATGGGCGTGCTGCGCGACCTCTGCGTCGCCGGTTGGGACGAGATGAAACGCCGCTATCCGTGATTGGCTTGCCGACGGCGGCCAACGGACTATAGCGGATTCATGCGCACCTTTCTGATCGCCGCCTCCGCCCTGTTGTCCGCCTGCGCCCTGGCGCCGCTGGCCGCCGCCGAAACGCCGGTCCAGCCGGTCGATCTGCTGCTGACCTCGGCCACGGTGGTCGATGTCGAGAAGGGAACGACGACGCCGGATCAACTGGTCGCCGTGCGCGGCGGCGACATCGTGGCCGTGGGGCCTGAGGGCGAGGCGGGCCGCTATCGGGCCGCGCGAACGTTGGATCTGGGCGACCGCTACGTCATGCCGGGCCTGTGGGACATGCACGTTCACTTCGGCGGCGGCGAGACCCTGATCGAGGAGAACGCCGAGCTGATGCCGCTGTTCGTGGTCAACGGCGTGGTGGCGGTGCGCGACGCGGCGGGCGATCTGGCGCAGCAGGTGCTGGACTGGCGCGCGTCGCCGCCGACCGCCGATGCGCCGCGCATCTTCACCTCCGGGCCGAAGATCGAGGGTATCGCCCCCGTCTGGAAGGGCGTGATCGAGACGGGCAGCGAGGCGGAGATGGACGCCGCCCTGGACCGGCTTCAGGCCCTGCGCGTCGACTTCGTCAAGATCACCGACAACACCCTGACGCCCGAGCTTTTCCTCTACGCCGTGCGCGAGGCGAAGAAGCGAGGCATGAAGACTTCGGCCCACATTCCGGCCAGCATTACGGTGCTGGAGGCCGCCGAGGCGGGCCTGTCGTCGATCGAGCACCTCGACTACGCCATGAAGGCCGGCTCGCGCGATGAGGCGGACATCGCGGCCGACTATCTGGCGGGCGAATACACCTACGCCCAGACCATGCGGCGTTACGCGGACACCTTCGACGTGGAGACGGCGCGCCGGGTCTATGCGCGGCTGGCGGAGCTGGGCACGGCGGTATCGCCGACCCTCTACGGCTCGACCACCCTGGCCAATCTGGACAAGGACGACCACACGCACGACGACGGCCTGGCCTATGTCGGGCCGGGCATCCGGGCGACCTATGACTGGCGCGTCCAGCGCGCGGCCCAGGCCACGCCGCAGCAGGTCGAGGATCGTCACTTCGTCAAGGACGTCACCGCACGCACCCTGCCCATGCTGCGCGATGCCGGCGTGACCATCCTGACCGGGACGGACGCGGGCTTCCTCAACTCGTTCAACTATCCGGGCTTTTCGCTGCACGACGAGCTGGAGCTCTATGTGTCTCTGGGCCTGACGCCGCGCGAGGCCTTGATGGGCTCGGTCGTGGACGGGCCGCGCTTCCTCAATCAGGGCGAGCGTTACGGCGCGGTGGCGACGGGCAAGTCGGCCGATCTGCTGGTGCTGGAGGCGAACCCGCTGGCCGACGTCAGCGCCACGCGCGACGCCGAGGCCGTGGTGCTGCGCGGCCGCCTGATCGACGCGGTTGAACTGGAGCGGATGCGCGCCGAAATCCGCGCTCGGGTCGCGGCGCGCAATGCGGTCTTTAAGTCTTCGCCAGCTTCCTGACCTTGAAGGCGACCCAGATCAGCAGCAGGCCGAACAGCACGGCCCAGGCCGCGATCAGCCACAGCAGACCCAAGGCCCCCGCGCCCGGCATGAAGACCAGGATCAGGCCGAAGATCACCGACAGGGCGCCGGCGACGCCCAGCGTCCACTCATTGGCGATCTCGTTGCGCAGACGGACGGCGCCGATGATCTCGAGCACGCCGCGCAGGATCGACCAGAAGCCGATCAGATAGACCAGGACCAGGGCCGTCAGGCCCGGCCAGGCGAAGGCGACGACAGCAGCCAGGATGCTGACCACGCCGCCCAGCGCCAGCCACCAGCGCGGGACGAACCCGCCGCCCCGGATCGCTGCGATCAGGGCTAGAACCCCGTCGATCAGGGCGTAGACGCCGTAGACCATGATCAGGGTCAGCAGGCTGATCTGCGGCCAGACGAAGGTCAGCACGCCGAAGGCCACGGCGGCGATCCCGCGCAACAGCAGCAGCCACCAGGATCGATGCAGGGCGGATTTGACGAAGCCTTCCAGCGAAGGCGCGGCGTTGGACGAGGACATGGTTTCAGCTCCCCTTGGGCGTGGCGGCATATGGCCACGCTGGCGCAACGTCGGAGCGGGGGCGGGGGTTCCGCAAACTTCTCGGCTCAGGCCGCCGCGCGCCAGTCGGACCGGGCGTTGAACGGCGGGGTGTGGAACTCTTCCCACAGGGCGTCTTCGTTGGTGTAGCGGCTGGTCGAGGCGCTGATGACGTCCACGACCTGTTCTTCCTGACGGTCCCAGATGACGGCCAGGTCGCTTTCGGTCTCGCACGGCACGATCATGTAGCGGTCGGAAAAGGTCTTGCGGGCGGGCTTCTGGACGGTGGGGGTGCGGACGAAGGCCATAGGGGAAAACTCCTGGTGCGGAGGCGGTCGCCTCTTGCTGACAGGATGAAGATGCGACAGCATTGCGCCAGTTTCGGACGTATCTCTGTGGAGAAGTCATTTGCGGCACGACAAGGCGGCCATGGTCATCGATCTGGCGAGGGGCATGGCGGCCAGCGCCGAGGGGCTGACGCTGAACGAGATGGCGGCTCAGCTGAACGTCGGGCGCCGCACGGCCGAGCGCATGCGCGACGCCGTGCTGATGTTGTTCCCGCAGGTCGAGGAGGTGTCGGACCCGCCGACCAAACGCTGGCGCATCCGGGGCGGGCTGTCGGCCTTTGAACAGGCCCCGACGGCCACCGAAATGCTGGAGCTGACCAAGGCGGCGGCCGCCCTGCGCGCGGCGGGCGAACCGGCGCGGGCGGCGGCGTTGGAAAGCCTTGAGCGCAAGGTGAAGGCGGCGATGCGCTCGACCACCCTGAACCGCATGGCGCCGGATCTGGAGGCTCTGGTCCGGGCGGAGACCATCGCCGTCCAGGCCGGACCGCGCCCCAGCGCCGACGAGACGGTGCTGGCCGAGATTCGCGGGGCGGTGCTGGCCGAGCGGCCGCTGAACTTCATCTACGCCCGGCCGGGGGCGGAGGCGCGCACCCGCACCATGACGCCGTGCGGCCTGATGTTCGGGCGGGCCAACTATCTGGTGGCCGCCGACCGCGAGAGCGGGCGCATCCAGACCTTCCGTCTGGACCGGATGAGCGCGGTCGAGGCGGGCGAGGGCACGGCGCGCCCGCCCGAAGACTTCGACCTGGGCGCCTTCGCCAGCCAGTCCTTCGGCATCTATCAGGACGAGATCGAAGAGGTCGCCGTCCGTATCGCGCCCGAGGGGGCGGACGAGGCGCGCGGCTGGCGCTGGCACCCGACCCAGACGATCGAGGATCAGGCCGACGGATCGGTGGTGGTGCGGTTCCGCGCCTCGGGCATGCGCGAACTGGCTTGGCATCTGTTCACCTGGGGCGAACAGGCGACCATTCTCGGCCCGGATCGGTTGAAGGCTGTTATGGGCGAGGAACTGGCGGCGGCGGGCCGCGCCCTCGAACGGGCGTAAAGCTGAGGAAACCGTAAGGTGACGGGCGACGTTTGGGAGCCCTAAGCTGCGCCGTTCCTTGTAGGAGACTGCTCTTCGTGCGTCTGAAAGCCCTGTCTGCAACCGCCCTTTCTGTCGTCGCCCTGCTGACCGCCTGCGCCGCCAGCCCTGCGCCCGGCCCCTGGAACGTCGAGGCGGCGCCGCAGGTGACGGTGACGCGCGAGGACGGGCGGTTGACAGTCGATTATGTCTTCAACCGCGACGCCGTGGTCTGGGCCTTCATGGATTCGGCCCTGATCTCGGAGGTGCGCGAGCCGTGGCGGCCGCGGCAGTGGACGGTTGAGACGCCCGGCGTGGTGATGGAGCGACGCGGCCATTACGACATCATCCGCAGCGCGGACGGCGGCCCCGTGCCGCGCCATGTCCGTTTCAGCGTGACGCCCAAGGCGGTCGAGCTGGAGGCGGAATACAAGACCCTGGTCTTCTCGGACGGGGCGGTGGCCCTGCCGACGCGGCAGATGGACGTCTTCGCCCTGGGCTCGCCCGAGGCGGCGGAGGCGATGCCGGCGGACCTCAACGGCGTCAATCTGGACGGCGGGGCGTCGCGCGTGACCTGGCGCGACCTGGACGGGCCGGTGCTGTTCAACGGCGAGCGCCACGCCGAACTGACGACGACGGGCGAGCGCTCCTATGTCCTGCTGGGACAGGCGCGGGTGACGCCGGGCGAGGGGCTGACCACGGTCATGGACCCCAATCTGCCGCCCTGGATCGGCGAGAAGATCCGCGACTTCGCCCCGCGCGTGGGCCAGTTCTACCTGCAGCGCCTGGGACGCCCCGGCTCGGGCGGCGACAATCCGGTGGTCATGGTGTCGTGGAACGGCCCGACCGAGCGAATGACCAGCATGGGCGGCAGCGTCCTGCCCGGCTTGATCGTCATGTCGTTCGAGGGGACCGGCGTGACCCGGCCGACGGCGGAGATGGAGCGGGTGTCCCGCTGGTTCATCGGCCATGAGAGCGCTCACTTTTGGCTGGGCCAGACCGTGCGGTACGAGTTCGCGCGCGACGCCTGGATCACCGAGGGCGGCGCCGACCTGATGGCGGTGCGGGCGCTGAAGGCGCTGGACCCGGCCTATGACGACCGCAAGGCTCTGCAGGAAGAGGTCGACGACTGCGTGACCCTGAGCCAGGGGCGCGGCGTGGCCGAGGCGGGCGTGCGGGGCGAACACCGCGCCTATTACGCCTGCGGCGCCGTCTTCGCGATGACGGCCGAGGGGGCGCAGAAGCGGCGCGACGGCGGCGACTGGTTCGGCTTCCTGCGGCCTCTGCTGGACGCCAACCGCCGGGATGGGGTGTTGAGCCGCGCCGAATGGCTGAACGCCCTGACGCGCGTGTCGGGCGATCCGACGCTGGCGGCCGACATCGGGCGGATGCTGGACCAGGGCGCGGCCGATCCCGCCGCCGAGATCGCCAGCCTGTTCCGCCGCGCGGGCGTGCCGCACCGGGTCGAGGGCGGTCGCGTCATTCTGATGAACTGATCGGGCGAATTGATCCTGCTCAAGGCGCGGAACGGCGGTTTGTGCGTTGATGGGGCGTATCCTGAAGCAGGAGGCCCCCATGCCCTGGACCAGTCTGATCGTCTATGTCGACGATGAAGCCGACAACCCCGCCCGCCTGACCGAAGCCTGCGCGCTGGCCGGCGCGCACGGGGCGCGGCTGATCGGGGTGTCGGGCTGCGCGCCCGAGACGCCGGTGGCCGACGCCTATGGAGCGGGCATTCTTCTGGGCGAGGTGATGGCGGCCCAGCAGGCGCGCAACGAAACCACGCTGAAGTCCGCTGAGCAGCGCTTCCGGGGCGCGATCGAGGCGGCGGGCGTCGAGGGCGAGTGGCGCGGCGATGTCGGCGACCCGACCGGCCTGACCCTGCGCTGCCTGCGGGCGGCGGACGCGGCCCTGGTCGGGCGCGACGCGGGCGGGGCCAGCGCCTGGCGCGCGCCGCATCCGGCGGATCTGGCCATGCGCTCGGGGCGGCCGGTGGTGGTTCTGCCGCCCAATCCGATCCGTTCGATGGTGGATGCCCCGGCGCTGCTGGCCTGGACCGACACGCGCGAGAGCCGACTGGCGGCGCAGGCGGCCCTGCCCCTGCTGAAGCGCGCCGACGGGGTGCGGGTGGTCGAGCTGTGCGACCCCGAAGACATGGACGGCGCCCGGTTGCGGACGCAGGATGTCGTACGCTGGCTGGCGGGGCACGGGATTGCGGCTGAACCAGACGCCCGCGCCCATGACGACCGCTCGGGCGGTCGGCGGCTGATCGACTGCGCCGAGGAGATGGGGGCGGGGCTCATGGTCTCCGGCGCCTGGGGGCATGCGCGGATGCGGCAGTGGATCTTCGGCGGGGTGACGCAGACCTTGCTGAACGAAGCGCCCGTGGCGCTGATGCTGGCGCACTGACTTTCCTTCTCCCCTTGCGGGAGAAGGTGGTCCGTAAGGACCGGATGAGGGGTTGCACTGTCGGTTGAGAGACCCCTCATCCGACCTCGCTTCGCTCGGCCACCTTCTCCCGCACGGGGAGAAGGGGAGATTAGGCGAACGGATAGGGGCTGACGGATTTCGACCAGTCGTCCACCGTCAGGGCGCGGCCGACCGGCGGGGCGGCGCGTTCGGCGCAGGGGTGGCGTTCGCACAGGCGGCAGGCCGGGCCGATGGGGGTGACCTCGGGCTTCTGCAGGTCCAGACCGCGGGCGTAGATCAGGCGGTGGGCGTGGCGAAGCTCGCAGCCCAGGCCGATGGCGAGGTCATGCCCCTCGGTGAAGGCGTCCTGGCCCTGACGGTCGACGGTGCGGGCCAGGGTGAACCAGCGGCCGCCGTCGGGCGTCTCGATGATCTGGGTGACGATGCGGCCCGGCGTGCGGAAGGCCGAGTGCAGCCGCCAGCGCGGGCAGGCCCCGCCGAAGCGCGAGAAGGGAAAGGCGCCCGACGCATAGCGCTTGGACACATTACCCGCCTGATCCACTCGCATCAGGAAGAAGGGCACGCCCCGCGCCGTCGGCCGCGACAGGGTGGTCAGGCGGTGGGCGACCTGTTCGAAGCCGACGCCGAAGCGGGCCTGTAGCCGGGACAGGTCATAGCCGGTTTCCTCGGCCGTGCGCTGGAAGGCGGCGTAGGGCATCAGCACGGCGGCGGCCAGGGTGTTAGCCAGCGAGGCCTTCAGCAGGTTGCGCGTCGGGGCGTCGGGGGCGTTCGCCGCCTCGGTCAGGGCCTGAAGCTCAGGCCCGTGCTCCATCAGGGCCAGTTGGTTGGCGACGGCGAAGGCGCGCGAGGACGGCCCGAGCGTGTCGGACAGCAGAAGGCGCCCCCGGTGCGGATCGAAGCGGCGGGTCCATTCGACCATGACCTCGGCGGGCAGGGTGCGGACGGTCAGGCCGTGGCGGGCGAACAGGCGCGCGCGGGCCAGGGCCTCGAATCCTTCGTCGGGGGCGGGGGCTTCCGCGCGCAGGGCGTCGTGCAGGGCTTCGCCCAGGGCGTCCAGTTCGGGGAAGTGGTTGTGGCGGGCCTGAACGTATTCGCGCACCCATTCCGAAGGGCTGTCGGTCGGGGCCGCGCCGCCGCCGGCCTCGGTCTCGGCGCGGTCGCGCACGCGGCGGTCGGAGAAGGCGCGGTAGAGACGCAGCACGGCGTCAGCGGCGGCGGGCTGATCCTCGGCCAGCTGCATGATCTCGTGGCGGGGCACGGCCAAGCCGTGGAACAAGGGGTCGGCGAAGACCTCGGACAGTTCGGCCTCCGACGCCGGGCCGCCGGACTGGCCGAGGTTCCTCAGGTCGACGTCATAGGTTTCGGCCAGACGCAGCAGAAGCTGAGCCGAGACGGGGCGCTGGTTGCGCTCGATATGGTTCAGATAAGAGGGCGAGACGCCCAGGTCCGCCGCCATCGCCGTCTGCGACAGGTCAAGGTCGCGCCGCAGCCGCTTGAGGCGGCCGCCCAGAAACAGCTTGCGATCGGCGGCGGCGTTCATGGCGCGATCATGTCACATCATGACTTCAAGGCAAGTGTCATGATGTGACTGTTTGACTTGAATGACGCGTCTAGCTCTGTGTCATTCGTGACGGATGCATGTTCAGGTCTTCGGGACAGCGGCTGCGGCCGCGCCTTATCGAGACCGAGACGAACATGACGACCTTCGCCGATCTGGTTCCTTCGCCCGCCGGCCGTTTCGACGGCATCGAGCGCCCTTACTCGCCGGAAGACGTTCTGCGTCTGCGCGGCTCGGTGCCGGTCACGCACACCCTGGCCGAGCGCGGCGCCAACCGCCTGTGGGAGCTGCTGCACAGCGAGCCCTACATCAACGCCCTGGGCGCGGTCACCGGCAACCAGGCGATGCAGATGGTCCGCGCGGGCCTGAAGGCTATCTATCTGTCGGGCTGGCAGGTCGCGGCCGACGCCAATACGGCCGGCGCCATGTACCCGGACCAGTCCCTGTATCCGGCCAACGCCGCGCCGGAACTGTGCCGCCGCATCAACCGCACCCTGCAGCGCGCCGACCAGATCGAGCACGCCGAGGGCGGCGCCAAGCGCGACTGGTTCGCCCCCATCGTGGCGGACGCCGAGGCCGGTTTTGGCGGCCCGCTGAACAGCTTCGAGATCATGAAGGCCTTCATCGAGGCGGGCGCCGCGGGCGTCCACTTCGAGGACCAGCTGGCGTCCGAGAAGAAGTGCGGCCACCTGGGCGGCAAGGTTCTGATCCCGACCCAGGCGCATGAGCGCAACCTGATCGCCGCGCGCCTTGCGGCCGACGTCTGCGGCACGCCGACCCTGACGGTGGCGCGCACGGACGCCGAGTCGGCCCAGCTGATCACCTCGGACATCGACGAGAGGGACCACCCCTTTATCGACCGCGAGAACCGCACGCCCGAGGGCTTCTATCGTCTGAAGCCGGGCACGGGTCTGGATCACTGCATCGCGCGCGGCCTGTCCTACGCCAAATACGCCGACCTGCTGTGGTGGGAGACCTCGCACCCCGATCTGGACGACGCCAGGAAGTTCGCCGAGGCGGTCCAGAAGAAATATCCGGGCAAGCTGATGGCCTACAACTGCTCGCCCTCGTTCAACTGGGAAGCCAAGCTGGACAAGGACACCATCGCCAAGTTCCAGCGCGAGTTGGGGGCCATGGGCTACAAGTTCCAGTTCGTGACGCTGGCGGGCTTCCACAGCCTGAACAACGGCATGTTCGAGCTGGCCTCGGGCTATCGCGATCGCGGCATGGCGGCCTATTCCGAGCTGCAACAGCGCGAGTTCGCTAATGAGGCCGCCGGCTACACCGCCACGCGCCACCAGCGCGAGGTCGGCACCGGCTACTTCGATGATGTCGCCACGGTCATCTCCTCGGGCCAGTCCTCGACCACGGCTTTGAAGGACTCGACCGAGACGGCCCAGTTCCACGCCGCCTGAGTTCCACGCCTCACAGGAAAGGAAACGACATGGAGCCCATGACCCGTCCGCAAGCCATCATCGACTTCTGTCTGGCGCCGCTGGCGCTGGATGGATCGACCGAGGCCGAGCGCGAGGTGCGCCGCCGTCTGGAGCACGTCCTCAAGACCTTCGAGGCCAAGGCGGTCCGTCCGCTGAGCGTGGACTTCTCGACCATGCCCAGCCAGGTCATCAACGAGGCGGCGCACGGCTACGAGTGAGCCGCCTCGATATTGGAAGAAAGAGACCTCAGGCCGCGGCTTCCGCGGCCTGAGGCGTCTGTGCGGTCAGGTCGGCGACCATGGCCAGCAGGTCTTCGACGCTGAAGGGCTTGGCCATATGGCGGTCGGCGCCGGCGGCCAGGGCCTCGTCCAGATGTTGGGGCAGGGCGTTGGCGGTCAGCATGACGACGGGAACGTGCGGCAGGCCCAGGACGGACTCGTGCAGCCGGATTTCGCGCACGGCGGTCAGACCGTCCATGACCGGCATCTGCATGTCCATCAGCACCAGATCGAAGGTCTGGGCGCGATAGGCTTCGACGGCCTGGGCACCGTTCTCGACCGAGACGAGGTCGAAGACGGCGCCGTCCAGGATCAGCTCGACGACGCGGCGATTGGTCGGATGATCGTCGGCGGCCAGGATGCGCAGGCGCCGCGGCGCCTGGTCGACCTCGGCCGCGAAGGCTGTGTCGGCGTCCTGCCGGTCGGGACGAAGCGGGACGGGCGGCGCCTGAGCCGGCTTGAGCGGCAGGCTGAGGATGAAGGCGGCGCCCGCGCCCGGCTCGCTTTCGCAGCCCAGGTCGCCGCCCATCATGGCCGCCAGTTCGCGGCAGATCGCCAGGCCCAGGCCAGAGCCGCCGTAATGGCGGGTGATGTCGCCGTCGGCCTGTTCGAAGCGGTTGAACAGCCGGGCCTGCGTCTGGGCGTCAAAGCCGATCCCGGTGTCCTGGACCACGAAACGCAAGGTCTGGGGCGCCTCGGCCGGGACGGCGTCGACGGTCAGGCTGACGAAGCCCGAGGCGGTGAACTTGACGGCGTTGGAGACCAGGTTGGTCAGAACCTGCTTCAGGCGGACGGCGTCGCCATAGATCCAACGCTGCGCCTCAGGCGCGACCTCGACAATGAACTGCAGCCCCTTGTCGCGCGCGGCGGCGGCGTAGAGGAGGGCGGCTTCCTCCACCGTCCGGGCGAGGTCGAGCGGTTCCTCCTTCAGCTCCAGTCGTCCGGATTCGACGCGCGCCAGATCCAGTATGTCGCTGAGCAGGGTCTGGAGGGTGCGGCTGGAGGACTGGATCAGCTCAAGCATTTCCTGCTGATGCTGTGACAGTTTCGTGCGGGTCAAAGCCTGGGCCACCCCGATGACGCCGTTCAGGGGCGTGCGGATCTCATGGCTCATATTGGCCAGGAAGCGGCTCTTGGCGCGATTGGCGGCGTTTGCTGCATCGCGCGCTTCCGCCAGGGCGGCCGCGTCGCGTTTCAGGTCGCTAATGTCCGAGCAGACCGTGACCGCGCCGCCGCCGACGGTCGGGCGATCCTGAACCCGCAGCCAACGGTCGGCGACCTTGATCTCGCGCGGGGCGGTGGCGATGCGGCGGCAGGCCAGCCGCTCTTCGATCCAGGCGTCCTCTCGGCCCACGATGTCGGGATAGACGCCGCTTCTGATCCCGGCCTCCAATACTTCGCGGAAGGTGACGCCGGGCCTGAGCACGCCTTGCAGATGAGGGGCGATCTCGCTGTAGCGCTGGTTCCACAGGATCAGCCGGTCATCGGCGTCATAGACGCTGACGCCGTCGGGCATGGCGTGGACGGCTTCCAGCAACTGACCCAGAACGCTGCGCCGCGACCACCAGATCATGCCGGTGAAGAAGGCCGCCACGACGACGGTCAACGTCACGCCCAGGCCGATCCACAGGGCGACGACGAGGGCGCTCGCCGCGTCGCTGGGCAGGATCACGCCGGGCGCAGGCGTCAGGCTCACGGCGGTCATGGCGATGAAGTGCAGCCAGGCGACGCCGCTGGCGGTCAGGGCGGTCGCTGCGGCCAACTGCTTCCAGCGGCCGAGGGGCGGCAGGAAGACGACCGTGCTGAACAGGACCAGCCCGCCCGCGACGGCCAGGCCGACGCGCGGCGCATTCCACGTCAGCACCGCGCCCGACAGGCGCATGGCGTCCATGCCGACGAAGTGCATGGCCGCGACGCCGGTTGTGACGGCGACTGCGGCGACCAGCCCCCATCGACGCCGCAGCTTCGCATCCGCCGGGCCGATCAGGTGCAACTGCATTCCGATCCAGAAGGCGGCCGCCACGATCACCAGCGACAGGAAGGTCTGCAGGGCGTCGTAACGGACCTCGACGCCTATGTCGTAGGACAGCATGGCGATGAAATGGGTGGTCCATACGCCCAATCCGCCGACCAGGGGCGCGGACAGGGTGTAGGCGCGGCGTGCTCGGGGCGACAGGCGTCGCGCACGCTCGGACAGCAACAAGGCGATGCCGAGGCTGAAAACGCAGGCCAGGATGGCGAAAGCGGCGATTCGCCAGTCGTGGCGTTCAACCAGACAGCTCAGAACACCGTCCAACATGATGCGCCCTCAGCCCCTAAACCGTTCCGCCGTAAATCCGTGAAGAAACCAAGCTACACATCCCGTGCGTCGAACCGGCCGACTCAGCGGGCTGCCGACGGACCAACCTAGGTCGAGCTGCTGAAGAATGAGATAACGTCGGTCGAAATGCCTTACGATCACTCTCCGTCTCCCGTTGCGCCTACAGCGTCGTCCCGTTTGTGGACGGCCGGCGCCAGCGGCGGCGTGGCCATACTGGTGATGGCGGTTCTGGCCGTGATGAAGCCGGAACTGGCCGGATGGCTGGCGGCGGGGGCCGTCGCGGTCGCGCTGGCGACCTGGTTGGTGAACCGCAATCCGCCGCCGGCCGCCGATGAGATGGAATTCGAGCCGGGCGGGGTCGATCTGGGACCGGACGCGGCCCTGCTGGGCGATGTGTTCGAGGCGCTGGACGACCCGCTGCTTATCATCAGCGGAGGCGAGGCGGACGACATCGCCGGGCGCCGCATCGCCCTGGCCAATGCGGCGGCGCGCGAGCTGTTCAAGCTGAACGGGACGGGCGGGGGGCTGCTGGTTTCGGTGCTGCGCGAGCCGCGCGTGCTGGAGGCGGTGGACGAGGCCCTGTTCGGCGGCGTCGGAGCCGAGGTCGACTATGTGGGCGGCGGCGTTCAGGAACGGCATTGGCGCGCCTTCATCCGACCCCTGCCTGCACGCGAGGATTCGGCCTGGGGCGGCGGGATGCTGGCGCTTCTGGCTCTGCGCGACGAGACGGACGTGCGCCGCATGGAGAAGATGCGCGTCGACTTCCTGGCCAACGCCAGCCATGAGCTGCGCACGCCGCTGGCGTCGCTGTCGGGGTTCATCGAGACGCTGAAGGGCCACGCCAAGGACGACCCCAAGGCGCGCGACAAATTCCTCGACATCATGGCGGTGCAGGCCGACCGGATGCGGCGGCTGGTGGCGGATCTGCTGTCGCTGAGCCGGATCGAGCTGAACGAACACATCGCGCCCCTGGGGCGGGTCAATCTGGCGCGGGCGACGGCCGATGTGGTCGATGCGGTCAGCGTCCTCTCGCGCGAGCGTCAGGTGACGATCCATGCTGAGCTGCCGCACGGCGGCGCGGCTGTGACCGGCGATCGGGACGAGATCGCCCAGGTGGTGCAGAACCTGATCGACAACGCCCTGAAATATTCCAGCGCGGGCGGGACCATCGAGGTCGGCATCGAGATCGACCGCACCCTGGACGAGGCCATGGCGGCGCGAATGCCCGAGGGCAACCGCCTGTCTCTGGCGACCCCGGACCGCGAGACGGGTCAGCGCTACGCCGTCGTCACCGTGCGCGACCACGGGCCGGGCATGGCGCGCGAGCACCTGCCGCGCCTGACGGAGCGATTCTATCGCGTCGAGGGTCAGAAGAGCGGCGATCGGCAGGGCACGGGCCTGGGCCTGGCCATCGTGCGCCACATCATCATCCGTCACCGGGGCGGCCTGTCAGTGGACAGCGCGCCGGGGCATGGAGCGATCTTCGCGGCCTGTTTCCCGCTGGCTCCCGCATCCGAGGCGTGAGGTCCGTATTCGGAACGATCGTCATGCAGCTGCGACATTGCGACTGGGCGTCGTAACAGAACTGTCATCCAGCCGTCTTAATCCGCTGACGTATCGCAGGCAGTTTCCCGGCCGAAACGCACCGAACCCGGCGCGTTGCTGATTCCTGCGCTGATCGGACCGGATGATCTGGATTTTCCTGCTGCTGCTGATCGCCTTCGCCGTCCTGGCCTATGTGGCCGGGCGGGCCTTGGCCGTTCGTCGGAGCCAGGGGGCGAAGTCGCATTCGCGTCCTGGCCAACACGGGCTTTACGCCCTGATCTGGGTCGGTGTTCCGGCCCTGGCGATGCTGATCGCCGCCTCGATCTTCTCCACGCCCATCGAGCAGCAGATGATGCGGGCGGGCGCGCCTGACAGCGTCACCCAGCTGGAGCCGTTCCGTCGCGAGGCCTTCTTTGCCGACGCCCGTCTGGTCGGGGCCGGGCAGGAGGCGCGCCAGATCTGGCCCGCCCCCTATGCCGAGGAACTGCCGGCCGAGGGGCGTCGCGCCCACCGCATCGCCGCGGCCCTGAACTGGGGCGGGGGCGTCGCCGCCCTGATCGCCGCCGTGCTGGGCGGCCTGTTCGTCTTCACCCGCATCCGTCCGGACCTGCGCGCGCGCAACAAGGTCGAGGGCTGGATCACCGGCGTCCTGTTCGCCTGTTCGGCGGTGGCGGTGCTGACCACGGTCGGCATCATCTTCTCGCTGGTGATCGATTCCTTGCGCTTCTTCAGCATGGTGCCGATCACCGAGTTCCTGTTCGGCACCAAGTGGAGCCCGCAGATCGCCATCCGCGCCGATCAGGTCGGGTCGTCGGGCGCCTTCGGGGCCGTGCCGCTGTTCGCGGGCACCTTCCTGATCATGGCCATCGCCATGGCGGTGGCCGCCCCGATCGGCCTGTTCTCGGCGGTCTATCTGTCGGAATATTCGGGCAAGAAGACCCGCGCCCTGGTCAAGCCCGCGCTGGAGGTTCTGGCCGGGGTGCCGACCGTGGTCTACGGCTTCTTCGCCGCCCTGACCGTTGGGCCGGCGCTGCGCGTCTTCTTCAACGGCATCGGCGAGATGCTGATCGGCGGGCCGTTCAACGATCTGGGCCTCTACCTGTCGCTGGTGCAGAACCAGATGGCCCTGGTCGCGGGCGCGGTCATGGGGATCATGCTGATCCCCTTCGTCAGCTCCCTGTCGGACGACATCCTGAACGCGGTGCCGCAGTCGCTGCGCGACGGCTCCTACGCTATGGGCGCCACCAAGTCCGAGACGATCAAGAAGGTGCTGCTGCCCGCCGCCCTGCCGGGCGTGGCCGGGGCCCTGCTGCTGGCCGTGTCGCGCGCCATCGGCGAGACCATGATCGTGACCATGGCCGCCGGTCTGGCCGCCAAGCTGACCTTGAACCCGCTGGAGACGGTCACGACCGTCACCGTCCAGATCGTCACCCTGCTGACCGGCGACCAGGAGTTCAACAGCCCCAAGACCCTGGCCGCCTTCGGCCTGGGGCTGACCCTGTTCGTGGTCACGCTGATGCTGAACATCGTCGCCATGCGCATCGTGCAAGCCTATCGGGAACAGTATGACTGACGCCGCCTCTCCCTCGACCGGCGTCAGCCCGCGCACCCAGCGTCTGAAAAGCCGCCTGCGCGCCCGCTATGCGCGTGAGACCCGCTTCCGCTGGTACGGCCGTGCGGCCATCGGCGTGGCCCTGGCCTTCCTGGTGATCCTGCTGGGCAGCATCGTCACCCAGGGCTACACCGCCTTCTACGCCCATACCGTGACCCTGCCGGTCTACATGGACCCGGCGCGGATCGACCGTTCCTATCCGCAAGGCGCCAATTTCGAGCAGATCGTCGCCGAGCAGCAGATCCGCCGCCTGGGAATCCAGGACGACGCGCAGGGAACCAAGGCCTCGACGATGAAGGCCCTGTTGTCCTCGGAGCTGAAGTTCCAGGCCGCCAAGATGATCGCGCGCCAGCCCAGCCTGCTGGGCCAGACCGTGCCGGTCGCCGCGCCGCTGTCGGACGACGCCGAGATGTATCTGAAGGGCAAGATCACCCGCGATCAGCCCGAGGACCAGCGCCGCGTCACCAATGAGCAGATGGACTGGCTGGACCGGATGAAGGCCTCGGGCGCCGTGCGCGCCCACTTCAACTCCGCCCTGTTCACCAAGGGCGACTCGACCCAGCCGGAGCTGGCGGGCCTGCTGGGCGCCGTGGTCGGTTCGGCCCTGATGCTGATGGTGACGGCATTGATCGCCATTCCGGTCGGCGTCGGCGCCGCCGTGTGGCTGGAGGAGTATTCCCCCCGCAACCGCATTACGGCGATCATCGAGGTCAACATCAACAACCTGGCCGCCGTGCCGTCGATCGTCTACGGCCTGCTGGGTCTGGCGCTGTTCATCAACTTCATGCACCTGCCGCGCGCCAGTCCGCTGGTCGGGGGTCTGGTGTTGGCGCTGATGGCCCTGCCGACCATCATCATCGCCACCCGCTCGTCGCTGAAGGCGGTGCCGCCCTCGATCCGCGAGGCTGCTTTGGCCATGGGCGCCAGCCGCACCCAGACGGTGTTCGGCCACGTCCTGCCGCTGGCCATGCCCGGCGTGATGACCGGCGCCATCATCTCCATGGCCCATGCGCTGGGCGAGACGGCGCCGCTGCTGCTGATCGGCATGATCAGCTTCGTGCCGGGCGTGCCGCACGCCATCGACGAGCCCGTCGGCGCCCTGCCGTCGCTGATCTACATCTGGGAGAATGCGTCCGAGCGCGCCTTCCACGAACGGACGGCGGCCGCCATCCTTGTCCTTCTCGCCTTCATGATCGTCATGAACGCCGCCGCAGTCCTGCTGCGCCGTCGCTTCGAACGCCGGTGGTAAATCTTATGAAGTCCCGCATCTTCCGCGCTCCCGACGGCTCGTCGACCGGCGCCGCCCCCTCTGAAGCCGCCACCCTGTCGACCGCCCCGGCCGTCGGCGCCCACGCCTCGGCCCCGCTGGGTCCGATCAAGATCGCCGCGCGCGACGTCTGCGTCTTCTATGGCGAGAAGCAGGCCCTGTTCGACGTCTCGCTGGAGATTCCGGACAAGACGGTGACGGCGCTGATCGGCCCGTCGGGTTGCGGCAAGTCGACCTTCCTGCGGACGATGAACCGCATGAACGACACCATCCCCGGCACCCGCGTGACCGGCCGGATCGACATGGACGGCGCGGACATCAACGACAAAAAGATCGACCCGGTGCTGCTGCGCGCCCAGGTCGGCATGGTGTTCCAGAAGCCGAACCCCTTCCCCAAGTCGATCTATGAGAACGTGGCCTATGGGCCCAAGATTCACGGCCTGGCCTCGACCAAGGGCGATATGGACGAGATCGTCCAGAAGTCGCTGAAGCGCGCCGGTCTGTGGGACGAGGTCGCCGACCGCCTGCACTCGCCGGGCACCGGCCTGTCGGGCGGCCAGCAGCAGCGCCTGGTCATCGCCCGCGCCATCGCGGTCGAACCCGAAGTCATCCTGATGGACGAGCCCTGCTCGGCGCTGGACCCGATCGCCACGGCCAAGATCGAGGAGCTGATCGACGAACTGCGCGAGCGCTACTGCATCGTCATCGTCACCCACTCGATGGCCCAGGCGGCCCGCGTGTCGCAGCGCACGGCCTTCTTCCACATGGGCAAGCTGGTCGAGACCGGCGACACCGAAGAGATCTTCACCAACCCGCGCGAAAAGCGCACGCTCGATTACATCACCGGCCGCTTCGGCTGAGGACGCGACGATGAACCAGCATACGGTCAAGGCTTACGGCGACGAGCTGAACCAGTTGACGGCCGAGGTGGTCCGCATGGGCGGTCTGGCCGAGGCCCAGGTGGCGGACGCCATCGAATCAGTCGCGCGCCGCGATGTGGCCCTGGCCAAGGCGGTGGTCGAGCGCGACAACCGCCTGGACGCCCTGCATCGCGACATCGAGAAGAAGGCGATCCGCCTGATCGCCCTGCGCCAGCCGGTCGCCAGCGACCTGCGCCGGACGCTGGGAGCCATGAAGCTGGCCTCGGACCTGGAGCGGACCGGCGACCTGGCCAAGAACATCGCCAAGCGGGCGCTGATCCTGGCCGAGGCCGAGCCGATGCAGCCCCTGACCCGCTCGATCGAGCGGATGGGACGGCTGGTGTCGAACCGCCTGCGCGACGTGCTGGACGCCTATACGGCGTCTGAGATCGAGCGCGCCCTGTCGGTCTGGCAGACTGACGACGAGGTGGACGAGCACTACAACGCCCTGTTCCGCGAACTGCTCACCTATATGATGGGCGATCCGCGTACGATCACGGCCTGCACCCACCTGCTGTTCATGGCCAAGAACCTGGAGCGGATCGGCGACCACGCGACCAATATCGCCGAGACGGTCCACTATGAGATCACGGGCGAGGACATGCTGGGCGAGCGGCCGAAGGCCGTGCCCGGTCCCGGCGAAGAGCCGACGCCGACCCCGCACCTGTCTGCGTCGCCCGACGCGGCGGACGACTGATCCCCCCTACATCGCTGACGACTTCGACGAACCGGAGAGGCTGACGTGCAACCCTATATCCTGGTGATGGAAGACGAGGACGCCCTGGCCACCCTGCTCCAGTACAATCTGGAGAAGGAAGGCTATGACGTGGCCGTCGCCGCCGACGGCGAGGAGGGGATGCTGCAGATCGACGAACGCACCCCCGACCTGATCCTGCTGGACTGGATGCTGCCCAAGCTGTCGGGCATCGAGGTCTGCCGTCGCGTGCGCGGTCGGGCCGAGACCCGCAACCTGCCGATCATCATGCTGACCGCGCGCGGCGAAGAGACGGACCGCGTGCGCGGCCTGGACACCGGCGCCGACGACTATATGACCAAGCCCTTCTCGATGACGGAGCTGACCGCGCGCATCCGCGCCGTGCTGCGCCGCATCCGTCCGGGCCTGGCCGACGACCGGGTCAATCATGCCGACATCATCATGGACCGCGTCGCCCACCGCGTCAGCCGCGCGGGCCGCGAAGTTCATCTAGGGCCGACGGAGTTCCGCCTGCTGGACCACTTCCTCAAGCATCCGGGCCGGGTGTTCAGCCGCGAGCAGCTGCTGGACGCGGTCTGGGGCTCGGACGTCTATGTCGAGGCCCGCACGGTGGACGTCCACGTCGGCCGCCTGCGCAAGGCGCTGAACGTCGAAGGCACGGTCAACCCGATCCGCACCGTGCGCTCGGCGGGCTATTCGCTGGATTTGAACAACTAGGCGGTGACTCCAGCGGCGCGGGCCACGACGCTCCACACCGCTCTACGACGCGCCACGGCGCCCCATCCCCTGCCGTCATCCTTGGGCTTGACCCGAGGATCCAGCCGTCCGCCTGCACGGCGTTGAACGGGTGAGCGCGCCGTCGCCCTGGATCCTCGGGTCAAGCCCGAGGATGACGGCGTGTAGAGGCGGGAAACGGTGCGTATGGGGCGAAGCCCGGGCGTGTGGGGGCGAGGAGCAGAAGCTTAACTTTTCTTCATCTGCATCTGTCCGGCCCTGCCGCCGCCTCTGAACGACGACGTCGCTTCGGGGGAGGAAAGCCATGCCGGATGCCATTATCGCCATGTCAGGCTGGGTCGGCGCGGTCGCACTGGCGAGCGGGGCGGCGGCCGTGCTGTCGCGCGGCAAGGTGCGCTGGGGCTGGCTGGCCGTAGCTCTGCTGCTGATGGCGGTCTATGACGCCGTGTTGACGCGCGGCTATGGCCATATCCCGCTGGATTTCGGTCCCTCGCGCTGGAACTGGGAGGGCAAGACGCTGGCCGTCCTGCTGTCCCTGGCGGTCGCCAGCCTGCCCGTCGTCGGATGGCGGCGCAGCGGTCTGATCCTGCATCAGGATCGGCAGGGGCTGAAGGGGGCGCTGATCCTGTCGGGCCTGCTGGTCCTGCTGTTTCTTGGGCTGGCGATCGCGATGCCGGGCGAGGGGTTCGACGCCGACAGTCTGGCCTTTCAACTGACCATGCCGGGGCTGGACGAGGAGATCTTCTATCGCGGCGTGCTGCTGCTGATGCTGAACGAGGCGTTCGGGCGGCCGGTCCGCGTGCTGGGCGCGCCAATTGGCTGGGGCGCGGCGCTGACGGCGCTGGCGTTCGGCCTGACCCACGCGCTGGGCTATCAGGACGGCGGCTTCACCTTCGACTGGGCGCCGATGGCGACGACGGGGCTGGCGGGCCTGTTGCTGGTCTGGCTGCGTGAGAAGACCGGCAGCGTACTGCTGCCGGTCCTGCTGCACAACTACGGCAACGCCGTCTTCATGCTGGTCTGAGGGATCAGGCCTCGGCCGTTTCCAGCTCGGCCGGATCGATCTCATAGTTGGTCGAGCAATACTCGCACGTCACGCGGATCTTGCCGTCGTCCTCGACCATTTCGGCGCGTTCTTCCGCCGGGAAGGATTGCAACACGGTGGCGATGCGGTCCTTCGAGCAGCGGCAGACGGCGGCCAGGGCCTTGGCGCCTTCCAGCCGCACGCCGTCCTCGTGGAACAGACGGTACAGCAGGGTCTCGGCGCTGATCGTCGGGTCGATCAGCTCGTCGTCGCCCAGGGTGGCGAACAGGGCGCGGGTGCGCTCCCACACTTCTTCGGTCGAGCCGCGCGACTCGTCGCCGGCGATGACCTGGATCATCGCCCCGCCCGCGCGCCAGGTGCGGCCCGCGTCGGTTTCGACCTCGCCAACAGCCAGGCGAACCTTGGTCGGCACCTGTTCGGACTGGGTGAAGTAGTGTTCGGCGCACAGCGACAGGCTCTCGCCCTCGATGGGGGTCACGCCCTGAGTGCGTTCGAAGTCGGCGCCGCGGTCTACCGTCATGATGAAGACGCCGCCGCCCAGCAGGGTCTTGGCCCCCGGACGGGCGAAGCCTTCCGACGCCTTGGCCACTTCTTCCGGGTCGAAGCGGCAGAAGCCGCGCAGATGGCCGTCCGTGCCGTAGTCGGCCACGACATAGCGCACCGGCCCGTCGCCCTGGGCCTGAACGATCAGGCGGCCGTCGAACTTCAGCGCCGAGCCGACGATGGCGGCCAGGACGCAGGCCTCGCCCAGCAGGGCGGCGACCGGCTCGGGATAGGCGTGGGCCGACAGGATCTTGTCGACCGCTTCGCCCAGGCGGACCAGGCGGCCGCGCACCGGCCAGCCTTCGATCTGGAAGGCGGCGGCGAAGTCGTCCGTCGGGGCGGCGATGGGGGCGTCGGGCGCGTGATCGGTCACGGCGTGAAATCCTGAAAACTGTCGGAAGCGGCGCAACATAGGGAGCCGCGGGCGGCTTGGTAAGGGGAGGGCGTGTCGCCTGCGTCACGACCGCGCGCGGCGGCGACAAGCTTGACCGGACGAAGGGAACCCTTTGTGCTGAAGCTCGCTCCCTTAGATGAAACCGTTTCCTTCCCGAGAGGTCTGACATGATGGATCGTGAGTTCAACGTCGTGGACGAGGTCCGCAAGCATCCCGGAATCACGGCGGGGGTGGTGGCTGTGCTGGCGGGCGTGGGTCTGGCGACCATCCTGCTGAGCCAACGCACCGGCCCGACGCGTTATGAGCGGATCAAGACCCGCATCGACCCGCGCGGCTGGTTCGACGCCGAGGCTCTGCGCCACCGCTTTGACGACATCGCGCGCGGCGTGCGCGACGGCGCGGACGACCTGACCCACCGCGCGGCGGATCTGGGCGGCTACGCCCAGGACCGCGCCGGCCGCTTCGGCGCCGAGGCGCGGGATCGAGCTGACGACTGGTATCGCCGCACCAGGAAGAAATCGCGCCGTCCGATGCGCCGCTACACCAAGCAGGCGCGCCGCTATGTCGAGGACGCCGGCGACTTCGCCCGCGATCACGCCAAGGAGGGCGGCGCCCTTCTGGCTGTGGCCACCATCGCCGCCGCCATCGGCGCGGCGGCGCTGGAAAGCCGTCGTCGCGCCGGAAACGGCGGCCGCTGAGCCGGTTTTCCGCCGTAAATGGAAAAAATATGCGGAAAGGGGTGCTGTGGCGCCCCTTTTTATTGCTGCGGGTGCGAAGAAGGTCTAGAGCCCGCGCATGATCTCGCCCGTCTTCATCTTCGACTTCGATTCCACCCTGGTTCGCATCGAAACGCTGGAGGCGCTGGCCGATCTGGCGTTGAAGGATGCGCCGGACGCCGCCGAGCGCAAGGCCCGGATCGCGGCCCTGACCGACGACGCCATGAACGGCCGCATCGGCTTCGGCGAGGCGCTGAAGCAGCGGCTGGACCTGCTGGCGCTGCGCCGTGAACACGTCGAGACCCTGACCGATCGCATCCTGGACGAGGCGACGGTCTCCATTCGCCGCAACGTCGATTTCTTCCAGCGCAACGCCGAGCGCATCTACATCCTGTCGGGCGGCTTCCGCGAAGTGATCGCCCCCCTGGCCGAGCGGCTAGGCGTGGCGGCCGATCATGTGCTGGCCAACGACCTGATCTATGACGATGAAGGCCGCGTCACGGGCGTGGATACGGCCAACCCGCTGTCGCGCGAGAACGGCAAGCCTGAGGTCATCCGGGCGCTGAACCTGGAAGGGCCGGTGGTCATGGTCGGCGACGGCTGGACCGACGCCGAGGTCAAGATCCAGGGGGCAGCCGACCGCTTCTACGCCTTCACCGAGATCGTCAGCCGCGCCAAGGTGGTCGAGGCCGCAGACGCCGTCGCCGCCTCTCTGGACGAGGTGCTATACGCCGAGGGCGTGGCCGGACGCTGGTCCTATCCGCGCAACCGCATCCGCATGCTGCTGCTGGAGAACGTCCACCCCGCCGCCGTCGAACGGCTGGAGGAGGCGGGCTATACCGTCGAGACCATGAAGGGCGCGCTGGACGAGGACGACCTGATCGAGGCGATCAAGGGCGTGCACGTCCTGGGCATCCGCTCCAAGACCAATGTCACGCGCAGGGTGCTGGACGCCGCGGACCGGCTGATGGCCGTGGCGGCCTTCTGCATCGGCACCAATCAGGTCGATCTGGACGCGGCGGCGGACAAGGGCGTGGCGGTGTTCAACGCCCCCTATTCCAACACCCGCTCGGTGGTCGAACTGGCCATCGGCATGATGATCGTCCTGATGCGCGACGTGGCGGACAAGTCGCGCGAAATGCACAAGGGCGTGTGGAACAAGTCGGCGACCGGGTCGCGCGAAGTGCGCGGCAAGACGCTGGGCATCGTCGGCTACGGCGCCATCGGCAGCCAGTTGTCGGTACTGGCCGAGAACCTGGGCATGAGGGTGCTGTTCTACGATCTGTCGGAACGGCTGGCGCTGGGCAATGCGCGGCGGATGCGCTCGTTGGACGCCCTGCTGGCCGAGGCGGACGTGGTGACGCTGCACGTCGACGGCCGCAAGGAAAACACCGCCATCATCGGCGCTGACCAGTTCGCCAGGATGAAGCCGGGCGCCCTGTTCCTGAACCTGTCGCGCGGCCATGTGGTCGATGTGGACGCGATGGCGGCGGCGCTGAAGTCCGGCCGTCTGGGCGGGGCGGCGGTCGACGTCTTCCCCGAGGAGCCGCGCACCAACGCCGACCCGTTCGACAGTCCTCTGGTCGGTTTGGACAAGACCATCCTGACCCCGCACATCGGCGGCTCGACGGAAGAGGCGCAGGAAGCCATCGCCGAGTTCGCGGCCGAGCGGCTGCTGGGCTATCTGAACCGGGGCGACACCACCTTCTGCGTCAATCTGCCCAACGTGCAGCTGGCCGAGGTGACGCGCGCGCACCGACTGCTGCACATCCACCGCAACCAGCCGGGCGTGCTGGCCGAGCTGAACCGCGCCCTGTCGGATGCGGGGCTGAACATCCTGGGCCAGCACCTGAAGACGGACGAGCGGACCGGCTATGTCATCACCGACGTGGATCGCGACTATGACCGCGAGGCGCTGACGGCGCTGAAGCAGCTTCCCGGCACGATCCGCTTCCGCCGACTGCACTGATCGTCGATCACCTTCCGTCACGTCATCTTGCGTCCTGCGAAAAGCGGCGCAGAGTGGCGGATAACGACCGCATACGGACGGTCGATGGGAGGGAAATCGATGTCTCGTCTTCTTCGCGGAGCGGCGTTGGCTGCTCTGAGCCTGGCCGCCGTATCCGCCGCCGGGGCCGCCTCGGCCCAGAGCTACAACCGTCTGGTGGTGTTCGGCGACAGCCTGTCGGACAACGGCAACCTGTATCTGGCGACGGGCGGAACCACGCCGACCTCGCCGCCCTATGGCGCGGGGCGATTCTCCAACGGGCCTGTGTTCACTGAGAGACTGGGCTTCACCGCCGCCAACTTCATGGGGCCGGTGACGGGCAGCATCAACTACGCCTTCGGCGGAGCGCGCACCGATAGCCAGGCCCAGCCGCTGGGGATGCGGCTGCAACTGGGTCAGTATCTGCAGCGCGGCGGCAAGTTCGGCGCGAACGATCTGGTCAGCGTGCTGGGCGGAGCGAACAACATCTTCCAGGGTCTCCCGGCGGCGGGGGCTTCGCCCAACCCGACCGGCTCCATCGCCCCTGTGGCGCAGAGCGCGGCGGCGGACATCAACTTCATCGTCAACGGCATCGCCGAAGCCGGGGCGGGGACCGTGCTGGTCACCAACCTGCCCAAGCTGAGTCTGACGCCGCAGTTCAGAGGCACGCCCGCCGCGCCGCTGGCCGACTACGCCGTCACGACGTTCAACGGGGCCCTGCTGACCGGGCTGAACACGACGGCGGCGGCGCGGCCGGGGACGAACATCATCCTGATGGACCTGTTCAAGGTCGGGGACGTGATTTCGGCCAACCCCAGCGCTTTCGGCGTGTCCAACGTGACCCAGGCCTGCTTCAACGGCGTGACGCTGTGCTCCAACCCGGACGACTACTTCTATTTCGACGGGGTTCACCCGACGGCCAAGGGCCATGCGGTGATCGCGCGTCTGGCGAACGACTACCTTTACTACGGCGATCTGGGCAGCCAGACGGCGGTGTTGGGCGAGACAGCGTGGCGGCACCGCGAGGACGCGCTGGACGGCTCGACCGCCGTCCTGTCGGGGCGTGAGGCGTGGACGGGCGGAACCTCGATCTCGGTCGAGGGGCTGGCCGACAAGACCGAGACGGATGCGCGCGGCGCCATCGGCAAGGCGACTTCCGACGGCTATGGCGTGCGCATCGCGTTGGAAAGCGGCACGGAAAGCCTGCGCTTCGGCCTGGCCGGCTCCTATCGCAACGCGGACGTGGATGCGGGCGCCCTGCGCGCCGACATCGACAGCTTCGGGCTGGACGTCTACGGCGGCTGGCGCTCCGGTGATGTCTTCCTCAATGCGGCGGCGGGCGTGGCCCAGGACGACTTCAACGACGTCAACCGCCTGACCAGCCTGGCGCCGATCGTCCACAGCGGTTCGACGCGCGGGGTCTCGACCGGGGCGCGTCTGCAGGGCGGCATGTGGTTCGATCTGGGCGGCTTCGCCCTGTCGCCGCGCGCGGCGGTGGCCTGGATCAACGCCGACGTGGACGGATTCTATGAACAGGGTCCGGCGGCGCAATACGCCTATGCCGACCGTTCGGTGCAGGCGACGACGGCCGAGATCGCCCTGCGCGCCGAGGGCGGGACCGAGCGGATCCGCTTCTACGCCGAGGGCGGCTATCGCGACAGCCTGAGCGACGACAGCGACGCCGTGCGCACCGGCATCCTGGGCAATCCCGCCCAGGTTCTGGCCCGCGACGTGGATCTGCCGTTCGGGGGGCAGGTGCTGGCCGCCGCCGGGATCGAGGGCACTGTCATGGAGCGGCTGAAGGTGTCGATCGGCTACAAGGGCCGCTTCGGCGACCATGCCGACAGCCATATGGCGGCGGTGAAACTGAGCTTGCCGCTGTAGGTCTGGAAAACGAAGGTTTCCGAGGTGCGACCCCGTGTCGCCCTCGGAGCGCCCCATTCATGTCCCGGTGAAATTGCAAAAGACGGTCAATTCCGGCCGTCGGCGACTTTGAGTTTTCGCTGCCTGTGCGCGTGTTTCGCGCCTTTCTGACGGCTCCTCCGCGCTGACGATGCGCTCAAAATGAGTCGTTAGAGTATGCGTTTAGTTCCCCCGGCCGTGCGGCCGCATGTGATCCGTTTCGGTCAGACAGGCGCTCTGGCCGGTCTGGCGATCCTGGCGATGGCGGCCGCCCCTGTCGGCATGATCGCCGCCTCGCCCGAGAAGGTCGTCGAGGTTTCGGCGCCCATCGCTCCGCCGGTGAAGGCGGTGGCGGAGCCTGCCGGTCCCGTCACCCGCAAGATCGTCTTTGAAGCCCCGCTGAAGGGCTATCGCATCAACTCGCCCTTCGGCCTGCGCAAGTTGGCGATCGAGGCCAAGGCGCGGGCCCACAAGGGCGTGGACGTCGCCGCCCCGACCGGCACCGGCGTCTTCGCCACGACCGAGGGCAAGGTGCTGCGCGCGGGTTATCAGGCGGGCGGCTACGGCAACTTCATCGAGCTGCAGCATCCCAACGGCATGACCAGCCTGTACGCTCACCTCAGCCGCATCGACGTTCACTCCGGCAAGACGGTGACGGCGGGCGAGCGCATCGGCCTGGTCGGCTCGACCGGCTATTCGACCGGCCCCCACCTGCATTTCGAGGTGCGTCGCAACGGCGGTCAGGTCGACCCAGCCAAGATCGTCGGCCAGAGCTTCGACATCCGGGTGAAGGCCCCGGTTTGACCCCATCAGACGGCGCGGCATCATGACCAAACCGTAATGTAAAATACCCTTTCCATTGCCTGCGCGCTGCCGTTAGATTCGATCCTTGGGCTTTTTGCAGGGGGACCGAATGGTCGCGGCGCTGACGCTGGATGGAATCAGTAAGAGATACGGAGGCTTCCAGGCGGTCTCCGACCTGAGCTTCCAGGTCGAGAAGGGCTCGATCTGCGGCTTCCTGGGGCCGAACGGGGCGGGCAAGACCTCGACCTTGCGGATGATCCTGGGGCTGCAGCCGGCCACCAGCGGCCGCATCGACATCTTGGGCGCGGACGACGGCCGCAAGGTGCGCGATCGGATCGGCTTCCTGCCCGAGGAGCGGGGCCTCTATAAAAAGATGACGCCGGTGGACGCCATCGCCTTCTTCGGCGGGCTGAAGGGCCTGCCCCTGCCCGAAGGCCGCCGTCGCGGCCGCGAGATGCTGGAGCAGATGGGTCTGGGCGAGGCCAGCAAGAAGAAGATGAAGGAGCTGTCCAAGGGGATGGCCCAGAAGGTTCAGCTGATCGCCTCGGTGGTGCATCAGCCGGAGTTCGTGATCCTGGACGAGCCGTTCTCGGGTCTCGATCCGATGAACCAGCAGGGGCTGGAGGCCATGATCCGCGCCCTGGCCGACAATGGGGCGACGGTTCTGTTCTCGACCCACGTCATGCAGCACGCCGAGCGTCTGTGCGACAAGGTGGTGCTGCTGGCCCGCGGCCGTAAGGCGTTCGAGGGCACGGTGGATGAGGCGCGGGCGACCTCGCCGCGCTTTCTGGAGCTGGAAGGGACGCTGGATCGCAATGCGGTCGCCGTCCTGCCGGGCGTCGGCGGCATCGAGGTGCTGGCCGAGGACGGCCTCGTCAGCACCCTGCGCGTCGGCCTGACGCCGGGAGCGGAGGCGCAAAGCGCCCTGCGCGCCGCCTTCCTGGGCGGGCTGGACGTAAGGCGCTTCCAGATGAAGGAGCCGACCCTGCACGACGCCTTCATCGCCCTGACCGGCGACCACCCGGACGAAGATCAGTCCGTCTCCAAGACCGATAAAGCGGGAGCCGCCTGATGAACCGGATTCTTCTGATCGCGCGCCGCGAGTTCCTGGCCTACGCCAAGACGGTCGGCTTCTGGCTGTCCCTGCTGGCCTTTCCGCTGTTCGCCGTGCTTGGCGGGGCGATCCCCGCCTTGATGAACCACGCCGAGCCGGTGCGCGAGGCGGTCATCATTGACGAGACCCCGGCCGGATCCGGTCTGGCCGTCGCCGTGCGTCAGGCGCTGGAGATGGAGCGCGGCCGGGCCGACATCGCCGCCCTGCGTATGGCCGCCGTGCCCGAGGCCGGGACGGCGGGCGGCGACCGCGTGCGCGAAGCCGCCGAGAAGGGCGGCTTCGACGCCGGGCTGGAGGCGTTGAAGAAGGAGGCGCCGCGCGCTGGGGCAAGCTTCAAGACGCCCAAGCGCGCGTTCGAACTGGTCGAGGCGCCCGCCGCCCTGACCGCCGCTGCGCCGGGCGAGGCGCGCGACGCCCTGGCCCGCCGCTATGTCGACAAGGACGCGCCCGAGGACGAAAAGCTGAACGCCGTCGTCTTCCTGACCGAGAAGGACGGCAAGCCGGGCGCCCGCGTCTGGACCGGACGCGCCACCGACGACGTGGTCGAGGACGCCGTCCGCGACGCCCTGAAGTCCGCCAACCGCAGCCGCGTCTTCGTCGCCAGCGGCATCGACCCGGCGGTGGTGTCGGATACGGAGATGTTCCGCCCGGACGTCTCGGTCTTCTCGCCGCGCGCCGCGTCGGGGGGCGAGGTGTCGTTCCGCGACAAACTGCCGGTGATTGTCGGTCTGGCGGTCGGCTTCATCCTGTGGTCGCTGATCATGACCGGCGCCTCCATCCTGCTGAACAGCGTGATGGAGGAGAAGTCGAACAAGATCCTCGAGGTGCTGCTGTCCTCGGCTTCGGCGACCGAGATCCTGACGGGCAAGGTGCTGGGCGTGGCCCTGCTGACCCTGGCCGTGCTGGGAACCTGGGGCGGCATCGGCGCCGTCGGCCTGATGGCCGCCATGCCTGATGTGGCGCGGGACATCGGCTCGGTGCTGCTGACCGACGGCCTGTTTGTCTACTTCCTGCTGTTCCTGGTCGGCGGCTATCTGATGTATGCGGTGCTGTTCGCCGCCATCGGCGCCTTCTGCGACACGCCGCGTGACGCCCAGACCCTGATGGGACCGATCATGATGGTGCTGATCGTGCCGATCCTGGTCATGCAGATGGCCATCCGCACGCCGGACGCCATGGTGGTGAAGGTCATCAGCCTGATCCCGCCCTTCACCCCCTTCGTCATGGCCGCGCGCGCGCCCAGCGGGCCGCCCCTGATCGAGATCATCGGCGGCCTGATCGGGATGTTCCTGTTCGCGGCTCTGATGGTCTGGGCGGCGGGCCGCGCCTTCCGCGCGGGCGCCCTGTCGGACGTGAAGCTGAGCTGGAAGAGCTTCATGGGCGCCGTGACGGGGCGATGAGGTCTAGGGGAGGGAGGCCTTGCCTCTCTCCCGTTCATCCCGGCGGAAGCCGGGGCCGTGAGCCGAAACAGACAAAGAAAAAGGCCGCCCCGGCGATCCGGGGCGGCCTTTGATCTTTCAGGCGTCAGCGGGTCTTAGCGACCGCGACCCTTCGGAGCCGGCAGCAGGCCTTCGCGCTGGGCGCGCTTGCGGGCCAGCTTGCGGGCGCGACGGACGGCTTCAGCCTTTTGGCGAGCGCGCTTTTCCGACGGCTTTTCAAAGTGCACGTGACGCTTCATTTCGCGGAAGCTGCCTTCGCGCTGCATCTTCTTCTTCAGGGCCTTGAGCGCCTGATCGACATTGTTGTCGCGAACGAAAATCTGAACCAGGGGTCTCTCTCCTTTGGCCGCCCGCCGCGTCCTTTCCAAGGGAGACGGGCAGACAAAACAAAACCACGCTCGAGAGGAAGGCCTCTCAAGTGAAGGCGCGCTGATACATGATCGGGGGGGGCGTGTCCAGATCGTCGCGCCTAATCGTGATGGGTCGAAACGCCCGCCGGATGGGCGTATCGTGCCGCCCATGACCGAGACAGCCGACACCGCTCCGAAAGGCGATTGGGCCGACCGCACAGAACAGGCCGTTCTGGACGCGGCCATAGAACGCGCGCCCGCGCTGGGCTGGAACGCGCGCCTGACGCGCGCCGCGTGCGAGGCCTGCGGCCTGTCGCTGGGCGACCAGGAATTGCTGCTGCCCAACGGCCCGCGCGATCTGGCGGTCCTGTTGTCGCGTCGCCATGACGCCCGCGCGCTGAAGGTGCTGGAAGCCACGCCCGCGTCCACGATGAAGATTCGCGAACGAATCGCCGCCGCCGTCTCGGCGCGGATGGAAGCGGGGGCGCAGGACATCGAGGCGGCCAAGCGCTGCGCGGGCTTCCTCAGCCTGCCGACCAACGTCGACCTGGGCTTCAAGCTGGCGTGGGAGACGGCGGATCATCTGTGGCGCTGGGCCGGGGATACGGCGACGGACCAGAATCACTACTCCAAGCGAGCGATTCTGGGCGGCATCCTGATTCCCGCCCTGACGATGCGCTGGTTCGACGGGCGCGAGGCGGCGGAAGGCTTCGTCGCCCGCCGCATCGACAACGTCATGGCCTTCGAGAAGTGGAAGGCGGGCAAGGACTTTGACGCGCCCGTGCGCACGATCACGGATGTGCTGGGGCGGCTTAGATACGGCGCCAAGGCCTGATGACCCTCTCCCGATGGGAGAGGGCTTGAGCCTCCAAGAGCGAAGCGATTGGCAAGGCGAAAGGGTGAGGGTTCCCGGCTTGCCGTTGTCGCTCGCCGCTCGCACAGTCTACGCATGGCATCCTCACGAACCGACCGTACGCGTGGGCTGCGCCAGTCTGCCGGGCGTGCGGAGGAGCGTGCGTGGGGGGCTCTCCGCGGTGGAAGGATCGAGGGCCACAAGTTTCGTCGCCAGCATCCTGTCGGGCCGTATTTTGCGGACTTCGCCTGCGACCGGCTGCGTCTGATCATCGAGATCGACGGCGGGGTGCATCGGTTGGACGACGTGGCGGCGCGTGATGTTCAGCGGCAGCAGGCGCTTGAGGCGCTGGGCTGGACCGTGATCCGGGTGACGAACGATCAGGTCTTTGAGGCACCGGAGTTCTTGGTTGAAGCGGTGAAGGCGTACGCGCGGCGCATGAACGGCTGATCGCCAACCCTCACCCTTTCGCCTTGACCAATCGCTTTGCTCTTGGAGGCTCAAGCCCTCTCCCATTGGGAGAGGGAAGGCGGGGAGAGGGTTAAAGGATGCGGTTGACGTGCGCCATCTTGCGTCCCGGCCGGGCGTCGTGCTTGCCGTAGAGGTGCAGGCGGGCGTCGGGCTGGGCGGCCAGGGCGCGCCAGTCCTCGACCTCGGCGCCCAGCAGATTGGTCATCTCGATGCGGGCGTGGGCCTGCGTGGGGCCCAGGGGCCAGCCGACGACGGCGCGGACGTGCTGCTCGAACTGGTCGCAGACGCAGCCGTCCTGGGTCCAGTGGCCGGTGTTGTGGACGCGGGGGGCGACCTCGTTCACCAGCAGTTCGCCGTCGCCCATGTCGAACAGTTCGATGCCCATGACGCCGATGTAGTCGAGGCCGTCCAGCACCGCGGCGGCGATCTGTTCGGCGCGCGCCTGCGTGGCGGGATCGACGGCGGCGGGTGCGATGGTGGTCTTCAGCACCCCGTTCTTGTGGACGTTCTCGCCCAGGGGATAGACGGCGACCGCGCCGTCGTGGCCGCGGGCGGCGATGATCGACAACTCGCGCTGGAAGACGGCGGCGGCTTCCAGCACGGCGGGACGGCGGCCGATGGCGTCGAAGGCGGCCTCGGCCTCGGCGGCGTCGCGAATCCAGACCTGGCCCTTGCCGTCATAGCCCTCGCGTCGGGTCTTCAGCAGGGCGGGCAGGCCTAGGCGTTCGATGGCGTTGGTGAGGTCATCCAGCGTCGTCACGGCGGCGAAGGCCACGGTCGGGGCGTCGACTGCGTTCAGATAGGTCTTCTCGTCCACCCGGTCCTGGCCGACGGCCAGGGCGGTCGGTCCCGGCGCGACCAGGGCGCCCGCTTCGGCCAGGGTCTCGACCGAGGCGGCGGGGACGTTCTCGAACTCGAAGGTGACGACGTCGCACAGACGGCCCAGCGCCTGGAGCGCGTCGGGGTCGTCATAGGGCGCGGTGATCTGGGCGCGCGAGACGCGGGCGGCCGGGCAGTCCGGCTGAGGATCGAGGATCACCACGTCGAAGCCCAGGCGCGAGGCGGCCTGGCTCAGCATCCGGCCCAACTGGCCCCCGCCGAGAATGCCGAGGGTCGATCCGGGGGGCAGGGGCAACTGGGGCATCAGTCCTCGACCGTTTCGGCGACGGATTCGGTCTGGGCGGCGCGGAAGGCTGACAGGCGCTCGGCGACGGACGCGTCGGACAGGGCCAGGATCTGCGCCGCAAAAATCCCGGCGTTCGCGGCGCCCGCCTCGCCGATAGCCAGCGTAGCGACGGGCACGCCGCCGGGCATCTGGACGATCGACAGCAGGGAATCGAGGCCCTTCAGCGCCTTGGACTGGACCGGCACGCCCAGCACCGGCAGGTCGGTCATGGAGGCGGCCATGCCCGGCAGGTGGGCCGCACCCCCGGCGCCCGCGATAATGACCTTGAAGCCCTTGTCCTTCGCCGTCGTGGCGAAGTCGTAGAGGCGCTGGGGCGTGCGGTGTGCGCTGACAACTTTGGCCTCCCAGGCGACGCCCAACTGATCCAGACGGTCGGCGGCCGACTTCATCGTGGGCCAGTCGGAGCGGCTGCCCATGATGATGGCGACAGGAGGCGTCGTGGCCGGCGGCGTGGAGGCGGTCATGCGCAAAGGCTCCCCAAGCGGAAAGCGGCCCGTTACAGCACCCGCGTTGCGCCCGCAACCGAGGACGCTAGACTCTGATGCGTCGCGGGCCTTTGAGTCGGCCGGAAAAGCGACGCCGGAGCCCGCCTTGAATCCACTGGCCGATCAGACCATCGCTCCGGTTTCGGAAGACGAACTGCACGCCGAGCTCGCGCGCCTGCGCGCCGAGGTGGCGGGTCTGATTGAGCGAGCTGAACGGGCCGAGGCCCTGGCGGATCATGACGTGCTGACGCCCGTGCTGAACCGGCGCGGCTTCATGACGGTGCTGGCGCGCAACCTGGCCTATTGCCGCCGCCACGGGGTCGAGGCGGCGCTGCTGTATCTCGACCTGGACGGGTTCAAGGGCATCAACGACGGTCTAGGCCATGCGGCGGGCGACGCGGCGCTGATCGCCGTGGCCGAGCTGTTGCTGGCGAACGTGCGCGAGTCCGACGCCGTGGGCCGCATGGGCGGGGACGAGTTCACCGTGTTGCTGATGAACGCCGGCGCCGAGGAAGGGCGCGAGAAGGCGCGGCGGCTGAGCGAGGCGCTGCAGAGCGAAGGCTTCATCTGGGATGGGACGCGGTTGGCGCTGGGCGGTTCGTTCGGCGTGCGGGCCTATGCTGAACAGGCCGACGCGGAGGTCTGGCTGTCCGAGGCGGATGCGGCCATGTGGCTGCGCAAGAAGGCGCGGCCGGAGGCGACGCGCTGACGAATTGAAAAGGGCGCCGAGGTCAGCCTCGGCGCCCTTCTTTTCTTAGCCGTTCAGCAGGCTGTTGCGGCGGCTGTACAGCAGATAGACCGCCACCCCGATCACGTTCCAGATGACGAAGTTGATCTGGGTCGAGGCGGGCAGGCTGAAGAACAGGTAGACGCAACCCGCGATGGCCACCGGGCCGACCAGCCACCACACCGGAGCACGGAAGACGCGCGGACGGCCAGGCTCGCGACGACGCAGCACGATCAGGCACAGGCCGACCGAGGCGAAGGCCACCAGCGTTCCGGCGTTGGCCAGGGCGGCCAGGTCGCCCAGCGGAATGAAGCCGGCGATGATCGCCATCAGGACGGCCGTGCCCGCCGTCACGCGCACCGGCCCGCCCGAACGCTCGGACACATGGGCCAGGCTGCGCGGCAGCAGGCCGTCGCGCGCCATGACGAAGAAGATGCGGCTCTGGCCGAACATGAAGGCCAGGATGACGGTGGGCAGGGCGACGACCGCCGCGCCCGCGATCAGGGTCGCCCACAGGTCCGACCCGACGGTGCGGATGATGTGGGACAGGGGCTCGGGCGACTTCATGAAGTCGGTGAAGGGCATGGCGCCCAGGGCGGCGATGGCCACGGCCATGTAGATGACGACGCAGGCCACCATCGAGCCGATGATGCCGATGGTCAGGTCGCGGGCGGGGTTGCGGGTCTCTTCGGCCGCCGTGGCCACGGCGTCGAAGCCGTAAAAGGCGAAGAAGATGATGGCCGCCGCCGCCATGACGCCCATCTCGGCGCCGATGCCGTGCGAGAAGCCGTAGGGCATGAAGGGCTTGAGGTTGGCCGGGTTGAAGTGGGGCAGGGCGATCGCCACGAAGGCGATCAGGGCGGCGATCTTGACCACCACCAGCACGGCGTTGATCGAGGCGCTTTCCTTGGTGCCGGCGACCAGCAGGCCCGCCACGGCGGCGACGATGATGACGGCGGGCAGGTTGACGATCCCGCCCTGCGACGGGGCCGAGGTCAGCATGGCGGGCAGGCCCATGCCGATGCCCTCCATCATGCCCGAGAAATAACCCGCCCAGCCCACGGCCACGGCCGAACAGACGACGGTGTACTCTAGGATCAGGCTCCAGCCGACCATCCAGGCCGCGCCCTCGCCCAGGGTGGTGTAGGAATAGGTGTAGGCCGAGCCCGACTCCGGGATCATGGTCGCCAGCTCGGCGTAGGCCAGGGCGGCGCAGACGCAGACGATTCCCGCAATGACGAAGGCCAGCATGACCGCAGGTCCGGCCCGTTCGGCCCCCACGCCGATCAGAGTGTAGATGCCGGTGCCGACAATGGCGCCGACGCCCAGGGCGACCAGATGCGGCCAGGACAGGGTGGGTTTCAGGCCATGAGCCTTGGGCGGCCCTCCCAGCGCAGGCAGAGCCTTGCGGCGTGTCATGAAACTCATGCGTCTTCCCCCAGACGGTTCTTGGCGGCGGATGTGAAAATATTCGGAATAACGGTGTTTTTCCGTAGTATTCTCGGCAAAGGCTTGGGGTGGCCAAGCTATGCCGCAACAGAAAAAACGACCCTGAAAGGCCGCTTCATATCCTGATCATTGGATCATAAATTCAGATTTGCCGCAGAAACAACGTTTCGATCCCGCATTTGGCCTGAAAAAGCGCATTTCGAAGATGGCTCAGTTTTTCGACGATCGTGTGAATTTTATTTCGTCGTACCGGCAATATCCGAAGCTCATGCTTCCTCCGGGGTGCTAGCGATTCAAGGACCGGTCAAACGCCGGACAAGCGCTTGCAGGGGCTTCGGCCCCCAATCTTGGGAGGGATTGCAGCTTGCGGACGACGCTAGGGGTGAAGGCTGTCCTTATGGGGGCAGGGGCTGTCTGCGCGGCAGCGCTGTTGTTGGCGACGGGGGCGCCGAGCACGGCTGTGGCCCAGACGCAGGCCCAGAACCAGGCCCAGAGCCAGGCTCAGGCGGCTCAGGCGCGCGCCACGCTCAATCCGGCGCCGCCGCGCCGCGCCGATGAGGGTTTCGGTCCCTATCCGTTGATGGTGGTGCGCGGCGCCATGCTGATCGACGGCACGGGCGCGCCGCCCATGGGGCCGGTCGATATCGTCATCGAGAACGACAAGATCACGGACATCATTCAGGCCGGCTGGCCCGGACTGCCCGAGCGTGAGGGCCGCCCGCCGCTGAACGCGGCGCATGAGATCGATGCGCGCGGCATGTACGTCATGCCCGGCTTCGTCGACGCCCACGCCCACGGCGGCAGCCCGCAGAAGGCGCCGGACCTGGAGTATGTCTACAAGCTGTGGCTGGCCCACGGCGTGACCACTGTGCGCGGCGTCAGCCTGGCGCCGCATGACATCGCCGTGTCGGAGAAGGCCCGTTCGGCGCGCGGCGAGATCGTCGCCCCGCGCATCTTCAACTATCAGACCATCGGCTCAGGCTGGTCGCGCGGCCGCATCCGCAATCCCGAGATGGCGCGCGAATGGGTGCGCTGGGGCGCGGCCAACGGCGTGGACGGCATCAAATTCTTCCTGCGCGGCGACGAGACGCCCGAGGTGGTCCTGGCCGCCATCGACGAGGCCAAGAAGAACCACATGGGCACAGTGGCCCACATCGCCCAGCCGGGCGTGGCCCAGTTGAACGCCGAACAGCTGGCGGCGGCGGGCCTGGGGACCATCACCCACTTCTACGGCCACTTCGAGTCGCTGCTGGGCGGGCGGACGATTCAGGACTATCCGACCGACTACAACTTCTACGACGAGCAGAAGCGCTTCGGCGAAGCGGCCGAGATCTGGGACGAGGTCGAGCCGGGTTCGGCGCAGTGGTACGCCTATCTGGAGGCGCAGAAGAAGGCGGGCGTCGTCTTCGATCCGACGATGACCATCTATGCGGCGTCGCGCGATCTGATGCGGGCGCGCAACGCGCCCTGGCACCAGACCTATACGCTTCCGGCGCTGGCGGACTATTTCCAGTCCACGCGCGACAATCACGGCAGCTACTTCTTCGACTGGACGACTTCGAACGAGGTGGCTTGGCGCCGCTTCTACGAGCGGTTCATGCGGCTGGTGAACGACTACAAGAAGGTCGGCGGCCGGGTGACGGTGGGATCGGACTCCGGCTTCATCTGGAAGCTGTACGGTTTCGGCTACATCGAGGAGCTGGAACTGCTGCAGGAAGCGGGCTTCCACCCGCTGGAGATCGTGCGCGCCGCGACGATGGACGGGGCGACGACCCTGGCCGAACCGACCGGCAAGGCGCCGACCTTCGGCGTCGTGCGGCCGGGCATGAGCGCGGATCTGGTCATCACGACCGAGAATCCGCTGGCGAATTTCAAGACCTTGTACGGCACCGGACATGAGCGCCTGAGCCCCGAGAACCGCATCGAGACGGTCGGCGGGGTGCGTTGGACGGTGGCGCGCGGGGTCGCCTACGACGCGCCGGCCTTGTTGGCCGACGTGCGGGCGATGGTCGATCGGCAAAAAGCCGAACGAGGGGAGGCGCAAGGAGGGCGCTGATCCAAAACAACGACGCAGGCGACGCCGAATGGGGACGGCCCGCCTGGGTTTCAGATCAAAAACGAGGGGTGATCGAATGAGACTGTCTGCGTACCTGAAGACCGGCACGATAATCGCCGGTCTGGCCGTCACGGCCGCCGCCGCCCAGCCTGCCTGGGCCCAATCCGAAACGCCTGCCGCCGAGCCGGAAGCCAGCGCTGTCGCCGACATCGTCGTGACGGGCTCGCGTATCCGCCGTCCGAACGTCGAGGCGGCGACGCCCGTCAACGTCGTCGACGCCCAGGAGATCGAGAACACCGGCGTCACCAACCTGATCGACGCCATGTCGCGTCAGCCGCAGGTCGGCCTGGGCGCCTCGGCCTCGAGCACCACAAACTCGGTGTCAGGGCAGGGGCTGGCGACGCTGAACCTGCGTAATCTGGGCTCCAGCCGCACCCTGGTGCTGGTCAACGGCCGCCGCCATGTCGCCGGCACGGCGGGCACCAGCGCGGTGGACGTGAACTCCATCTCGAAGACGACGATCGCACGCATCGACACGGTGACGGGCGGTTCGTCGGCGGTCTATGGCGCGGACGCCGTGGCCGGGGTGGTCAACTTCATCACCAAGCAGGACTTCGACGGCATCGCCGTCCAGACGCAGTATGGCTCGGCCGACGGTCCGAACACCTATTACGGCTCGGTCGCTGTGGGTCGGAACTTCAATGACGACCGGACCAACATCATGGGCGCTCTGACCTATGACAAGTCCGAGGGGCTGTTCCGCCACGAGCGCGACTACGCCATGAGCTCCCTGGCCGAGATTCCGAACCCGAACAAGAAGAGCGCCAACGACGGCCTGCCGTCCTTCATCATGGCGCGGGACGTCTACACCAACACCCAGAACGACTTCTTCACCCCGGTCATCGTCACGCCGATCGGCGCCAACAAGGCCTTCGCCCTGACCTTCACGCCGGACGGCAAGCTGGTCCCGTTCGACCGCGGCCAGATCCTGTACGACGGCGCCGGGCGCGAGCAGAAGCTGTCGATCGGCGGCGACGGCTTCAAGCTGCGCGACGACATGCTGCGCACCCCGGTCGAGCGTTTCGGCGGCGAGCTGCAGCTGCGCCACCAGTTCCAGCCCTCGGGCGACTTCATCAGCGAACTGAATCTGTTCGCCGAAGCCAAGTATTTCCATATGGAGGCCAGCAGCCAGGCGCGGAACGGCACCTTCGCCGACAGTTCGCCGGGCATGTCGACGGGCAACGCCTATCGTATCAAGGCGGATAACGCCTTCCTGCCTGATGAACTGAAGACCATGCTGGCGCAGGCCAATATGACGTTCTTCGACATCAGCCGGATCGACACCGACTTCGGCATCCGCACCACGCAAAGCGTCTACGACACCACGCGCTTCGTGACCGGGGTGGACGGCGCCTTCAGCAACGGCTGGCGGTTCGAGGCCTACGTCAACTACGGCCAGACCGAGTCGGAGTTCACCAACTTCGACCGTTTGCAGAAGGAGTTTTATGAATCGATCGACGCTTGGCGCGATCCGTCGACGAACCAGATCGTCTGCCGCAGCGCGGATGCGCGGGCACGGGGTTGCCAGCCGCTGAACCTGTTCGGCGCCTATGTCGGCTCTCAGGAGGCGATCGACTATTCCTACATCTACACGGTTCGCAATGATCGCATCCGTCAGTGGAACGCGGTGGCCAGCGTCAACGGCGAGCTGTTCTCGTATCCGTCGCTGTTCAGCGGAACCAGCCTGCCGGTCGCCTTCGCGGCGGGCGTGGAATGGCGCAAGGAAGCCAGCCGCGCCGTGCCGGACATGCGTTCGCAGAAGGCGCTGATCTTCCAGAACACTCAGGCCAGAACCGAGGGCGCCTATGAGTCCAAGGAAATCTTCGGCGAGGTGAATCTTCCCCTGCTGGCCGACGTGCCCTTCATCCAGTACCTGGACCTGACGGCGGCCTATCGCTTCCAGGACTACACCACCACGGGCGGCGACAGCAGCTATGGCCTGGGCATGGAGTGGACAGTCGACCGCAACATCCGTTTCCGCGCCAACTACGCCAAGGCCGTGCGCGCGCCGAACATCAGCGAACTGTTCGACGGCGGCAGTGAAGGCTTCGCCCTGTTCGACGACCCCTGCGACGCGACGCGGTTGAACCTGGGCAACTATCCCGCCAACCGCAAGGCGAACTGCGCGGCCCTGGGCCTGGCGCCCGACTTCACCCAGTCGATCGCGACCAAGCCGTCCGTCAGCAAGGGCAACCCGGACCTGAACCCGGAAGAGGGCGAAACCCTGACGCTGGGCGTCGTCCTGACGCCGACCTTCCTGCCGGGCCTGGCGGTCACCATCGACCACTACGACATCAAGATCAGCGACGTCATCGCCTCGTTTGGCGCGCGCACGATCATCAACAACTGCGTCGACAGCCCGACCCTGGACAATCCGTTCTGCGGCAACGTCATGCGCGGCGCCGACGGCAACATCAGCCGGGTGATCAACCAGGTGATGAACGTCGCCGAGTACACCAACTCGGGTTGGGACGTGACGGCGTCCTACCGCACGGACCTGGAGGCCTTGGGCCTGCCGCCCTACGGCTCGCTGTCGTTCAACGTGGCGGCGGGCTTCCTGGACGAGCTGACCTATGATCCGGTGCCGGGCGACGCCAGCGTGCGCGACGAACAGGCCGGCGAGGCGCCCAATCCCAAGCGCCGGGTCAACTTCCGCGTGTCGTGGGACTATGACAAGCTGTCGCTGTCCTACGCCAACCGCTACCTGAGCAGCGTCGTGCGCAGCAATCAGGACTCTGTCGGCTCGTACGAAGTGTGGAAGGCTCCGTCGTGGCTGACCCACGACCTGCGCGCCGAGTATCGGTTCGATCGCTTCTCTGTCTTCGGCGGGGTGAACAACTTCACCGATGAAGCGCCGCCGCAGACGCCGTTCACCTGGACTGGAACGTCGTTATATAACGGCTTCAACGCCAGCATCTACAATAACCTTGGCCGTTACGTGTACATTGGCGTGAACGCCCAGTTCTAATCCAGAATGGGAAGCCGTCCGGTCTCGGGCGGCTTCTCACCTTGGAGACGCTGACAAGGCGTCTGTTTCTGTTTTTTGGGGGAAAGACGATGAAGACCCTGACCGCCTATAGCGCCATTGCAGTCGCCGTCGGCCTGCTGGCCTTCGCCGCCGCCCCGACGCCGACCCTGGCTCGTGCGCCCGACGCGGCGCCCGCCGCCGCTGCGCCTTCGGCTCTGGACGCCCAGTTCGAAGACATCGCCGCCGAGGAGTGGGCCTGGCGCCAGAAGGAGCTGCCGGGCCGTAACGCCAAGCCCAGCACCCTGCCGGACGTCAGCGCCGCCACCCAGCAACGCCGGCTGGCCTACTGGACCGATGTTCAGCGTCGTCTGGACGCCATTTCTCCGGATCAGCTGTCGCCGAACCAGCGCACCAACTACGCCGTCTACAGGCACCAGATCGACAACTTCGTCGATGACGGCCGTCACCGCCTGTATGAGATGCCTTTCAACTCGGACAGCGCCTTCTGGTCGTCGCTGACGGGCATGGGCAATGCGACCTTCACCTCGGTCGAGGACTATGAGCGCTATCTGTCCCAGATACGGGACGTGCCGCGCTACTTCGATCAGCAGATCACCAATATGCGCGCCGGCCTGGCGCGCGGCTTCACCCAACCCAAGGCCTCGCTGGTCGGGCGGGACGTGTCGATCCTGGCGGTGACGGAGCCGACGGACGTCGCCCAGAACCCCTTTTACAAACCCTTCCTGACCATGCCGGCGAACATTTCCGAGGCGGACAAGGCGCGTCTGCGCGCCGCCGCCGTTCAGGCGATCCAGCAGCAGGTCGTGCCGGCGCATCGCACTCTGCTGAGCTTCATCCGCGACGAATACATGCCGGGCGCGCGCGACACCCTGGGGGCCAACCGCCTGCCGGACGGCGACGACTTCTATCAGACGCAGATTCGCCAATACACCAGCGTCAACCTGACCCCTGACCAGATCCACGCCATCGGCCGCAGCGAGGTCACGCGCATTCGCGCCGAGATGGAGACGGTGATGCGCAGCACCGGCTGGACCGGCACCTTCGCCGAGTTCCTCCACTTCCTGAAGACCGACCCGCAGTTCCACTATGACAAGCCCGAGCACCTGCTGTGGCACGGCGCCTGGGTCATCAAGAAGGTCGACGGCAAGATCGGTCAGTATTTCAATCTGAAGCCGCGCGACACCTTCAGCCTGATCCCCGTGCCGGACGCCATCGCGCCCTATTACACGGCCGGTCGAGGCGGCAATGGCGTCTGCCTGCTGAACACCTACGACCTGCCGTCGCGGCCGCGCTACAACATCCCGGCGCTGACGGTGCACGAGTGCAACCCCGGCCACGCCTGGCAGGGCAATCTGCGACGCGAACATCCGCCCATGCCCGATTATCGCGCCCAGATCTATATCTCGGCCTTCGGCGAGGGCTGGGCCCTCTACACTGAGAAGCTGGCCGTCGAGATGGGCATCTATGAAGACGCCTATGAGGACTTCGGCCGCCTGACCTATGAGATGTGGCGCGCGGCGCGCCTGGTGATCGACACCGGCGTGCACTCGCAGGGCTGGACGCGCGAACAGGCGGTGGCCTTCCTGAGCGAGAACACCGCCCTGTCCGACCATGAGGTCGGCACCGAGATCGACCGCTACATCACCTGGCCGGGGCAGGCTCTGTCCTACAAGCTGGGCGAGATCGAGATCGTGCGCCTGCGCCGGCTGGCCGAGGCGGAGCTGGGGGCCGATTTCGACATCAAGGCCTTCCACGATCACCTGCTGGCCATCGGCGTGGCCACCATCCCGGCCATGACCGCCGAGATGGAAGCCTTCATCGCCCAGAGCAAGCAAGCCGCCGCGGCGAAGCGATCGGGGCAGTAGTCGACACCGGGTCGACGTCGGAGGGCGTCGGCCATCCGTCGCTGACAGACGCGTTGCAGATCGCCTGCGGCTTTGTCAGTGTCGGGAATCTGTAAAGCGTAAGGGGGGAGAGCGCATGAGCGCTGGGGAATACAAGCTGGACGACGCCGACCGCCGCATCCTGAGGGTGCTGCAGCAGGACGGGCGGATCACCAATCAGGATCTGGCGGCCGCCTGCAACATGTCGGCGTCATCCTGTTTCGAGCGGGTGCGGCGACTGCGCGAGCGGGGGGTCATCACCGGCTACACCGCCCTCATTGATCCGAAGTTCGCCGAGCGTGAGCTGCTGATCTTCATCGAGGTGCTGCTGGACCGCACGACCTCGGACATCTTCGACCAGTTCGCCGAGCGCATCCGCCGCTCGCCCGAGGTGCTGGAGTGCCACATGGTGGCGGGCGGCTTCGACTATCTGGTCAAGGTGCGGATGAAGGATATGGCGGCCTACCGCATCTTCCTGGCCGACACCCTGATCGTCATGCCGGGCGTGCGCGAGACCCGCACCTACGCCGTGATGGAAGAGGTCAAGGACACCTCGGTCCTGCCGCTGTAAGAGGGGGGGGGGGCGGATTGCGGAGGCCATTCTGGACGGCCTCCGCGACTAGGTTACCAGTAACCGCCGCAAGATCCGATGGCTTCAAGGGTGTAGTAGGGCGAAGTAACGCCTTGGACGGGCGAAGCGACGACTCGCCCGTTCCAACATTTGTCACGGTACCAGCCGACCTGTACCGTCAGCGTAGCGTCGCTATAAAAGGTACGATGGTACATAATATTGGGAGATTGCGCCCCGGCTCCTAACGATGTCAGCGACGTCGCAGCGACAACGGACGCCAGAAGCACGGCGTTACGAATCTTACGCATACGCATGAGCTCTCTCCTGCCAGTGAGTGACGATTTCATCGTCCCCCGCTAGCGACATCAGAGTCAATGATCGATGTTATTCGATTATGCGATGATGTCGGGCAGGATCTGGTCTTGCAGCTTCACGATATCGTCGCGCAGGGCCAGTTTCTTGCGCTTCAGGCGGGCGATCATGAGTTGATCGGGTGCGGGCAGCAGGGCCAGGGCTTCGATGGAGGCGTCCAGGTCTGCGTGCTCCTGCAACAGCAGGGAGAGCTGCGCGCGCAGCTCCTTGTCTTCTTCGGACAGGTAAGGTTCGTCGTCGTTCATGATCAGGCCCCGGACCGGGGGATTATAGCTGAGCTGGCGTCAGGTCGGAAGCAGGTCGGACAGGGTTCTGAGCGCCGGACGCGGCACGACGCGATCCCACAGGCGCGCCGTTTCGGCCATGGCGTCGACGGGCGGGCGAGGCGTTTCGGTCGGGGCGGGAGCCAGGCCTTCGAGCCCGTTCAGCAGATGGCGCTCGGCGGCTAGTTCGGCGGCCTTCACCTGCTCGCGCACGGCCAGGCGGGCGTCCGTCTCAAGGTCCGGCACGGGCGTCTTCAGCGTGCGGCGTACGGCGCGCAGAGGGGCGATGGTGGTGGTCTGCCAGGCGCGGGCGGTGTCGCAGGCGGCCTCGATCGTCTCTTCGTCCGGGCGGCGGCCTGTGGCGGCGGTCCAGGCGGCCCACAGCAGCAGGGGGACGTTCTGTTCGTGATAGTCCTGCAGCGACAGGCAGGCTTCGGCGACGCCCGGCGCGGCGTAGGCGGCGCAGGCCCAGGTCCACAGATCGTCGCTCATGCTTCGGCTCCGCCCTTTAGTCCTTCCCAGCGGCGCACGGCCGACCAGTCCAGGCCGAAGACGTCCAGCGCCCGGCCGACCGACTGGTCGATCATCTGCCCCAGACTGTCGGGTTTGGCGTAGAAGGCGGGCAGGGGCGGGGCGATGACTGCGCCCATTTCGGCCAGGGCGGTCATGGTGCGCAGGTGGCCCAGGTGCAGCGGCGTCTCGCGCACCATCAGCACCAGGGGGCGGCGCTCCTTCAGAGTCACGTCGGCGGCGCGGGTCAGCAGGGTCGAGGTCACGCCGGTGGCGATCTCGCTCATGGTCCGCACCGAACAAGGGGCGACGATCATGCCGAGCGTGCGGAAGGAGCCGGATGAGATGGTGGCCCCGACATCGTTCAGCCGATGGACCACATCCGCCTTGGCCGTCAGGTCGTCGGGGGTGAGATCCGTCTCCTGCGACAAGGTGAGCAGGGCGGCGCGGGTGACGACCAGGTGGCTCTCGACCCCCAGTTCGCGCAGGGCGTCCAGCACGCGCGCGCCATAGATGACGCCCGAAGCACCTGAGATTCCAACGACTAGCCGAGGGGGCGCCGGCGCCCGAACGGTCGTGTTCACAACATCGGCCAAATTCGCCTCCAACCTGTCCGTGTCCGGAGCGGCGGGGGTCACTGCAATGTGATTCCACACCTCGCCGAACCGGGCGCTCAGTGTAGTGGTCCCTTAGACATGGAGGCGCAAGCCATGACCATCGAGGCTCGTATTCGCGAACTGGGTAATCGGCATCGGTCGCTGGATGAAACGATCCAGCAGGAGATGCGCCGCCCCACCGCGGACCCGACACACCTCAGGGAGCTGAAGCAGCGAAAGCTGCGACTTAAGGAAGAGATCAGTAGTCTGGAAGCCCGAACCCACTAGCGGGCCTAGCATCCGAAACGACGACGGCCCCGGAAGAGCGATCTTCCGGGGCCGTTTTGTATTTGTCGATCGGTTGGATCAGTCGCGCGAGCCGAACACCGATTCGGCCGTGGGCTCGGCGCCGAGGCCGTATTCTTCTTCGGCCTCTTCCAGGACGACTTCCGGTTCGGCCTCGGTCTCGATGGGTTGCAGGACGCCGTTCTTGGCGTCGTCCTTGGCCTTCTTGTCGGCGGCCTTGCGCACCACTTCGTCCAGCTGCAGCTGGCCGGTCAGGCCCAGCGTCACCGGATCGACCGGCTTGATATTGGCCGAGTTCCAGTGGGTGCGGTTGCGCACGCTCTCGATCGTGGCCTTGGTGGTGCCCAGCAGTTTGGCGATCTGGGCGTCGGTCACTTCGGGGTGGTTGCGGACGAACCACATGATGGCGTCCGGGCGATCCTGACGACGCGAAACCGGCGTGTATTTCGGACCCGACTTGGCGGGCTTCAGTAGTTCGGCGTGGCGGCTGACCACGGCCTTCATGCGGTAGTTTTCATCGTTCTGGGCCTTGTCCAGCTCTTCGCGGGTCAGCTGGCCGTTGACGATGGGGTCGGCGCCGCGAATGTCGCGCGCCACGTCGCCGTCGGCGATGCCGCGCACCTCAAGCGGGTGCAGGCCGCAGAAGTCGGCGATCTGCTCGAACGAGAGCGAGGTGTTGTCCACCAGCCAGACCGCGGTGGCCTTGGGCATCAGGATGTCGGTCATGGGCATGGATCCCGGCGGTTGCGGCCCGAAAAACGGGCGTTTGAATCGACGGCGCCCGACCTTTTCGGCCGGGCGCGAGAAGGCCTTTATAGGTGATCTTGGCCGAAATGAAAACGTCGTCTGTCGTCTTCATACAGCGAAGGTTCATCTGTCGTGATGAACATTGGGGGCTAGAGCGCGTTGTGCGCCAAGAGAAACCTCGAAGGAGACCGTGTCATGAAGAAGTTCGTGATTGCAGCGGCAGGACTGGTCATGACGGCGGGCGGCTTTTCCGTCGTCAATGTGAGCACGGCGGAGGCGCAGGTGATGCAGCGCGGCGCGCCGCGCGGGTCGTATGCGCAGAGCTGCACTGGGTCGTATGTGAATCAGGGGCGCCTCTACGCCGATTGCCGTGACATGCGGGGCAATATGCGCGAGACCTCGATCGAGTTGGCGCGCTGCTCCAGCGAGGAGATCGTCAACCGCGACGGACGCCTGGTCTGCGGCCGCTTTCAGGGCGATTTCGAGAACGGCGGCCGCCCCGGCCGTCCGGGCGGCGGATGGGATGACGGGCGTCCAGGCCGCCCCGGCGGCGGTTGGGACGACGGTCGCCCCGGCAACGGCGGCTGGGGCCGATCCTCGATCACCGTCTATCGCGACTCTGATTATCGCGGCCAGTCGATGAGCTTCCGTGAGGAAGTCCCGAACCTGCGCAACATGGGCATGAACGACGCGATCAGCTCGATCCGCCTGTCGCGCGGCGCCTGGGAGGTCTGTGAAGACGCCTATTATCGCGGCCGTTGCGAGATCGTCAGCGGCGATATGCGCAACCTGGCCAATACGGGCATGAACGACCGGATTTCGTCGCTACGTCCGGCGCGCGGCGGCGGTCGCTGGTAAACACCGGCCTGTCTGAAAACGAGGGCGGGAGGCTGCGGCCTCCCGTCCTTTTCTTTTAGGGCAGAAGCACGACCTTGCCGACGTGGGCGCCCGCCTCCAGATGGGCGTGGGCTGCGTCCGCTTCGGCCAGGGGGAAGGTCGCCTCGACCTGGGCGCGAACGGCGCCGGACGCGACCCAGGGCCAAACGGTCGCCTCGACGGCGGCCGCCAGGCGGGCCTTTTCGTCGGCCGGGCGGCTGCGCAGGGTCGAGCCCGTCAGGACGATCCGCTTCAGCATGATCCGCATCAGGTCGATCTCGGCCTTGGCCCCGGTCAGGGTGGCGATCACCACCCAGCGCCCGCCGGGCTTCAGGGCGTTGAGGTTCAGCTCTGCGTAGGCCGCGCCGACCATGTCCAGCACCACGTCGGCGCCGCCCGCCTCCTGGATGGCGGCGGCCAGATCGTGCTCAGTCGCGTCCAGGCTGACGTCGGCGCCCAGGGCGCGGGCGGCCTCGGCTTTGGCGGCGCCGCGAGAGGTGGCGATGACTCGGGCGCCCGCCGCCTTGGCCATCTGTATGGCCATGACGCCGATGCCGCTGGTGGCGCCGTGGATCAGCAGGGTCTCGCCCGCCTTCAGCCCGCCGCCTTCGAAGACGTTGGCGAAGACGGTGAAGGCGGTCTCGGGCAGGGCGGCGGCCTGGGTGAAATCGAGGCCGTCGGGGATCGGCAGGGCGTGGCGGGCGTCGACCAAGGCGTATTCAGCGTATCCTCCGCCGCCCAGCAGGGCGCAGACCCGGTCGCCGACGGCCCAGCGCGCCACGCCATCGCCTACGGCGTCGACCTCGCCCGCGACCTCTAGTCCAAGAATGTCCGAAGCGCCCGGCGGGGGCGGATAGCGACCTTCGCGTTGGACGATGTCGGGACGGTTCACGCCCGCCGCACGTACGCGGATGCGGATTTCACCGGGGCCCGGAACGGGCAGGGCGCGCGTGGTCAGGCGCAGGGCGTCGGCGGGGCCGCGTCCGTTCTCGATCTCGATGGCCTTCATGGTTGCGGGCACGGCGGCTCCCTTGGCTTGCATTCCGGATCAATGCGGCGTTCACATAGGGGTTCATGCTCGAAATGGCCAAGGAGGCGAGGATGAGTTTCGAAGATCTGGAGCCCCGGCCGCAGCGCGGCGAGGCCATCGCCGCCCTGGGACGCGAAGACCTGGACCTCTACGCTGTGGACGAATTGCAGGAGCGGATCGCCGCCCTGGAGGCCGAGATCGCCCGATCCCGCGCGGCGATCGACGGCAAGTCCTCGCAGCGCAGCGCCGCCTACGCGCTGTTCAACTTCCGCTGAGGCGCGGGCGGTTGGGGACGGTTTCGACGGCCCTCTCCCGCAGAATCAGCTTCCGTGGCATGACGATTGCACCCAGCGGATGCATGAGATGCATGGATAGACGCCCGTGACAGCCATCGAAGCCGATCTGACCCCGACGCGCCTCGCCGGCGCCGAAGTGCTGGACTTCGCACGCTCGGAGCTCTTCGAGCGCACCTTCCGCGAAGGCATGGAGCTGGTCGAGGAGACCGCCGCCTATCTGGACGGCGACGGACGCCAGGATTCGCGCCTGCTGTCGCGCGCGGCCGCCCTGTCCTATGCGGGCGAGAGCATGAAGCTGACGACGCGGCTGATGCAGATCGCGTCTTGGCTGCTGGTGCAGCGCGCCGTGCGGGAACAGGACATGAGCGCCGAGGCGGCGGGCGACCCCCGCTATCGCCTCGCCGATCGCCGCATCGAGACGGAGCCGCGTCGCGGCGACCTGCCCATCGCCCTGATCGAATACGCGGTGCGAGCCGAGAAGCTCTACGACCGCGTCCTGCATCTGGACCGCCAGATGTATGTGGAGCCCGCCGAGGCGCCCGCCAATCCCGTCCTGAACCAGATGGACCTGCTGCGCGCCGCCTTCGGATAAGGCTTCTCCTCCCCATGCAACGAGAGGAGAGAGGTGGATGCCTTACGGCGTCACTTCATCCGGATCGATCGGGGCGTCGGCTATGACCTGAGGCAGGTTGACGGCGATGCCCAGGGCGTCGGCCAGCTTGGCGTCGCGCTTGTAGACGTCCTCGCGGAAGGCGACGCGGCCCTGACCGTCGACGAAGGCGGTCCAGTACAGCAGGCGCACGCCGATGTTGCGGCCGGTGGTCACGCGCTTGGTCTCGCCGCTGGCCTGGGCCGCGTCGAACAGGGCCAGACGCTCGGGATCGGGCGACAGCAGCAGGCGGGCGAAGCCGATGGCGTCCTGCACCCGCACGCAGCCGTGGCTGCGCTGGCGCACCGACAAGTTGAAGGCGCCCCGCGCCGGGGTGTCGTGCAGGAAGATGGCGTAGCTGTCCTGCAGTTCGAACTTCACATTGCCCAGCGACGACTTCGGACCGGCGCGTTGCACCACCCAGCCGTCGGCGTTGACGTACATGTCGTTCGCGGCCAGGTAGCCGGGGCCCTTGGGCAGGATTTCACGGCGGGCGATGCCCATGGGCACGGTCCACGGCGGATTGGCCACGACCGAGGCGAAGGGCTTTTCAAGGCTGGGGGTCTGGTTGGCGGCGGTGCCGACGACCACGCGGTTGGAGTGAACCGGCTTGCCGTCCTTCCAGTAGACCATGATGGCGGCGGCGGTGTTGACCTCGATCCGCTCCGGATTCAGGTCGCGCTTCAGCCAGCGGCGACGCTCCAGGTTCAGGGCGATCTGGCGGGCGCGATCCTCGGCGGTGGCGGTCAGCGAGCGCTGGGTGGCGCCGCCGATGCGGCCGTCGGACCCCAGGCCGTGCCGGGTCTGGAAGCTGCGGACCGCCTGCTCCAGTTCGGGGCCGTAGGCCAGGTTGCCCTTCAGGCGTTCGGCGGCGGCGGCGCTCAGGTCGCCCTCGGCGGCCAGGCGGGCGGTCAGGGCCGGGATGCGCGGGTCGCTGGTTCCCGGCTCGATGGTGCCGCCGATACGGAAGGCGGGCCAGCCGCCCTGGCGGGCGATGCGGCGATAGCGGGCGTAACCGGCCGACAGATTGGTGTAGCCCAGGTCCGTCGGGGGCAGGGCGTCGAACCACTGGCTCAGCTTGTTGACGGCCACGGCGTCGACCAGGCCGCGCGGCAGGTCCACGCTGTTCTTCTGCATCTCCCACAGCTCTTCGACCGTCTCGGGCCGGACGCGGCCCTCGGACAGAACCTTGGCGTAGGCCAGGGCGGCGGCGGTGGTGCGGATCTCGGCCGTCTCGCGGTCGGCGGCCAGGCCGACGAAGTCGAAGAAGTCCCCGGCGGGCAGGCCATGACGTTCAGCGCCCTGGGCGACTTCCTGCAGGATGCGCAGGCGGTCGGCGGTCCAGATCGGCTTGCCGCCGGTCAGTTGATAGACGGCGCGGACGTCAGCCTGCTGGGCCGCGGGCAGGCGGCCGGCCTGGGCGTCGAAGCCGGCGATGAAGATTTGCGGGTCCGTGGTGCGCGTTTGGGCCAGCGCCCCGTTCGCGGCTGCCAGCGTCAGGCTCGTCGTGGCGACGCCAAGGCCCAATTCCCGTCGGTTCATCGTCTGCAACTCTTGTGGTCCGATATCGGCCCGGACCCAACGTCCACGCCCCGAGTAATCGAACGCGCCCATGTTAACGGTGTTCCGGGCAACAAAAAAGCGCCGGCCCTGGGACCGGCGCTTTTGTGGCGAACTTGTCGCACCAAGCGTGGCTTACTTCTTGATGAAGCCGCCGAACTTGTTGTTGAAGCGCGAGACGCGACCGCCGCGGTCCATCAGGTGCTGGTTGCCGCCGGTCCAGGCCGGGTGAGACGTCGGGTCGATGTCCAGGTTCAGCGTGGCGCCTTCCTTCCCGTAGGTCGAACGGGTCTGGTAGGTGGTGCCGTCGGTCATCACAACAGTGATGAAGTGGTAGTCGGGGTGCGTGTCCGCTTTCATCGATCTTGTCCGTCTCTGCGCGACGACGATGCCGACCGTCACTGCGCGTAAATAGAGAATCCCGCCGCAGAGCGCGACGGGAGCGAAGGGCGGCGTTTACACCGGGGTGCGTTCCGGGGCAAGAGCGCGACCATGACCCAAGCTGAACCTCAACGTCACGCCCAACCGACCGGCCGCCCCGGCGCCGGCGCCGTTCTGGCCGAACAGATGGACGAGGCGGGCGGCAAGCGCGCCAAGAGCCGCAACATCCGACCTCTGGGACGGCTGCTGCCCTTCCTGGGGCGGCACAAGATGGACGCGGCGATCGCCACGGTCTGGCTGATCGGATCGACGGTCGCGTCGCTGGCGCTGACGGCGACGGCGCGCGGCGCCATCGACCAGGGGTTCGAGAACGGCGGCGCCAATATCGACAAGTGGTTCCTGATCCTGGGTCTCAACGCCGTGGTGCTGGGGCTGGCGACGGCGCTGCGTTATTTCTACGTCACCAAGACGGGCGAGCGGATGATCGCCGACCTGCGCACGGCGCTGTTCCAGCGCATCCTGACGCTGGACCCGGTCTTCTTCGCCCATATGCGCACGGGCGAGGTGCTGTCGCGCCTGACCACGGACATCCAACTGGTGGACACGCTGCTGACCACCTCGGTCAGCTATGCGCTGCGCAACTTCCTGACCCTGATCGGCGGGGTCGCCCTGCTGTTCTTCGTCAGTCCGAAGCTGACGGGCTTTGTCCTGCTGATCGTGCCGGTGCTGATCGTGCCGCTGTTCCTGTTCGGCCGGGTGGTGCGCCGCCTGACGGTGCAGTCGCAGGACACCTTCGCCGGGGCCGTGGGCTTTGCGGGCGAAAGCGTCGACGCCATCGAGACGGTTCAGGCTTTCGGCCGCGAAAAGAGCGCCATCGGCCGTTTCGGCGCGGCGGTGGAGGAGGCGTTCGGCGTCTCCCTGAAGCGGATGCGGGCGCGCGGCGTGATGACCGCCATGATCATCATGGTGATGTTCGGCGGCGTGACCCTGGTGCTGTGGCTGGGCGCGCAGGACGTGATCGCCGGGACCATGACGCCGGGCGCCCTGCTGCAATTCGTCTTGTTGTCGGTGTTCGCGGCGGGCGCGGTCGGGGCGCTGGGCGAAAGCTGGGGCGACGTACAGAAGGCGGCGGGCGCCATGGAACGGATCGACGAACTGATGCGGGCGACCCCCGCCATCGCTCCGCCCCCCAATCCGGTCGCCCTGCCTCAGCCGCCGCGCGGCGAGGTGTCGATGTCGGCGGTGGATTTCGCCTATCCGGGCCGTCCGGACCTGCCCGCCCTGAAGGGCTTCAGCCTGACCGTGCGGCCGGGCGAGACGGTGGCCCTGGTCGGGCCGTCGGGGGCGGGCAAGTCGACGGTCTTCCGCCTGCTGCTGCGCTTTTATGATCCGCAGTCCGGTCTGGTGTCGGTGGACGGGGTGGACGTGCGCGCGGCCGATCCGGTCGATGTGCGCAACCGCTTCGCCTGGGTGTCGCAGGAGGCGCCGTTGTTCTCGGGCTCGGCGCTGGAGAACATCCGCTTCGGCCGTGAGGCCGCCACGCTGGACGAAGCCCGCGCCGTCGCCGCCGAGGCGCAGGCGCTGGGCTTCATCGACGCCTTGCCGGAAGGCTTCGACACGCCGCTGGGCGAGCGCGGCAAGAGCCTGTCGGGCGGCCAGCGTCAGCGTCTGGCCATCGCGCGGGCTCTGGTGCGCGAGGCGCCGATCCTGCTGCTGGACGAGGCGACCAGCGCGCTCGACGCCGAGAACGAGCGCCTGGTGCAAGCCGCGCTGGATCAGGCGATGGAGGCGCGCACCACCCTGGTCATCGCCCACCGCCTGGCGACCGTGCTGCGCGCCGACCGCATCGTGGTGATGGACGGCGGCCAGGTGGTCGAGGAAGGCACGCACGCGGAGCTGTCAGCCAAGGGCGGCCTATATGCGCGTCTGGCCAAGCTGCAGTTTCAGGGAACGTGAGTAAAACCCTCTCCCGGCGGGAGAGGAGCTAGCGCGCGTTGACGGCGGCGGCGGGAAAATCGCTGAACACGGCGTCGACGCCCAGCGCGTAGATCGCCTTCAGCCAGCCCGTCAGGTCGCCGTGATCGGCGGGCGCGTCGCCCACGCGATATTGCGCGGGCAGGAACAGATTCTCCGCCCGGAAGGTCCAGACCACGATCTTCAGGCCTGCCGCATGGGCGTCGACCGTCAGGGGCGAGGCGGCCAGCGCGCGGCCTGCGTCGTCGCGCGGCACGACCATCAAATCCTGCACGCCGACCGCCTCGGCATAGCGGGCGATCTCCGCCAGCCCCTGCGGCGTGGCCATCTCGGCATAGGTCGCGCCTGGTCGGTCGGCAGGACCGCCGCCCGCCTGCATCAGTTGCAGGAGGGGGGCGTCGATGCGCGCCTTCAACCGTTCCAGCGTCCCGACCTCGAAGCACTGGATCAGGATGGGGGCGTCGGCGCTGGTCAGGGCATGGCGCTCCAGCGCGGCGACGAAGGCGTCCTCCATCGGCAGGTCCAGAGCGGCGAAGTGGGATGGGTGCTTCAGTTCGGGCGCGACGCCGATGACGCGGCCGGCGCGGGCGCCGGCCTCACGCGCGATCTCGACCACTTCGTCGAAGGTCAGGATCGGTTCTTGCCCGTCGAAGGCGGCCGAGGCGGGGCGCAGGGCGGGCCGGCGCTCGCGGGCGCGCAGGGTCTTCAGCTCGGCCAGGGTGAAGTCTTCGGTGAACCAGCCGGTGATGGGCACGCCGTCCACGGCGCGGGTGGTGCGGCGGTCGGCGAACTCGGGACGGTCGGCGATGTCGGTGGTCTCGTCGATCTCGTTCTCGTGACGGACGACCAGATGACCGTCGCGGGTCATGACCAGATCGGGCTCGATGAAGTCGGCGCCCTGTTCAATCGCCAGCTCATAGGCGGCGCGGGTGTGTTCGGGCCGTTCGCCAGAGGCGCCCCGGTGGGCGATGACGATGGGCTTGGCGGGAGGAGCGGACATGGCCGGTTGGCTCGACGACAGGAGGACGGCGGTCAGGATGGCGGCGATCATGGCCGAAGGGTAGGGGCCGGACGTGACAGGCGCGTGATCGCGTGACCCACTCCCGGCGGGAGAGGGCTTGAGCGCGCGGCGGCGCAGCCGTCGCCCTTGCGCGAAAGGGAGAGGGGCTAAGGTATCCGTTCGAGCGCTGAGTGACGGCTAACGCCGACTTCACCCGTGAACCCTCACCCTTTCGCCTTGCCAATCGCTTCGCTCTTGGAGGCTCAAGCCCTCTCCCATCGGGAGTGGGTGACGTCAGGCCTCGCGCAGGATCTTGCGCAGCTTGGCTTGTATCTCCGGGTTGCCCGCGACGATCTGCTTGCCGTTCATCGGGTCGCCGTCCTGGTCGATGGCGGTGACGACGCCGCCGGCCTCAGTGACCAGCAGGATGCCCGCCGCCACGTCCCACGGCTGAAGGTTGCGCTCGAAATAGGCGTCGTAACGGCCCGCAGCGACCCAGGCGAAGTCCAGCGAGGCGGCGCCCAGGCGGCGGATGCCCGCGACGCGCTGGCCGACGGCGTGGATGTCCTTGATAGCCTGGCCGTGGCCCGTCTTGCCGATGAAGGGCAGGCCCGTGGCGATCAGGCACTCGGCCATGTCGGCGCGCCCGGCGATGCGGATGCGCGTGTCGTTCAGATAGCAGCCCTTGCCCTTTTCGGCCCAGAACATCTCGTTCATGACCGGGTTGTAGGTGACGCAGGCCACGATCTCGGACGTGCCGTCGGGATGCTTGCGCTCCAGGCCCACCGTGATGGCGAAGTGGGGCATGGCGTGCATGAAGTTGGTGGTGCCGTCGATCGGGTCGACGATCCAGGTGTGGGTCTTGTCGGTGCCCTCGACCATGCCGCGCTCTTCGCCCAGGAAGCCGTAGCCGGGACGGGCCTTCAGCAGCAGTTCGAACAGGGTCTGTTCGGCCTTGACGTCGGCGGCGGTGACGAAGTCGCCGGGGCCCTTGCGGGACACCTGCAACTGGGACACCTCGCCGAAATCCCGGAGCATCGGGCGGGCGGTCTTGCGGACGGCGTCCATCATGACCTGGAGCAGGGCGGAAGCGAGGGCCATAGGCGGTTCTCCTGATCCGTCGATCCTCAAAAGCCTGCGGCCCGGATGGACGGAGAAGCAAAAGGGGCGCGGACCATCCGCGCCCCTGTAGTCTTTACAGCGCCCGGCCTTGGCCGGGAATGACGGCGTTTGTTAGTCCGCGCGGCGGACGTATTCGCCGGTCGAGGTGTCGACGATGATCTTCTCGCCCGTCGACATGAAGGGCGGGATCATGACGCGGATGCCGTTCGAGGCCTTGGCGGGCTTGTAGGACGACGAGGCGGTCTGGCCCTTCACGGTCGGCTCGGTCTCGACGACTTCCAGCACGACCTGTTCCGGCAGTTCCAGGCCGATCGGACGCTCTTCGTGCGACTCGATGACGACCTTCATGCCTTCCTGCAGGTAGGGGATGCGGTCTTCGCCAACCCAGCCCTTTTGCAGTTCGATCTGCTCATAGGACTCGTCGTCCATGAAGACGAGAGTTTCGCCGTTGTCGAACAGGTAGGAGTAGTCGCGCTGTTCCAGCGTGACGCGCTCGACCTTGTCTTCCGAGCGGAAGCGTTCGTTCAGCTTGTTGCCGGTTTCGAGGTTTTTGGCCTCGACGTTGGCGAAGGCGCCGCCCTTGCCGGGCTTGACGTGGCTGGCCTTGGTGACGACCCACAGGCCGCCGTTGTGTTGCAGGACCATGCCGGGCTTGATGGTGTTGGCGTTGATTTTCATGAGAACCGTAGGGCTCGTTGCTGGGGGGCGGCAGGCGCCGACCGCCAGGGCGTGGCGCGCCAAATCGCGGCGAGCCCTAGAGGATCAAGCGAAAAAGGGCAATGGCGCTGCTCGGCGACCCGCGGATTCAGGCGGCGTCGTCCAGGCCGCGTTCCGCCTGATTGGCCAGGCGCACCCCCATGCCTGTGGGGGCTGCCAGCTTGCCTGCGCCGGGATCCAGCTTGCGCGCCTCATGAGCGAAGGCGGCGGCCAGACCGGCTGAGGACATGGCGGCCAGAATCTGGGTCCAGCGGCCAGTAGGCCGCGCCGCCAGCCAGACGGCGTTGACCGCCTGGGCGACAGCCCACAGACCCATTGCAGTGTTGCGGCCGGGACGGGCGGGGGCGTTCCACACGCGCAGGGCCGACAGGGTGGTGGCCGAGAAGACGGCGGGCAGGATCAGGCTGAACGGTCCGCGCGGCCGCTCGGTGATCGGACCCTCGCGTTTTCGGGCGCCGGTCAGGCCGCGTGTCTGCGGGGGAACGGCGCGGGTCGCCACAGCCGTCGCCGCCAGGGCGAAGCCGACGGTCAGCGCGGCGCCCAGGGCGACGTGCCGCCAGTCGCGGCCTTCGGCGTTGAGAAAATCCGCTGCGTGGTCGCGGGCGGCGTCGAGGGCGTCGTCCATGCTGCTCATGCAGCCAAGAACAACCGGGCGCGGCGGACGTTCCCGCCCTCCGACGCCGCGCCCGGCCTTCGGATCAGTTCCCGGTGGCGGCGCCGTCGGTGGTGATTTCCTTCATGGCCGACTGCAGATAGTTCTGCGCGCCCATCAGCTTGATCAGGCTGTGTTGGTTCTCGAGGAAGTCGATGTGCTCCTCGGTGTCGGCCAGGATTTTCAGCAGCAGGTCGCGGCTGACGTAGTCGCGGGCTTCTTCGCACTGGGTCAGGGCGTCGCGGGTGGCGGCGCGGCTGTCGATTTCCAGCTGCAGGTCGGCGCCCAGGCATTCGATGGGGTCTTCGCCGACCTTCAGCTTGTGCAGATCCTGCAGGTTGGGCAGGCCGTCTAGGAACAGGATGCGTTTGATCAGCATGTCGGCGTGCTTCATCTCGCCGATCGATTCTTCGTAGATGACGTTGCCCAGGTGGGCGAGGCCCCAGCTTTCGAACATGCGGGCGTGCAGGAAATACTGGTTCACCGCCGTCAGTTCATTGGTCAGCACCGCGTTGAGGGTGCGGATGATCGCGGGATCGCCCTTCATGGTCGTCGTCCTTGTTTCAGCGGCGGCGAAAGCGACGTCGGCGCGACGACAGGGCCTTTCGGCCGCCCGTAAGGACTTCATAACACGGCGGAAACGCCGTGGATTATTTGCGAGTTCTTATCACTGCATTGATAATGCGAGTGAAATCCGCTTTCAAAATCCGCCTCTATTCGGCGGCGATGGCGAAGGCGGCCTGTGTTTCCTGGATCATCTGGCGCATTTCGCAGACGCATTTGGCGCACTGAGGCGCGCACTGGTGGCTGGCGAAGATGTCCTTGGGACGGTTGGCGCCCGCCTCGATGGCGAGGGCGACGTCACGCTGGCGAAGACCGTTACAGTTGCAGACGTACAAGGCGAGGCACCCGGAACACTGAGAATGGCTCGCTATAGCACTTATTAAGGCGGGTGCAAATCATTCGCATGCACATGCGACATTGACGACGACGTCGGCGACGGGCAGGGCTCGGCCATGGCTCGTCAACCGCAAATTCCCGCCCGCCCGGCCTGCCGGCTGTACCTGATCACGCCGGCCGCCATCCCGGACCTGGAGGCGTTCGCCGCAGAGCTGGAGGCCGCTCTGGCGGCAGGCGACTGCGCCGCCCTGCAGATCCGCCTGAAGGCGGCCTCGGACGAGGAGATTCGTGCGGCCGTCGCCAGGCTGAAGCCGATCTGCCAGGCGCATGACGTGGCCCTGATCCTGAACGATCGGCCGGACTTGGCGCGCGCCACGGGCTGCGACGGCGTGCACGTGGGGCAGGAGGACGCCTCCCTGGCCGAGGCGCGGCGCATCATGGGCGAGGCCGCCATGATCGGCGTCACCTGCCACGACAGCCGCCACCTGGCGATGGAGGCGGCCGAGGGCGGCGCCGACTATGTGGCCTTCGGCGCCTTCTTCCCGACGCAGACCAAGGATGTCGCCCATCACGCTGAACCGGAGATCCTGACCATCTGGCAGGAGACGATGGAGGTTCCCTGTGTCGCCATCGGCGGCGTTACGGTCGAAAACGCCGGGGCCATCGCAGCGGCCGGCGCCGACTTCGTGGCGGTCAGCGCCGGGGTCTGGCGCCATCCTGACGGCCCGGCGGCGGCCGTGCGCGCTTTCGATGAGGCGCTGCGAACCGCGTATTGATCCTAGGGTCACGCTTCAGGGGATGTTTAGGAACGCGCGCGAAGATCAGGGCCTAAGACTCTAGTTCTAGGCCGGATTGATGAGCATGAGCCGCGCGCTCCAAAGAGGAGAAGTCGCATTGGACGCGACGGGCAAGGGGACCGCTCCGGTTGAAACCCTGGCGCCGCCGAACGCCGACTTCTTCCGCCGACCGCTGGCTCCGATGCTGACCGCGCTGGGCGTGGCCGTGCTGGTGGTTCTCGCGATCAGCTTCGCTCGCGCCAACGGTCTGGTCGCCGCCCTGTGGGGCGCCGGCGGCCTAGCTATGGCTGTATGGCTGCGCGGCGGCCGCGGCCTGCAATACGACCTAGGTTTCGGCGTCCTGCTACTGGCGGGCGTCTTTGCCGGCGAGATACTGGCGGGCAACGGTCCGTCGCTGTCGATCCTCTTCACCCTGACCAATCTGCTGGAGATCGTGCTGGCGGTCGTGCTGACGCGCCGTGTGGTCACGGGGTTGCATGTCGACAGCGTGCAAGGCCTGGCGCGTTTCCTGGCCGTATGCGCGATCGCGCCCTTGCCGTCGGCCCTGATCGCCGCCGTGGCCTTGTTCAATATGGCGGACCAGAACTTCCTGGACGCCTTGCGTATCTGGTGGAGCGGCCATGCCCTGGGCTTCGCCGTGATCGGCGTGTTCGGACTGAGCCTGCGCAAGACGCATCTAAGGATGCTGAAGCAGCCCGCGCGCCTGGCCGAGGCTATCGGGTTGGGCGTGCTGCTCGCCAGCGCCTGCTACGCCATCTTTTCGCATATGAGCCTGCCTTACGGCTTTCTGCTGTTGCCGTTGATCGTGCTCGCGGCGGTGCGCTTTCGCGTGATCGGCGCGGCCTGGGCCTTGCTGGTGGTGTCGGTGGTGGCCATCGGCGGCACCATGGCCGGGCACGGTCCCTATCATCAGTTCGATCCCGAGGATCGCGCCCTGCTGGCGCAGTTGCTGATCCTGCTGGGCTATATGCCGATCCTGATGGTCGCCGCCCTGTTGGAAGAGCGTGACGGGCTGATGCAGCGCGCCAGGGAAGGACGGCTGCGGGCCGAGCGCGCCTCGGCGGCCAAATCGCGGCTGCTGGCCAATGTGGCCCATGAGATCAAGAGCCCGATCGGCGGCGTCATCGGCATCGGCGAACTGTGGGCCGGAGGGCACCTGGGCGCCGCCACGCCCAACCAGGTCGAGATGGCGCAGATGCTGGTCAAGACGGCCCGCCAGGTCGAGGCCCTGACCCACGACCTGCTCGACGTGGCGCGGGCCGAGGCGGGCGCGGTCAAGGTGGATATTCGCCCGACCGATGTCGCCGGCGTGCTGGAGGACGTCCGCCGCAGTCTGTTGCTGAATCCTGAAGCGGCGGCGGTGAAGATCGACGTCGTGGCCGCCGGCGATCACCTGGTGGCGCGGGCCGATTCCCAGCGTCTGACGCAGGTGGTCGGCAATCTGGCCAACAACGCCGTCAAATACGGCGCCTCGGGCGGGCTGGTCGTCCTGCGCGCGGCCTGGAGCGGGGACCGCGTCCGTATCGAGGTCACGGACCGAGGGCCAGGTCTCTCGGACGAGAAGCAGGCGCAACTGTTCGAGCCCTTCAACCGTCTGGGTCTGGAGCGTTCGGCCATTGAGGGGCATGGCGTCGGCCTGACCCTGGCCAAGCGGCTGGTCGAACTGCAGGGCGGCGAGATCGGCGTGATTTCGGCGCCGGGGCATGGCGCGACCTTCTGGGTGGAGCTGCCGGGCGCCTGATCCGGCGGGCGCGATGGCCGCTTGACCCGGTGCGGCCCCCGCCGCCAATGTCGCGGCCATGAAAGCCGTATTTGTCGCCGCCCTGTCGCTCGCCGCTCCTCTGGCCCTGTCCGCGACGCCCGCCGCCGCGCAGCAGGATTCGGCCGAGCGCGCCCGCATCGAAGAGTTGACGCGCCGCCTGAACGGCGCGCCGCCCGCGCCGCAAAGAGCGACGACGCCCGCTGCGCAGCCGACGCCCCAACCTGCGCGCCAGGCTGCGCCCCAGCCGACGCCTCAGCCGACGCAGCGCGCGGTTGCGCCGCAGGGGCGGGAGCGACCGGCCCCGCCGCCCGCCGCCGCCCGTCAGGATCCTGCAGAACGGGCCCGCATCGAGGAGTTGACGCGTCGTCTGAACGGCGCGCCGCCTTCGGCCGGTTCGACTGCGCCCTCATCCGCCGCGCCGTCTCGGCCGCCGCAGGCTCAGCGTCCTTCGGTCCAGACTCCGCCGGCCCAGACACCTCTGACCCAGATTCCTTTGACCCAGCCGACACAGGCCCAGCAGGCGCCCGTCGCGGCGCCCAGACCGCAACCGGCGCCCCAACCGGCTTCGTCCGCGCCGCAGCGCGCGCCGGCGCCTGTTGCAACGCCGACGCCAGCTCCGGCTCCGGCAGCGCCGATCCGCAGAACTGAGCCCGTTCCGGCGCCGACGCCGCAAGGCTTGAGCGTCGCCGAGCGCGCCGCCCTGCCGTTCATCATTGATCTGCCGGCGGGCTTCCAGCTGGTCGAGGGCCGTGCGGCGCCGGGCGCCCAGGTCTATTCGGCGCGCAAGGCGGGCAAGACCTATCTGATGATCTACGCCGGGCCGACGTCGCAGTTTCCCATCTACGACGGGGACCATGTGACGGTCGGCAGCCGCGTTTCGGTGGTGACGACTGAAGGCCAGCGCCGCATCGCCATGGAGCACCTGTTCCAGCGCGCGACTGAACCCGCCGAAATCCACGTCTGGGTGATGGCCCAGGACGGCGCCGACCGCGACGAGGCCGAGCGCATCGCCCAGACCGTCGACCCGAAGTAGAGTCCTATTTCTCGGACCATACGGCCAGTTCGTTGCCGGATGGGTCGCGGAAGTGGAAGCGCCGCCCGCCGGGGAAGGCGAAGATGACGTGGGTGATCGCGCCGCCCGCCGCCTCGACCTTGGCCTGCATGGCTTCCAGATCGTTGGCGTACAGGATGGGCAGCGGCTTGGGCGTCATGGCGTCAGGCGTGAAGCCGCCGTCCAGCCCTTCGCTGAACGCCGCATAGGCCGGACCGTAGTCCTGGAAGCTCCAGCCGAACGCCTGGGCGTAGAAGGCCTTGTGCGCCGTCAGGTCTGCCGCGGGCAGTTCGAGATAATCCAGCTTGCCGTCTTCGCGCATGGCGAGTCTCCGAGAGAAATGGGGGCGGACGCTTGCACGAAGGCCGACTCTGCGCAAACCTGCAAATGGTTCGCAAACGCAGGAGTCGGCCCATGATCGTCCTGAGCGCCGGATGCGCCTCACTGGCCTCGCTGATGCAGCGGGAGGCGGATGGAAGGCGCGGGCCCAAACGAAACGGGCGCCGATCGAATCCGATCGACGCCCGCGTCTGATCTCAAAGAACGGCGCGGATCAGCGCGCGGTCTGGGTCTCGCCCGCACGCCACACGCGATAGCGCACTTCGACGTCCGACGGGGTGTAGACCACCACCGGCAGGCGCGAGTTATAGCGGATCAGCGGCTGCTCCTGCGTCGTCACGAAGGCCTCGCGCTCCGAGCCGGGCGGGCAGCCCATCAGGGTGCTGGCCGCATTCCCCAGCGCGGGCAGGACATAGTAGTCGTAGCCCCAGCCCTGAGCCGTGCGGGTCTCCAGGCTGCCGCCGAAGAACTGGCGATTGCAGTCGACGGTCTTGGTCTTGCCGAGGATCAGTTCGACCTTCAGCGCGTCCTCGTCCGACTGGGCGGGCAGGTTGATGACATGGCGGGTCTGACCTGCCGTCGCGGCCGGGAAGGCCTTGAGGTCGGCGGACCCGGCCTGGCCGGTCGCGGAGTTGTTCTGGGTCATGGCGCCTTCAGCCTGGGCGGTGGCGCAGGCGGTCAGGCTGAGGGCGGCGACGCCGGCGGCGAGCAGGGCGGGGAGTTTCAAGGGGGAGGTCTCCACAGTCAGTAAGCTTGACCGCCGACAACGCCAGGCTCAGACCAGTTCCACCGCCATGGCCACGGCTTCGCCGCCGCCGATGCACAGCGAGGCCACGCCCTTCTTGCCGCCGCGCGCCTGAAGCGCGGCCAGCAGGGTGGACAGGATGCGCGCGCCCGAGGCGCCGATGGGGTGGCCCAGCGCCGTGGCGCCGCCGTTGACGTTCAGCTTGGCGCGGTCGATGCCCAGTTCCTGTTGGGCGATCATGGCGACGACGGCGAAGGCCTCGTTGACCTCCCACAGGTCCACGTCCTCGACCGACCAGCCGGCCTTCTTCAGCGCCTTCTGCATGGCCGGTACGGGGGCGGTGGTGAACAGGGCCGGCTCATGGGCGTGGGCGGCGTGGCTGACCACGCGGGCGACGATGGGCAGGCCCAGGGCCTTGGCCGTGCTTTCGCGCGTCATGACCATGGCGGCCGCGCCGTCGGAGATGGAGCTGGAGTTGGCGGCGGTGACGGCGCCGTCCTTGACGAAGGCGGGCTTCAGCGTCGGGATCTTGGCGGCGTCTGCCTTGCCGGGCTGTTCGTCTTCGCTGACCGTCACCGGGCCCTTGCGGGTGGCGACCTCGACCGGGACGATCTCGGCCTTGAAGGCGCCCGAAGCGATGGCGTTCTTGGCGCGGGTCAGGCTTTCGATGGCGTATTCGTCCATCGCCTCGCGGGTGAACTGATACTGGGCCGCCGCGTCCTCGGCGAAGACGCCCATGGCCTTGCCGGGAGAATAGGCGTCCTCAAGACCGTCCATCATCATGCTGTCGACGATGACGTCGTGGCCGATGCGGGCGCCGCCGCGGTGCTTGTTCATCAGATAGGGGGCGCCGGTCATCGACTCCATGCCGCCCGCGACGATGACCTCGGCCGTGCCCGCCAGCAGGGCGTCGTGCGCCATCATGGCCGACTGCAGGCCCGAGCCGCACATCTTGTTCACCGTCGTCGCCTCGACGTGCTTGCCGAGGCCCGCGCCGATGGCGGCCTGACGGGCCGGAGCCTGACCCAGGCCGGCGGGCAGGACGCAGCCCATGAAGATCTGCTCGATCTTCTCCGGCGCGACGCCCGCGCGTTCGACGGCGGCTTTCACCGCAGCGGCGCCCAGGTCGGTGGCCTTGACCGGCGACAGCGCGCCCTGGAAGCCGCCCATCGGGGTGCGGGCGAAGGAGCAGATGACGACAGGATCAGAAGCGGCGGTCATGGCGAGCGTGTCCGTAAGTGAATCGTTTCGTGGGGGATTAGGGGAGGCGAAGGCCCGCTGGCAAGCGGCGCCTCACAGCAGCTTGCGGCGCTGGCGCGCCAGGGCGAGGGGGCGGCCGTCTGCGCCCCAGGCGGTCGCCTCGTCCACCGACCAGCCCAGGCCGTGGTCCAGCAGGCGGTATTCGAAGAAGACCCAGCCGTCGGGCGCGGCGTCCGGCGTCGGATCGGCCAGGAAGTCGCAGCGCAGGTCCACCGTCGTCATCATCGGCGGCGCTTTGAAAGCCGTCCAGGCGGGCGGATAGAGGGCGTCCAGCAGGTAACACATCCGCAGTTCGTCCAGCGGCGCGCCGTCCTTCACCCGCATCCAAACCCGCTCGACGACCGGCTTGCCCTCGTTGCCGCCCAGAATGTTGGGGCCGTTCTCGAAGCGATAGTCGACGTGCTGCGAGAAGCGCGGCGCCATCGGGCCGCTGATGCCTGGCGCGTCCTTCAGGCTGTCCAGCGAGGGCGGAGGCGCTAGCAGAGGCGTCAACGGGACAGGCGTCGCGCCGTCGGCGCCGTAGGTGGCGCTGGCGTGGTGAGTCAGCTTCGAGCCTTGGCCGCCCTCGACCACGGCGTAGGCGACGTTGCGGCCGCCGCGCAGCATCCGGGGCCGGAAGTGCAAGGATTGGCCGTAACGGGCGGCGGCCAGATACTGAACCGTCAGACTGCGCAGCGGCGCCTCGATCCCCAGGCCCTGGCGCATGGCCCTGGCGCACAGGGCCGCCAACAGGCCGCCGAAGGGGAGGCCCGCCTCGGGCGGGGCGCTGATCGGGCCGTTCGAGAACTCGCCGGAAAGGTGGGCGGCCAGAACGCCGTCATCTTCGGGCGTCAGGCGGAAGGCGGCGTGGATCAGGTCGGGTTCGGTCATGGCTCTCATCGAAAAGCGGAGGCGGAACCTGCGACGGCGCCGCCTCCGAGTCGAGGGATGGACACGGCCGGGGAGCGGCCATGTCCGTTGCAAATGGAAACTTACTGACTCCGTCGCGATTGGCAACCCTTGTCAAAAGCCTGACGCGAGGTCACTTTCCGCTCATGGGACGCACCGCCGACTATTCGCGCCAGAGCTGCTCGGTCGCCGCCACCCTCGAGGTGATCGGCGACCCGTGGACCATGCTGGTCATCCGCGACGCCTTCAACGGCGTCAGTCGCTTCGAGCAATGGCAGGAGCGGCTGGGCGTGGCGCGCAACGTCCTGGCTGCGCGGCTGAAGTCGCTGGTGCATCACGGCGTGCTGGAGCCGCGGCCCTATTCCGAGCGTCCGCCGCGCAACGAATATGTGCTGACGGCCAAGGGCAAGGATCTGTACGGCGTCCTCGTCACCTTGCATGCCTGGGGCGAGAAGCACGTCTATGGCGACGAGCCGTCGGGCATCGTGCTGCGTCACAAGACCTGCGGGCACGACCTGAAGCCCCGCATCGCCTGCGGCTGCTGCAATGAAATGGTCCGCCCGCGAGAGGTGGAGGTCGTCTTCACCGAAAACCGCCCGACCGTCGGCGAGGTCATGCCGGCCAAGGACGAGGCCGCGTAAAACCCTCTGATCGATTCAACCTCCGTCAACTGTCGAAGGTTAACGGTGGGGCATGTTTCAGTCCCTTACGTCCAGGATCGCCGCCGTCAGCGCCCTGGTGGTGGTCGCTTTACTGGTTCTCGTGGCCGCCCTGGCCGACGCCTCGCGGCAGACCCGCGAGAGTTTTCGTTGGGTGACGCACTCCGCCCAGGTCATCCAGGCGATGGAAGAGACCGTGGCCGGGCTGCGCGACGCGGAGTCGGGACAGCGCGCCTATGTGCTGACGCAGAACGCGGCCTACGCCCAGTCCTTTGACGCACGGATTTCAGACTCCCTGCGGGCGTTCAGCGAGTTGGTGGAACTGACGCGGGACAACCCGTCGCAGCAACTGCGGGTGCAGGCTCTGGGCGCGCAGCTGTCTGGCCGGATCGAACTGATGCGCCAGCCTTTGACCTTGGCGCGAAGCGGGGACTTCGCCAGGGCCGAGGCGCTCATCGCCGAAGGGCGTGGTTTCGATTCCATGAGCGCCTTCGTGCTGGCGGCGCGAGAACTTCTGGACGAAGAGCGGGTGGTGCAGTCGCGCCGCGTCGAGGCGGCCGAGCGGCGGCTGGCGCGAGTGCGAGGGCTGGCCCTGATCGGCGGGCCGTTGATCGCCTTCTTCTCCCTGTCGGTGTCCTTGATGGTCATTCGCGGCATCCGCCAGCCGGTGCGCGTCATCACACGCGCCATGACCGGACTGGGCGCGGGCGACCTGAACCAGAGGATCGACAGCCGTATGGGGTCGCGGGAGTTCGACCGGCTGGCGCGCGGCTATAACGACATGGCGGACCGTCTGGCGACGGCGGCGAAAGATCAGAGCCGCAGCGAGCGCGAACTGAAGCGCGTGCATGAGGAACTGCTGGCCAGCGCCCAGACCCTGCGGGAGCGGGGCGAGGTCATCGAGCTTCTGGGCGGGATGGCCCATCGGATGCAGGCGGCCCGCACGGACGATGAACTGGCCCAGGTCATCCACGCCTTCGTGCCGCGCGTCCTGCCGGGGCTGCCGGGGGCGCTCTACGCCTACAACAACTCACGCAATCTGCTGGTCCCGCTGTCTGGCTGGGGCGGGCATGAGGCGGAGACGGAAGGCTTTGCGCCGGATCAGTGCTGGGCCTTGCGTCGAGGGCAGAGCCATTTCGTGTCCGAGCCGGGCGCGGATGTCGTCTGCGGCCATGTGAGCCCTCTGGCGGCGCCCTATCATTGCGAGCCGCTGCTGGCCTCTGGCGAGGTGATCGGCGTCCTGCATCTGGACGGACTGGTCGAGGCTGAGACGCAGTTCCGCCTCAACGTCCTGGCCGAGAACATCGCCTCGGCCATGGTCAATCAGAAGCTGCAGCGCGACCTGAAGGAACAGACGATCCGCGACCCGCTGACCGGCCTGTTCAACCGTCGCTACATGGAGGAGGCGCTGGCGCTGGAGGTGGCGCGCGCCGCGCGTTCGGGCGCGCCGTTATGCGTGGTCATGTGCGACGTCGACCACTTCAAACGCTTCAACGACGAGTTCGGCCATGAAGCGGGCGATGTGGTGCTGCAGGCCGTCGCCGCCGAACTGGGCCACCGTTTCCGCGACGGCGACATCGTCTGCCGCTACGGCGGCGAAGAGTTCATTGTGATCGCGCCCGGCACCACGGCCGAGACCCTGGCGCCGCGGGTCGAGACCGTGCGCCAGGCCATCGCCGCCATCGCCTTGCGCCTGGGCAAGCAGCCGCTGGGCAGCAGCACCATGTCCTTCGGCGTCGCCGAATGGTCCAAGGGCATGGACCGTGACGGCGACGCCCTGGTGCAGGCGGCGGACGCGGCGCTGTATCGCGCCAAGAAGGAAGGCCGCAACCGGGTCGTCCTGCACGTCGAGGAAACAGCCTGACTGAGCGGTCTCAGTTCGCCTTGCGTACGTAGCGGTTCAGGAAGGCTAGATAGGCCTCCTGTGCGGTGATCCGGTTTTCGCGACGCTGGAAGCCGTGGCCTTCGTCGGGGAAGACGACGTACTCGACCGGCACATTGTTGGCGCGGACCTTCTCGACCAGTTCGTCGCTCTCGACCTGCAGCACGCGCGGGTCGTTGGCGCCCTGGACCACCAGCAGGGGGCGACGGATCTTGTCGGCGTGGAACAGGGGCGAGATGGCGCGATGGCGTTCGGCGTCGACCGCCGGATCGCCCATCTCGTCGTACAGAGCCACGCGTTGCGCGCCCCACCAGGCGGGAATGGACTGCAGGGTGCGGACCCAGTTGGTCACGCCGAAGATGTCGATGCCGGCGTCGAACTTCTCGGGGTGGAAGGCCAGGGCCGCGGCGGTGATGTAGCCGCCGTAGGAGCCGCCCATGACCGCGACCTGATCGTCGGCCACCCAGTCCTGCACCCGCAGCCAGTCGCCGCCAGCGACGATGTCGCGCAGGTCGGCTTCGCCGTGCTTCTTGTCGTCCATGTGGAAGAAGGTCTTGCCGTAGCCGGACGAGCCTCTGTTGTTGGCCCCCAGAACGGCATAGCCGTGGTTGACCAGGTGCTGGACCATGGCCGAATAGCCTCGCCGCGTCTGACCGCCCGGTCCGCCGTGGACGAGGACGACCGCCGGGGCCGGACTGGCCGCCGTGGCGCCCTTGGGCCGATAGAGGACCGCCGGAACCATCACCCCGCCTTCGCCCGGATAACGGACGATGGTCGCCTCGACCAGGTCGCTTTCCTTGATGGCCGGGTTCAGGGCGTGGGTCAGCCGGCGCGCCTGGCCGGTCGACAGGTCGGCGACGAAGACGTCGGCGGGCGAGGTGTCGGACACCACGGTGAATGCGGCCAGGCCTGCGCCGGGGTCGAAGCGGACGCCGGTGATGTCGCCCTGGGGCAGGCCGGTCAGGCGCACGGGCGCGCGGTTTTGCGCATCCTCGATAGTCAGCTCGGTCGAAGCGTCGGCGTTGACCGCCGTCATCCGATAGCGGCCGTTGGGCGAATAGGAGACATACATGACGTCCCAGTCGGCCTGGGTCGTGCGGTTGTGGGCCTTGTCGGCGATGTCATAGGCGTAGGCCTGAGCGAACTCGCCGTCCTCATTGCTGGTGTAGATCAGGGTGGCGTTGAAGGGGCCGAAGCCGCTGACGTCATAGGCGACGTCGCCGGTATGCGGGGTGATCAGATAAGGCTCGCCCCCTGCCTGCAGGTCGGCCAGGTAGATATCCGAATTGGCGCTGGTATGGGATTTGGTCAGGGCGACCAGCCGTCCGTCGCCAGAGACGGCGGCGACATCCATGCCCCCGGGGTTCTGGAACATCAGCTTGCGCTCGTAGGTGGCGGCGTCATAGGCGTAGAGGTCGAAGACCTGGGCGTCGCGTTCGTTGCTGGTCAGCCAGAAGGTCTGGCCGTCGTCGCTGAAGCCGACGAAGCCGGCCTTCAGCTTGTCGCCCGGCGTCAGGTCGCGCAGCGTCCCGTCGATTTCGCGCACATAGATGTGGGTCAGTTCGTTGCCGCCCTGGTCCGCCGCCACCAGAACCCGACGGCCGTCGGGAAAATAGCTCTGCGCGAAGGTGGCGTTGGTCGTCGAAGCCGTCAGCGGCACGGGATCGCCGCCCGCGACCGGCAGGGCGTAGGCGTTGAACACCCCCGTCTTGTCCGACGAGATCAGGACGTGGGTGCGTCCCTCTGAGAAAGCCAGGCCGTCAGGGTTGGCCATGGAGAAGCTGGTCGTCTCGAAGAATTGCGCGGCGGTGTAGGGCGTGACCGGGGCCGACGCCGTCGGCGCAGGCGCGGCCGGTTCAGCGACGGCGAGGGCAGGGACGGCGGCGGCAAGCGCCAGGACGGAAACCATGCAGGCGAAGGAGCGCATTCGGAGCCTCATGAGGAGCGTGATGGTCGATAGAGGCTGCACCATGCGCGTACGGATGCGGTCTGTCGAAAATTAAGTGAGCGTCGTTACGTCGTGCGCGGCGGCTCTAATGCAAAGGCGTCTTTGATGCTGCCGTTTTCTGGCAGCAATTCTGCTACGCTCCTGACGTGTCCCGGTCCGAACGCCTTCTCGATCTGCTGAACACCCTGCGGCGGCATCGTCGGCCGGTCAGCGGCCGCGCGCTGGCGGAGGAGACCGGCGTCTCCCTGCGCACCCTTTATCGCGATATCGCCAGCCTGCAGGCGCAGGGCGCGACGATCGAGGGCGAGCCGGGCGTGGGCTATGTGTTGAAGCCCGGCTATCTGCTGCCGCCGCTGATGTTCACGCCGGAGGAGATCGAGGCCCTGGCTCTGGGTTCGCGCTGGGTGGCCGAGCGGGCGGATACGCGATTGCGGGATGCGGCGTTGAGCGCACAGGCGCGGATCGCGGCGGTGCTGCCGCCGGATCTGCGCGACGAGATGGAGGCCTCGGCCCTGTTCATCGGGCCGGGCGCGCCGATCCCCGCCGATGCGGTCGATCCGGCCCAGTTGCGCAAGGCGATCCGCATCGAGCGCAAGCTGAGGCTGAACTATCGCGACGAGGCGGGGGCGGCGTCGGATCGGGTGGTCTGGCCCTTCGCCCTGGCCTTCTTCGACCGGGTGCGGCTGCTGATCGTCTGGTGCGAGCTGCGCGGCGACTTCCGCAGTTTCCGCACCGACCGCATCGTCGAGGCGGAGGTGCTTGAGGCCCGCTATCCCACGCGCAAGGCCGTGTTGCTGAAGCGATGGCATGAGGCGTGCGAGCGGCACGGGTCGCCGCGTTGATGCTGACAGAAACTGGCGGCAGCTACGGCTAGGTTCTCCTTCTGTTCAGACAGGCGGAGGGGCCACGATGACGAGCGACGACATTCTGCTGAACGTGGCCGATCCGGGCGCCAGCACGCGATTTTACGCCGGGCTGCTGGGGCGACGGCCGCTGGAGGCGGGGCCGGACCATGCGGTCTTCCTGCTGGCGCCGGGGCGGACGCTCAGCCTGTGGCGCGGGCGAGGCGGGGCGCAGGTGGATGTCCGCATGGCCGCCCCCGCCGTGGTGGACGAACTGCACATCGACTGGTGGGACCGGGGCGCGCGCATCGTCCTGCCGCCCACCGACATGGACTGCGGCCACGGCTTCGTGGCGCGTGATCCCGACGGCAACTGTCTGCGGGTCTATGCGGCGGCGTGAGTCGTTTCAGACCGCCACAGCCTCGGTCGAATGGATGAAGCCGCCGCCCATCACGCGCTCGTCGTCGGCCGGGTCGTAGAGGACGCAGGCCTGGCCGGGGGCGACGCCTTCCTCGCCCTGATCGAAGACCACCTGCACGGCGCCGTCCACAAGAGCGAGGCGGGCGGGCGAGGGCTGGCGGGTCGAGCGGACGCGGGCCAGGACGGGGGCGCCGTCGCGGGCGGCTTCCTCGATCGTGGCCTGGTCGCCCAGCCAGTTGGTTTCCTCCAGCGTCAGGCGCGCGGTCAGCAGGGCTTCGCGCGGGCCGACGATGACGCGGCGATGGTCAGGGTCCAGCTTGACCACGAACAGAGGCTCGCCCACGGCGACGTTCAGTCCCCGGCGCTGGCCGATGGTGTAGTCGGTGATGCCCGAATGGCGGCCCAGCACCCGGCCGTCCATGTGAACGATATCGCCGGCCTCGCGCCCCTGGGGCCGCAGGCGGTCGATCAGGGTGCGATAGTCGCCGGTCGGCACGAAGCAGATGTCCTGGCTGTCCGGCTTGGCGGCGATGCGCAGGCCCAGGGAGGCGGCGACGCCGCGCACCTGCGGCTTTTCCAGATCGGCCAGGGGGAAGCGCAGATAGTCCAGCTGATCCTGCGTCGTGGCGAACAGGAAGTAGGATTGGTCGCGCGAGTGGTCGACCGCCTTGCGCATCTGCGAGCGGTTGCCGTGGGTCGCGCGGCGGACGTAGTGGCCGGTGGCCATGGCCTCGGCTCCCAGGTCGCGGGCGACATCCAGCAGGTCGCGGAACTTCACCGTCTGATTGCAGCGGATGCAGGGGACCGGCGTCTGGCCCTTCAGATAGGAATCGGCGAACTGGTCGATCACCGCGTCCTTGAAGCGGTTCTCATAGTCGAGGACGTAGTGCGGAATGCCGATCAGATCGGCGGCCAGGCGGGCGTCGTGAATGTCCTGACCCGCGCAGCAGGCGCCCTTCTTCTTCAGCGCCTCGCCGTGATCGTAAAGCTGAAGGGTCACGCCCACGACGTCATAGCCCGCCTTGTGCAGCAGGGCGGCGACGACGGTGGAATCCACCCCGCCCGACATGGCGGCGACCACGCGCGCGCCTTGCGGCAGGCCGACGGCCTGTCGCACGCTCTCGATCGCAGCGTCCATGTCGGCTTGCGACATGGGGGCGATGTCGGGAACGGGGCAGAGGATGTCGTCGGTCAGGGCGTCCATGGTCATCGCCGCCATTTAGGCCTTAAGGCGCGCGATTTCGAGGCCTGGCCCGAAACGAAGGCGCGCGCCAATGAAAAAGACCGCCCCCCATCAGGGAGCGGCCCATGATCATGCGTCCAGGCGAAGGCCTAGTCGCGGTAGCTCTGGATGCGCGTCGTGCGCAGCCCCTGCATGCCCCATTTGTCGATGGCCTTCTGCCAGGCCATGAACTCCTCGGCCGTCAGACGGTACTTGGCCAGGGCGTCTTCAAGGCTGATCAGCCCGCCGCGGACGGCGGCCACGACCTCGGCCTTGCGGCGGATGACCCAGCGGTTCGTATCCGACGGCGGAAGGTCGCGCAGGGTCAGGGGCGTGCCCGTCGGGCCGACCACGTACTGTTCGCCGTTACTGTTAAGGCGTCGCTCTTGCAGCATGGGCTTAAGCCTCTCTCACCACCACCATAGACGCGCAGGCTAGGCCCCCGCCCGCTAAGGGGCGTTTAAGCGTCGTGGTGAAGGAATGGCTAAGACGCATCCGGCCGGTCCGGCGTGTTCTGCGCCGGCTAAAGGAAGGATTCATCGAGTCTAACGAGACCTTGCTCATGGATTCCCGTTGGCCGATCAGCGCTTGATGTTGATCAGCTCCGCCAGCATCTCGTCGGCGGTGGTGATGATCTTGGACGAGGCTGAATAGGCGCGCTGGGTGGTGATCAGGCCGGTGAACTCGGTCGACAGGTCGACAGTCGAGGCTTCCAGCTGCTGCGCGCCCAGCAGGCCCGCGCCGCCGGTGCCGGGGGCCTTCAGGTTGAAGGTGCCGGAGTTCTGGCTGACGCGGAAGGCGTTGCCCGACACTTCGGTCAGGCTGTCGGCGCTGGGGAAGGTGGCCAGGGCGACCTGGGCGATCTTGCGCATCACGCCGTTGTCGAAGATGGCGGTGACGAAGCCGGTCTCGTCGATCTTCACCTCGGTCAGGTTCCCGAAGGCCGTGCCGTTCGTATAGGTGGCCTGGACGATGGAGGTGCTGTCGTACTGCGTCAGGCCGCCCGCCGAGGCGTTCAGGTCGAAGGCGATCGTCTGGGCCGCGATGCCCAGCGACGGATCCCAGGCGCCGTCGGCGCCCGGCGTCGCCCCGTCGGACGAACCCAGCGACAGGCTGGCGTTGGTGGGGTCGTCGAACAGGCCGGTGCCCGCGGTCCAGCCCTGCATCTTGGCCACGTCCAGACGCCCGTCCTGGGTGAAGGCGATGCGGCCGGACTTCAGCAAGCCGTCCGTGTTGGTCACCGTGCCTTCGGGAGCGCGGATTTCGGCGTGCCATTCGTTGGCGACGCTGCTCTTCAGGAAGGAGACGGTGATGTTGCGTTGGCCGCCCTTGGAGTCCGACACCGGAATGGTGATCTCGAAGTCGGGCTTCACGCCCGTCGCCGGGTCGTTGGCGTACATCGACATGGAGTGGGTGGTCGGGTCATAGGCCGTGACGCCGGTGGGGGGCGGGGTCTGGGCGGCCTCATTGACCGGCTGGCTGGATTTCAGGTTGGCGTTCAGGCCGACGCGGGTGGTCGGCTCGGCCGCGCCGCCGACGGAGCCGACGTTGATGGTGCGCAGGCGGCTCATGTCGGACGGATCGCTGTTGACCACGCCGTCGGCGTCGACCGGCCAGCCCTGCAGATACAGGCCCGAGGTGTTTTGCAGATAGCCCAGGTCGTCGATCTTGAACGCTCCGGCGCGCGTGAACAGGCGCGCGTCCGACAGGGTCAGGTTCTCTGACTTTTCGGTGACGACGAAGAAGCCCTGCCCGGCGATGGCCAGGTCGGTGCCGGAGGTCGTGCGCTGAAGCTGGCCCGCCTGGCTGATAAAGTGGCGGGCGGCCGCCTGAACGCCGCCGGCGGAGTAGTTCACGCCCGCCGTCTGGGCGTTGACCACGGTCGCGAACTCGGTCGACGCGCGCTTGTAGCCGACCGTGTTCACGTTGGCGATGTTCTGCGAGATCGTCGAAAGGGCCGCGGCGTTGGCGGTCAGACCGGACACGCCGGCCATCATGGCGCCGTTGATGCTCATGTCTGGGGTTCCTTACGAGAGAAGATTGAAGGGGTTGAGTTTTGAGGCGAGGGCGCTGGCCGCGCCGGCGTCGTCCTCGGGCTTGGCGGCGGCCTTCTGTTCTTCCAGCGCGATCAGGCTGGACACCGGCATGATCGAGTTGCCGATGATGACGAAGGGCGTGTTGTCGTACATCTCGACGCCGGTGACGCGGCCGCGGATCAGCACCTGGCTGTCGACGGCCTTGCCCGCGCCGTCCTTGGCGACGACCTTCAGCGTATAGACGCCGCCGTCGTCGACCTGGCCGCCTCCGGTGGTCTTTCCGTCCCACTTGAAGTCATGCATGCCGTTGGTCTTTTCGGGGGCCGGGCCGCTCCAGACCACCTTGCCCGAGGCGTCCAGCACCTGAAGCGTGGCGTCGGTCGCGTCGGCGGCGAGCTCATAGCTCCAGTTGGCCTCGCCGTCCTCGAAGCGGGTCGCGGCCCAGACGGCGGTGGCGTCCTTGCCGATATACTGCGCCGCGCCGGTCAGGCCGTCGCCCTGCTGGGCCTTCAGCAGGCCGGTCAGCAGGTCGTTGGTCAGCAACTGCTGCTCGACGCCCGCCATCTGGGTCAGCTGGGCGGTGAACTCGTTGGAATCCACCGGCGACAGCGGATCCTGGTTCTTCAACTGCGTGGTCAACAGCGACAGGAAGGTCTGGAAGTTGGAGGCCAGCATCTGACCCCCAGCGTTCACCCGGCCCGCGGCGTTGTTGGAAGAGACGGCGTCAACCATCGATCAGACCTTCAGATCGACGCGGTCAGGCGTCAGGGAAAGGGACGTCCAGGCGCTGGGCGGCGGAACGACGGAATCGGCCTCGGCGGCCAGGCGGGCGGCGCCGGAGAAGGCGCGGCGGTCAGGCTGCCGCTCGAACGCGCCGCCGCCGAAGCCGGACGAAGGATCGCGCTCGGCGAACTCCAGGTCGTCACGCGACAGCTGCAGCCCCGCGTCCAGAAGCTGACGGCGCAGTTCGTCGGCGCGGGCGCGCAGGTCGGCCGCCGCCGCTGGATTGTCGAAGGCCAGGCGGGCCGTGACCTGGCCGTCGGACTCGATCTCGAGGCTGACATCGACGCGGCCCAGGCCTTCAGGCGTCAGGGCCATGTCGAAGCGGGTCGAGCGGCCGTCCAGCTTCTTGATGATCTGGGCGGCGATCTGGGCCGTGGTCTCGACCGTGGCGCGCGACAGCTGGGACAGGCCCAGATCGCGTTGAGCGCCCGGCGCCTGAGAGGGGGCTTCGACGGCGCCTTGTTGCGGCGCGGCCGGGGCTTCGCCGTCAACCGGGGGCGCGGCGACGGCCGTAGCCGCAGGCGTTTCGGCCAAGGTGGGCGCAACGGCCGGGCGGGCGGCGGGCGCTGACGCGGCAGCATCGATGGGAGCATCGGCCTGGGCGGGTCGGTTGGCTGTCGCTTCGGCGTTGCCTGTCGCTGTGGCTGCGGCCTGTATCGCTTCTCGCGCCGAGGCCAGGCGTTCGCCCGCGCCCGATCGGAAGCCGGTCACGCCCAGCAGGGCGGCGTCCTGTGCAGGAAGGGCCGCTCCAGGGCGCGACGGCGGCGGCGCGTCCGACGGCTCGTCGCTCTCGGTTGACGGAGGTTCCGGCGCCGCATCCGGCTCTGCAAAGACGGCGGGGAGCGCCGCCTTGAGGGAGGCGGATATGGTTGCAGGGGGGGGCGTCGCGGCTGAGACGGGCGCAGCCGTGGCGGCGGTGGTGGTGGCGGCGACCGCAGGTTCGGTGGTCGGGGCGATGGGAGCCGCCTCTACAGCCTCAGAAACGGCCGACGGAGCGGGAGACGGCGCGGCGGCGACCACAGGAGTCGCTTCGGTCGTCGGCGCCGTCGGATCGGCAGGGGCTGTCGGAGCTGCAGTCTGTTGCACCGGCGGGGGCGGCGCGAACCAGGCGGGCGGAGCCGGGGCGACGGCGATGTCGTCCTTTGCGGGCTCGACCGGAGCGGCCTCGATCGGGGCGGTGGTTTCGGACGCTTGGGCGACCGGGACGACCGAGACGACGGGCGGCGCGGCCTGCGTCTCTTCCTTCAGCATCAGGTCCGCGAAGACGGCGCTGTCCGTCGCCGCCTCGACGGAGGCGTCGACGCTGGCGCCGCCGGGGGCGGCGGGCGTCAGGACGGACATGAGGCTGACGGCGGACATGCGGGCGGCAGGCGCTTTCGGTCGGTGAGGGGCGGCGCCTGCTGCGCCTGGGTCATTCGGCAGGGCCTTCGCAAGCCTTGGGCCAAGTGTAGGTGTCGAGCTTAATACGTTGAAATGTAATGGTATTGATGTGTTTTGGGTCGCCGTTGCAGCGACGTAACGCCGGGCGCTTCTTGCCGCGCTTGTCGCTTTTTGCCGGGCGCGGGCGGCGCCGTTCGACTTGGCCCGTCGCTTGCCTCTCTTGCTGACGAATGCACAGGGGCTGAACGCCGATGTCGAGGAAAATCAAAGAGATGGTCAGAAGACCTGCTCAATTCGCCGGGCAAGATTTGCTCGCTTGCCTGCAAGGCTTGCCGAGCGGCCGTCCCGTGCGCTCCGGCGTGGGAGACGTCTGATGTCCCTCAACTCGATCATGAACATCGCCACCTCGGGCATGAACGCGGCCCAGACGCAGCTGCGGGTGGTCTCGGACAATGTCTCCAACGTCAACACGCCCGGCTATGTCCGCAAGATCGCCGACCAGCAGTCCTGGGCCAGTCAGGGCGTCGGCGCGGGGGTAGAGATCGCCCGCATCCGTCTGGCCACCGACCGCTTCCTGCAGGCCGCCAGCCTGAACGCCAGCGCCGACGCCGGCCGTCAGACGGTGCGCTATGAGCTTTACGACCGCATCCAGTCGATGTTCGGCGATCCGGGCTCCAACAGCGGCTTCTTTTCGCAGATCGACAGCGTCTTCGCCGCCTTCGCCGCTTCGGCCGAGAACGCCACCTCCGGCCCCGCTCGCCAGGACGCCATCTGGAAGACGCAGGCCCTGTTCGATGAAGCCGCCCGCATCAACAGCCAGATTCAGTCGGTGCGCGAGGACGCCGACGCTCGCATCAAGAGTGCGGTCGAGACGGCCAACAGCCTGCTGGAGCAGATCGAGAAGCTGAACGTCGAGATCGCCAAGGCCACGGTGATCAATGCGGACTCCTCGGGCGCGCAGACGGCTCAGGCGGCCTTGATCGATCAGTTGTCGGGCCTAATGGACGTTCGCATCACCGGCCGTGCGGTCGGCGGGGTCGAGATCCGCACCGGCGCCGGCATCCTGCTGGCGGGGCAGGGGGCGGCCAAGCTGGACTATGTGCGCGCCGGCGCCGTCTCGGCCGAGACGGTGTTCAACGAGGTCATGGTCATCGAGCCCCCCGCCGGAAAGGCGCGCTCCCTGGCTGAAGGCTTGGGCTCGGGCGAGATCAAGGGGCTGCTGGAGCTGCGCGACGGCGAGGCGCCGGCCACGGCCGAGCGCCTGGCCGAACTGATGTCGCGTCTGGCCGACGAACTGAACCGGGCGCACAACGCCTCATCCGCCGCGCCGCCGCCCAACAGTCTGACGGGCCGCAACATTGGGCAGTCGCTGGAGACCGCCCTGCAGGGCTTCACCGGCCGCACGTCCATCGTCATCACCAATGACCAGGGCGTGGCCCTGCAGAAGATCGACCTGGACCTGGCGACGCTGAATCCGGCGACCTTCCTGGCCGACCTGAACGCCCAGCTGGGGGCCAACGGCAGCGCCAGCTTCGTCGACGGGCGTCTGAAGATAGAAGGCGCGCCCGGTACGGGGGTGGTGGTGGTCGACGATCCGGCCGCGCCCTCGAACAAGGGCGGGCGAGGCTTCTCGCACTTCTTCGGCCTGAACGACCTGATCAGCAGCGCGCAGCCGGCGATCTATGAAACGGGCATGACGGGCGCGTCGCAGCACGGCTTCACGCCCGGCGAGACCATCACCTTCCGCTTCAGCGACGCGGCGGGCGCCAAACTGCGCGACATCGAGGTGGCGGTGCCTGCGGGCGGCGACATGGCCAGCCTGCTGGCCGCGCTGAACGATCCGATGACGGGCGCCGGGCGGATGGGGACGTTCAGCCTCAGCTCGACGGGCGAAATGACGTTCACGCCGCGACCCGGCTCGGGCGCGAACCTGTCGGTGCTTCAGGACCGCACCACCCAGGTTCCCTCGAACGTGTCGATGAGCGAGCTGTTCGGTCTGGGCGGCGCGCGCGCTTCGCGAGCCGACGCCTTCTCGGTCCGGGCCGACGTCGCCCGCGACCCATCCCTGATGGCCTTCGCCAAGGCCGACGCGACGGGCGGGGTCGGCGCGGCCGTGGTCAGCAAGAACGACGCGCGCGGCGCGCGCCTGCTGGCCAGCGCGGGCGAGAACGCCGCTGCCTTCTCGGCGGCGGGCGGGGCGGCGGGCGGCTCCATGTCGCTGGCGCGCTATGCATCCGAACTGTCGGGCGAGATCGGCAGTCGGGCCGCCATGGCCAAGAACAACGCCGTCAGCGCCACGGCCCTGGCCAAGGAGGCGACGGCGCGCCGCGTCTCGGTCGAAGGGGTCAACCTGGACGAGGAACTGGTGCTGATGACCACCTATCAGCAAGCCTTTAACGCCTCGGCCCGCATGGTTCAGGCGGCCAAGGACATGTACGACATCCTGCTGGGAATGGTGCGATGACCCGCGTTTCGACCTACGGAAACTATCAGTCGGCCCTGCTTGACCTGATGTCGGCCCAGTCGCGCATGGCTGACGCCCAGCAGAAGGTGAACACCAAGAAGAACGCCACGGACCTGGTCGGTTTCGGTCGAGGCTCCGAGACGGTCAGCGCGCTGATGACCAGCCAGACCCGCATCCAGACCTTCATCGACACCAACAAGACCGTCACGGCTCGGCTGGAGACCCAGGATCTGGCGATGGATCGGGTCGCAGACGCCTCGACGGCGGCGCGTCAGGCCATCGCCGACGCCATCGCCGCCGGGCGGATGGACACGCTGATGGGGACGCTGAACAGTCTGTTCATGGAGGCTCAGGACGGGCTGAACATGAAGCATCAGGGCAAGTATCTGTTCGGCGGCGGGGTCACTGATCGCGCGCCGGTGGATCTGCCCGACATTCCCGGTCAGCCTGGAGCCAGCATGATGGCCAAGCTGGCGGCCTTGCCCGATGAGAGCGCCGCCTTCCACAACGACCAGCTGAAGCAGTCGTCCTGGCTGGACGAGAACGTCTCGATGGACACGGGCTTTCTGGCCGACGCCATGGGATCGGAGCTGTTCGCCATCTTCCGCGACATCCAGCTGGAGCATCAGACGACGCCGCTGGACGGCAAGATGACGGACGCTCAGAAGGCCTTCCTGACCACTCAGATGGGCCGCTTCGAGGCGGCGGCGAAGGGGATGGTGGAGCTGCAGGCCGCCAACGGCGGGATGCAGAACCGCGTCGACCGCCTGCTGGAATCCCAGGAGGCGCGCAAGATTTCGATCGACACCATCCTGTCCGGCAAGACCGACGCCAACATGGCCGAAGCCGTCACCGAACTGGAGCTGGCGCAGATCTCCCTGCAGGCCTCGGCCCAGGTGGTCAGCCAGCTGCGCCAGGTCTCCCTGCTCGACTATCTGCGCTAGGTCGTTCCCGAGGTTGCGTTCGGCGCAGCCCGCTGAACGAAAATAGCTGGTCGACGTTCTGAAAGCTGCGCCGTGACGGGCGGGCCTTGGCGTGTGTCGAGCAACGCCGGAAGAGATCGGGAGTCATCAGTCGTTGACACAGCGCGAAAAGCAGAGCTTTAAGCGGCGTATGCGTACGGGCGGGCCTGTGTCAGTGTCGGATTCATGAATCGGGCGGACTTCCAGATTGATGAAAGCCAGGACGGCCAGACGCGCTTGCGGTTGGCCGGCGACTGGTCGACCGTCGCCGTCGGTCGGATGGGTGATCGGCTGAAGGCCGAGCTGGACGGTCGATCCGTGACTGCGCTGGATCTGGACGACCTGGGCCGTTTCGATACCGCCGGCGCCCTGGCCGTGGCCCAGGCCATGAGCCGGCCTATCCCGGAATCCGCCTGGTCCGTACGCCCCGAAGCCGGGCGCCTGTATCGCATGGTGGCCAAGCTGGACTGCATGACGGCCGAGCCGCCGCGCCGCTCGGCTCCCATGACGCGCGGCTTCGCCAAGGTCGGGCGCGGAGTCTATGATTTCGGCGCCGAGGCCATGCTGTCCCTGGCCTTCCTGGGCCGTTTGATGGCGGCGGTGCTGACCACGCTGAAGCACCCCGGCCGCATTCGTTGGGCCGCCTGGTTCAGCCAGGCGGAACGCACCGGCCTGGACGCCATCCCGATCGTGGTGGTGACCAACTTCTTCATCGGCGCCGTGGTGGCCTTCATCGGCGTGGACCTGCTGACCCAGTTCGGGGCGGGGGTCTTCACGGTGCAGCTGATCGGCGTCGCCGTCTTCCGTGAGTTCGCCGTGGTCATCACCGCCGTGCTGCTGGCGGGCCGTTCGGCCTCGTCCTTCGCCGCCGAGATCGGCTCGATGCGCATGACGCAGGAGGTGGACGCCATGAAGGTGATGGGCGTCGATCCCTTTCAGGCCCTGGTGATTCCGCGTCTGGCGGCGCTGCTGGTCATGCTGCCGCTGCTGACCTTCCTGGCCATGGTGGGGGGGCTGCTGGGCGGCGTCCTGGTGGCATGGAGCCAGTTGAACCTGGGACCGGCCTTCTTCTTCCAGCGGTTGGTCGAGGACGGCTATATGCCGACCCACATGATGGTCGGTCTGATCAAGGCGCCGGTCTTCGCCCTGGTGGTCGCGGCCATCGGCTGTCGCCAGGGCATGTCGGTGGCGGGCGACGTCGAGAGCCTGGGGCGCCGGGTGACGGCGGCGGTGGTGCAGGCCATCTTCGCCATCATCCTGCTGGACGCCGTCTTCGCCCTGATCTTCATCGAGCTGAAAATATGACGGCCGAGACGCGCAAACCGGACGACCGCGAGGCCGTCATTCAGGTGCGGGGCCTGCTCAGCCAGTTTGGCGAGCGGGTGATCCATCAGGATTTGGATCTGGACGTGATGCGCGGCGAGGTGCTGGGCGTCGTCGGCGGGTCGGGCACCGGCAAGACCGTGCTGCTGAACTCCATCATCGGCCTGAAGGAGCCGGAAGGCGGCGAGGTCAGCCTGTTCGGGCAGGACCGCAGCGCCATGACCAAGCAGGAAGCGGCCGCCGTCGAGCGTCGCACCGGCGTGCTGTTTCAGCAGGGGGCGCTGTTCTCGTCGCTGACGGTGCTGGACAATGTGGCCTCGCCCCTGGTCGAGCACACCGATCTGTCGAGGACGACCATCCGGGAGTTGGCCGAGATGAAGGTGGCCATGGTGGGCCTCAAGCCCGAAGCCCTCTATCTGAAGCCGGCCGAGCTGTCGGGCGGGATGCGCAAGCGCGTCGGCTTGGCCCGCGCCCTGGCGCTGGACCCCGAACTGGTCTTTCTGGACGAGCCGACGGCCGGGCTGGACCCGATCGGGGCGGCGGCGTTCGACGATCTGATCCGCCAGTTGTCGGAGGATCTGGGGCTGACGGTCTTCATGATCACCCACGACCTCGACAGCCTTTACGCCATCTGCGACCAGGTGGCCGTGCTGGCGGACAAGCATGTGGTGGCCAAGGCGCCGGTCGCCGAGCTGGAACGCTCGGACCACCCCTGGATCAAGGAATACTTCCTGGGGCCGCGCGGACGCGCCGCCCATAAGAGCGCGGCCTGAGGAGGACGCGAAACGATGGAAAGAGACGCTCATTACGCCGCCGTCGGCATCGCCACAGTCGCCCTTCTGCTGGCGCTGGCGGTGTTCACCATCTGGTTGGCGCGGCTGCAGTTCAACAAGGATTTCGACGTCTACGACATCGTCTTCTACGGCCCGGTGCGCGGCCTGTCGGAGGGGGGAGAGGTCCACTTCAACGGCATCCGCGTCGGCGAGGTGACCAACCTGAATCTGGATCCGAAGAAGGGCGATCAGGTCATCGCCCGCGTGCGGCTGAACGGTACGACGCCGGTGCGCGTGACCTCGCGCGCCCAGTTGGAGCCGCAGGGCATCACCGGCCTGAACTACATCCAGATCACCGCCGGCGCCCCGGACAGCCCGCTGCTGAAGGACCAGTATCCGGACAACGTCGTGCCGGTGATCCAGAGCCAGCCCAGCCCCATCGCCGAACTGCTGAGCGGATCGGGCACGGTGCTGGCCCAGACGGTGGACGCCTTGAACCGCATCAACCGCGTGATGTCGGACGACAACATCCGCAGCTTCTCGACCAGCGTGAAGAACGTCGAGGCCCTGACCGCCGAACTGGAGGCCCGCAAGGGCATGTTCCAGCAGTTGGAAGAGACCATCACCAAGGCCAACGCCGCTGTCGGCGAATATCAGGCCCTGGGCGCCAGTGCGCGCCAGATGGTCGACACCGACGGCAAGCAGGCCATCGCCAACATCAACCAGGCGACGCGCGAGGCGCAGGCCGCCATCGCCTCGATCAACCGTTCTGCGACCGGACTGGAAGGGCCATTGGGCGAATTCGGCACGCAGACCGTGCCGCAGTTGAACGACACTATTCGCCAACTGGATCGGGCGACCCGCTCGCTGCAGTCGCTCATTGACAACGTGCGCGACAGTCCGCGTGAGTTCATCGCCAAGGCGCCGTCCAAGGAAATCGAGGTGCAGCCGTGATCCGTTCCACACTGATGATTGCGGGGGCGTCGGTCGCCCTGTCTGGCTGCGCTTTGCTGTCGTCGCCGGACCCGGTTCAGCTGTATCGTTTCGGGGGCGCCTCGGCCTATGCCGGAACGGGCGCGACCTCGGCCTGCCCGGATGTCCATGTCTCCATGCGCCGGGTGGACTTTCCCGAAGCGGCGCGCGGCGACCGCATCCTGGCCGTGACGGGGACCGAGGCGGCCTATATCAAGGGCGCGCGCTGGGTGTCTCCGGCCGAGACCCTGTTCGAGGAAGCCCTGCGCAACGCCTTCCTGGACGGCGGGACGTGCACCGTGCTGAGCAGCGGTCCGTTGACGCGCGACGGCCTGTTGCTGAGCGTGGACGTGCGCCGGTTCGAGGCGTCCTACGTCGCGCCGGACGCCGTGCCGGATGCGACCATCGTCGTGCTGCTGCGTCTGGTCCGGCCGGGCGATCGTTCGATCGTGGCCGAGGACCGCATCACGGTCAGCGAGAGCGCAGGCGTGAACCGCCAGTCGGCCATCGTCGCCGCCTTTGACCGCGCCACGGCCGAGACCAGCCGTCAGATCGTCCTCTGGACGGACCAGCAGGGCTTTCAGGCGATGCGGGACTAATTCCTTCTCCCACAAGGGGAGAAGGAAGACATGGAAAACCCCGGCGGCCTCGCGGTCGCCGGGGTTTCTGTTTCAGAGCGAGAGGAGGGCGGTTCAGCCCACGCCCGCCGCCACCGTGTATTCGGCCTCGGTCTTGGCGGCGACCTCGTCCAGCGTGACGCCGTCGGCCAGTTCGATCAGCTCCAGCCCCGAACCGTCCGCCTTGACGTCGAAGGTCGCCAGATCGGTGATGATGCGGCTGACCACGCCCGTGCCGGTCAGCGGCAGGGTGCAGGTCTTCAGCACCTTGGACTGGCCGTGTTTGTTGGCGTGCTCCATGACCACGACCACGCGTTTGACGCCCGCGACCAGGTCCATGGCCCCGCCCATGCCCTTCACCAGCTTGCCGGGGATCATCCAGTTGGCGATGTCGCCGTTCTGGGCCACTTCCATGGCGCCCAGGATCGACAGATTGATGTGGCCGCCGCGGATCATGGCGAAGCTGTCAGCCGAGCTGAAATAGCTGCTCTCGGGAATTTCGGTGATCGTCTGCTTGCCGGCGTTGATCAGGTCGGGATCTTCCTCGCCCTCATAGGGGAAGGGGCCCATGCCCAGCATGCCGTTCTCCGACTGCAGGGTCACGACCATGCCGTCGGGGATGTAGTTGGCCACCAGGGTCGGGATACCGATCCCCAGGTTCACATAGAAGCCGTCCTGCAGCTCCTTGGCGGCGCGTTCAGCCAGTTGTTCGCGAGTACGTGCCATTTGGATCAAGCCTCCCGCTTGCGGACGGTGCGCTGTTCGATGCGCTTTTCGGACACGGTCTGGATCAGGCGGTCGACATAGACGCCCGGCGTGTGAATGTGATCGGGGTCGATCGAGCCGACGGGGACGATCTCCTCCACCTCGACGACCGTCACCTTTCCGGCGGTGGCCATCATCGGGTTGAAGTTGCGGGCCGTCTTGCGGAACACCAGATTGCCGCGCTCGTCAGCCTTCCACGCCTTGACGATGGCCAGGTCCGCGACCAGCCCCGTCTCCATGACGTATTTGCGGCCGTCGAAGTCGCGCACTTCCTTGCCCTCGGCGACCAGGGTGCCGACGCCGGTGGCGGTGAAGAAGGCCGGGATGCCCGCGCCGCCCGCGCGGATGCGCTCGGCCAGGGTGCCCTGCGGGTTGAACTCCAGCTGCAGCTCGCCGGCCAGGTACTGGCGCTCGAACTCCTTGTTCTCGCCGACGTAGGACGAGATCATCTTGGCGATCTGGCGCGTCTCCAGCAGCTGGCCCAGGCCGAAGCCGTCCACGCCCGCATTGTTGGAGATGACGGTCAGACCCTTCACGCCCGTGTCGCGCAAGCCTGCGATCAGGTTTTCGGGAATGCCGCACAGGCCGAAGCCGCCGGACATGACGGTCATGCCGTCGAATGTCAGCCCCTCCAGCGCGGACTTCACGTCAGCGTAAATCTTGCCCATCGGACTCCCTTTTTCACCAACTGATGAATATCGTGGTCTCCTCCGTCCTTAAAGCGGGCCGGGAAGTGGAGCAAGCGGCAAGCGCGACGCAGGGGGAGGCATGGCGTGACAAGCCTGACGGTTGACCCTGGACCGCAGGGGTCTCACACCTAGCGCCACATAAGACTCGTCTCAGTGGGGAAAATCCATGCGCCATCGTCTGCTGCGGGCCGCCTTGCCCGCCCTCGTGCTCGCCGCCGCCGTTCCAGCCCTGGCCCTGCCGGTCGCAGCGGTCGCCCAGGACGCCGCGCCGACCTATCACCAACCGCCGTCGCCCATCGCCCAGATTCTGGACGCCAAGCCCAATCCGGGCGTCAGCGTCAGCCCCGACCGCAAGACCCTGCTGCTGACCGACCGCTCCAACCTGCCGGCCATCGCCGAACTGGCCGAGCCGATGCTGCGGCTGGCGGGCTATCGCATCAATCCCAAGAACAACGGCCCGGCCAACAGCCGCGTCTCCTGGCTGACGGGGCTCAGCTTCCAGGCGGTCGACGGCGGGCCTGCGCGCCCGGTGACGGGCTTGCCCGCCAATGCGCGCCTGACCAATGTCAGCTGGGCGCCGAACGGCCAGGCTGTGGCCTTCCTGGTCAATGCGCCCAACGGGCTGGAGCTTTGGACCGCCGATGTCGCCCAGGCCAAGGCGCGCAAGCTGAACGGGCCGATGGTCAATGCGGCGGCGGGTTCGGGCTTCTCCTGGCTGTCGGACTCCTCGGGCCTGTTGGTCCTGGCGGTTCCGGCCGGGCGCGGCCTGGCGCCCAACGTCGACCATCCGCCGGAAGGCCCGATCATCACCGAGACCGGCGGCCGCGCCGCCCCGGTGCGGACCTATCAGGATCTGCTGTCCAACGTGGGCGACGAGGCCCTGTTCGACTACTACTTCACCAGTCAGCCGACCGTGGTGTCGCTGAACGGCCGCGCGCGCTCGGTGGGCCAGCCGGGCGTCATTCTGGGCGTCTCGACCTCGCCGGACGGGCGCTACATCCTGCAGACGCGGGTGAAGAAGCCCTATTCCTACGTCGTGCCCGCCAGCCTGTTCCCCTCGGACGTCATCGTCACCGACATGAACGGACGCCAGGTGCACCGCGTGGCCGACCTGCCGCTGCGCGATAACGTGCCGACGCCGTTCGACGCCGTGGCGCCGGGTCCGCGCGCGGTCCAGTGGCGGGCCGACGCCGACGCCACCCTGGTCTGGGCCGAGGCTCAGGACGGCGGCGACCCGCGCAACGCCGCCGAGGTGCGCGACCGCGTCTTCATGCTGCGCGCGCCCTTCAACGACCGGGTGCAGACCCTGGCCGACCTGAAGGAACGCTACGCCGGAACGACCTGGGGCCGGAACGACGCCGCCATCGTCAACAGCCGCTGGTTCAACACCCGGCACGAGACGCGCACCCTGGTCGATCCGTCGAACCCCGGCGCGGGCCGCGTCCTGGTCGATCGCAACTATCAGGATCGCTACAACGATCCGGGCTCGGTCGTGACCGAGCCGAACGCGCGCGGCCGTTCGGTCATGCGCTTCAACGCCGACGGCTCAAAGGTCTTCGTCGAGGGCGACGGGGCGACGCGCGAGGGCGCCTATCCCTTCCTCGACCTGATGGACCTGAATACGGGCGAGACGGAACGCGTCTGGCGCTCGGCCCAGGGCGAGTATGAAAGCGTCGTGGGCGTGCTGGACGAGGCGGGCCGCAAGCTGGTCACCTATCGCGAAAGCCGCACCGATCCGGCCAACCTGCGCGTGCGTGATCTGGACGGCGGCGTCACCCAACTGACGAACTTCCCCGATCCGGCGCCGCAACTGGCCGGGGCCACGCGCCAGCTGATCACCTACACCCGCGACGACGGGGTGGAGCTGTCGGGGACGCTGTATCTGCCCGCCGGTTACGACAAGGATCGCGACGGCCCGCTGCCGCTGCTGATGTGGGCCTATCCGGCCGAGTTCACCGACGCCGCCGTGGCGGGTCAGGTCGTGGACACCGACAACCGCTTCGTGCGCCCGTCGGGATCGAGCCACCTGTTCCTGCTGACCCAGGGCTACGCCATTCTCGACAACCCGACGATGCCGATCATCGGCCGCGACGGGGCCGAGCCGAACGACACCTACATCGAGCAGCTGTCGGCCAGCGCCAAGGCGGCGGTCGACGCCGTGGTGGCTCTGGGCGTGGCGGAACGGGAGCGGATCGCCGTCGGCGGCCACAGCTACGGCGCCTTCATGACGGCGAACCTCTTGGCGCACACCGACCTGTTCAAGACGGGCATCGCGCGCTCGGGCGCCTATAACCGCACCCTGACGCCGTTCGGCTTCCAGGCCGAGCAGCGGTCATACTGGGAGGCGACCGAGACCTATAACGCCATGTCCCCCTTCACCTACGCCAACAAGGTGAATGAGCCGATCCTGCTGATCCACGGCGAGGCGGACGCCAACTCCGGCACCTTCCCGATTCAGACGGAACGCTTCTACGCCGCGCTGAAGGGCAATGGGGCGACGGCGCGCTATGTCGTCCTGCCCAAGGAGGACCACGGCTATCGCGCGCGGGAATCGGTCGGCCACACCCTGTATGAAATGGCGTCCTGGCTGGATCGCTGGATGAAGCCGACGACGGCGGCTTCTCAGGAGTAGTCACCGATCCCACTCCGGCGTCTCGCCATAGAGGCCGGACAGGAAGTCGATGAAGGCGCGGACGCGGGTTTCGGCCCGCGCCCGGCCTGCCGTCAGGGCGAAGATCGCCACGTCCGACGATCCGGCATACTGCGGCAGCACCACCTTCAGCCGCCCGTCGCGCAGTTCGTCGCCGACGTCCCAGGTCGAGCGCAGGGCCACCCCGCCGCCCGCCAGCGCCAGTTCGCGCGCCACTTCGCTTGAGTTGGTCCGCACCCGGCTGCGGGCGCGAAAGACGACGGCGCCTTCGGGGCCTTCCAGCCGCCAGGTCGACTGGTTCTCGGCCGCCAGCTGGGCGTGACGGCGCAGGTCGTCCAGACTGTCCGGCGCGCCGTGCTCGGCCAGATAGGCGGGCGAGGCGCACAGCACCCGCCGGTTCGGCGCCAGCCGGTGCATCAGCGGATTTTCCGCCTCATAGCCGCCGATCCGCACCGCCACATCTACGTCCTCGGCCATCAGGTCGACGAAGGCGTCGCTCAGGTTCAGCTCCAGCGTCAGGCGGGGCTGGGCTGCCAGAAACGGCTGGAGCAGGGGCGCCAGCCGCCGCCGTCCGAACGAGGTCGGCGCCGAGACGCGCAGCAGGCCGCGCGCCTGCGTCGTGCGGCGCGACACCACGGCCTCCAGATCCTCGACCCCTTCCAGCAACTGCGCCGCGCGGTCATAGACCAGCCGTCCGGCCTCGGTCGGGGCCAGACGGCGCGAGGTGCGCTCGATCAGCCGCACGCCCAGCCGGTCCTCCAGCCGCGCCAACCTGCGCGAGGCCACGGCGGGCGACAGGTCCAGCCGCCGCGCGGCGGCGGACAGGCTGCCTTCCTCCAGCGCACGGACGAAGATTTCATACTCGGCCAGCATGGCGGGCTCTCATCATTGCGGATTATGCAAAGATAGGCGTCTTTCTTCGCCGTGGATAGCGAGGCAGGACGCGACTAGTCTGGGCGATGAAGGAGACCGCCATGTTCGACGCCCCCAAGACCCCCGCCGACGCCTATGTCCGTCACGGCAGCCTGAAGGTCGCCGCCGAACTGGACGCCTTCGTGCGCGATCGGGCGACGCCGGATACGGGCGTGAGCGCCGCAGGCTTCTGGGCCGGCGTCGAGGGGCTGCTGGCCCGCTTCGGCCGTCGCAACCGCGATCTTCTGGAACGCCGCGATGAACTGCAGGGCAAGCTGGACGATTGGCACCGCGCCTATCCGGGCCAGCCGGATCAGGCGGCCTATCAGGCCTATCTGCGCGAGATCGGCTACATCGAATCTGAACGCGACGGCGTTCGGGCCGAGACGGCGAACGTCGACCCCGAGATCGCGACCCTGGCTGGGCCGCAACTGGTCGTGCCCCTGACCAACGCCCGCTACCTGCTGAACGCCGCCAATGCGCGCTGGGGCAGCCTGTATGACGCCCTCTACGGCACGGACGCGCTGGGCGAGGCGCCGAAGGCGGGCGGCTATGACGTCGAACGCGGCGCCCGCGTCATCGCCCGCGCCCGCGCCCTTCTGGATCAGGCGGCGCCGCTGGCGACCGGATCGCACGCTCAGGCCGCGGCCTATCGGGTCGAGCATGGCCGCCTGATCGTGACGCTGGACAGCGGGCTTGAGACCGGGCTGGCGGGCGCGGACGTGTTCGCAGGCTATTCGGGCCAGGCCGATGCGCCGTCGGGCGTTCTGCTGCGCCACAACGGCCTGCATCTGGAGATCGTCATCGACCGCGCACACCGCATCGGTAAGGACGATCCGGCGGGCGTCGCCGATGTGCTGGTCGAGGCGGCCCTGTCGGCCATCGCCGACGCCGAGGACAGCGTCGCCGCCGTCGACGCGGCGGACAAGCGGCTGGTCTACGCCAACTGGCTGGGCCTGATGCGCGGCGATCTTCAGGCCGATTTCCAGAAAGACGGCCGCACGGTCGAGCGGCGGCTGAACCCGGACCGCGTCTATACGGCGCCCGATGGATCGCGGCTGGCGCTGAAGGGGCGCAGCCTGATGCTGGTGCGCAACGTCGGCCTGCACCTGACGACTGACGCCGTGCTGGACGCCCACGGGCGCGAGACGCCCGAGCATCTGCTGGACATCGCCATGACCGGCCTGATCGGCCTGCACGACCTGCGCCGTCCGGCCGAGGCGCGCAACAGTCCGGCGGGCTCGGTCTATGTGGTGCGGCCCAAGATGCACGGGTCGGACGAGACAGCCTTCGCCGACGAACTGTTCGGCGCGGTCGAGACCATGCTGGGCCTGCCCGCCCTGACGCTGAAGATGGGCATCATGGATGAGGAGCGCCGCACCAGCGTCAACCTGATGAACTGCATCGCGGCGGCGAAGGGCCGGGTGGTCTTCATCAACACCGGCTTCCTGGATCGCACCGGCGACGAGATCCACACGGTGATGGAAGGCGGTCCCGTCGTGCGCAAGGAGGCGGTGCGCGAGACCGGCTGGATCAAGGCCTATGAGGACCGCAATGTCGACATCGGCCTGAAGGCGGGCCTGTCGGGCCGGTCGCAGATCGGCAAGGGGATGTGGGCGGCGCCGGACCGCATGGGCGACATGCTGGCGGCCAAGGCGGGCCATCCGCGTGCGGGCGCCTCGACGGCCTGGGTTCCGTCGCCGACGGCGGCGACCCTGCACGCCCTGCATTATCACGAGGTCGACGTCTGGGCGCGTCAGGCCGAGATCGCCAAGCGTGCGCCGACGGGCCTGACGCCCCTTCTGACCCCGCCGTTTGCGGTCGGGACGCCGGGCGCCGACGAGATCCGGCAGGAGCTGGACAACAACGCCCAGGGCATCCTCGGCTATGTCGTGCGCTGGGTGGATCAGGGCGTCGGCTGCTCCAAGGTGCCGGACATCCACGACGTGGGCCTGATGGAGGACCGGGCGACGCTGCGGATCTCCAGCCAGCATCTGGCCAACTGGCTGCGGCACGGCGTCACGACCGAGGATGAGGTCATGGAGGCGCTGAAGCGCATGGCCGTGGTGGTGGATCGTCAGAACGCGGGCGATCCGGCCTATCGTCCTCTAGCGCCTGGATATGACGGCCCGGCGTGGCGGGCGGCCTGCGATCTGGTGTTCAAGGGCAGGGAGCAGCCGAACGGCTATACTGAACACCTGCTGACCCACTGGCGCCGCAAGGCCAAGGCGCAGGGCTGAACACACACATCAATATGCGCTCAAGCAGCGAGGCGCCGCGCGGCGAGCGCTAGCGCAACCAAAAAGGGGCGCGACCGGCTGGCCGCGCCCCTTCTCTATTGGACGAAGAGAAAGCCCTACGCCTTGGCGCCCGCGCGACCCTTGGCCAGTTCGCGGTTCAGCCATAGGGCCAGCAGGGTGCAGATGGCGCCCGACAGCAGATAGGCGCCGCCCGCCAGCAGGCCGAACTTGCCCGACAGCGCCAGGGCCGCCAGCGGGGCGAAGCCCGCGCCGAACAACCAGGCCAGATCCGAGGTCAGGGCCGAGGCCGTGTAGCGGTTGGTCAGGCTGAAGCTGGAGGCGATCGAACCCGAGGCCTGGCCGAACGACAGGCCCAGCAGGATGAAGCCCAGGATCATATAGGTCAGCTCGCCCGCCGGGCCGCCGTCCAGAAGCTGGGGCGCGAAGCCCGAGAAGGCGGCGATGCCCGCCGCCGTGACGGCCAGCAGGGCGCGTCGGCCGTAGCGGTCGGCCAGCCAACCCGAGGCCATGATGGCGATCAGGCCGAAGACGGCGCCGATCAGTTCGATCATCAGGAAGCGGCTGGGCGCCTCGTCCGTGTAGAGGAAGACCCACGACAGCGGGAACACCGTCACCATGTGGAACATGGCGAAGCTGGCCAGGGGGGCGAAGGCGCCGATGACGATGCTGCCGCCTTCTTCGCGCACGGCCTTGGTCACGGGTGTGGGATGCAGCTCCAGCGTCTTGAAGGCGGCCTGGAAGGTGGGCGTCACCACGATGCGCAGGCGCGCGAACAGGGCCACCACGTTGATGGCGAAGGCCACGAAGAAGGGATAGCGCCAGCCCCAGTCCATGAAGTCGGCGGCCGACAGCTTGCTGAGGAAATAGGCGAACAGGGCGCTGGCCACGATCAGGCCGAAGGGCGCGCCCAGTTGCGGCACCATGGCGTACCAGCCGCGGCGCTTCTCGGGCGCGGCGACGGCCAGAAGCGAGGCCATGCCGTCCCAGGCGCCGCCCAGGGCTACGCCCTGACCGATCCGCAGCGCGATCAGCATGGCGGCCGACCAATGGCCGACCTGCGCGTGTCCGGGCAGGAAGCCCAGGCAGACCGTCGACAGGCCTAGCAGGAACAGGGCGATGGTCAGCTTGGTCCCGCGGCCGAAGCGTCGGTCGACGGCGATGAACAGGGCGGTGCCGAACGGCCGGGCGATGAAGGCCACGGCGAAGACGGCGAAGGACAACAGCGTCCCGCCCAGCGGCCCCGCATAGGGGAAGACCAACTGCGGAAACACCACGACCGAGGCGATGGCGTAGACGAAGAAGTCGAAGAATTCCGACGTTCGGCCGATGATGACGCCGATGGCGATTTCGCCCGCGTCGATTTTGCCGTCTCGCGCGTTGATCCGGCTGGCGTCCCGCTCGAGGGGCTCTGAAGAAGGCGCGCCGCTGGCTGCGTTCATGACCGATGAGGCTCCAGGAACCGGGGCGCACGCGCGCCCGCGACAATAGAATGTTGAAACAGCCCCTTTGCTCCCGATGGTCGGAACAGGGGATAGGGCAGATTGTCCAATGTCGCCTGTTCGGGGGCGGGGTTACGGGGCCTGCAAGATGACCGTGCCCTTGCCTCGAACCTCGACTGGAGCCGCCGTGCGCCGACTGCGCCCCCTGTTGCTGTTGCCTCTTCTGGCCCTGCTGCCCGGCTGCGAGGCCGTGGTCCTTGCGCCCGCCGGCGACATCGCCGCCCAACAGCGCGACCTGCTGGTCATGTCCGTGGTGCTGATGCTGATCATCATCATTCCGGTGATGATCCTGACCGTCTTCTTCGCCTGGAAGTATCGGGAATCGAACAAGGAAGCCCGGTATGAGCCGGATTGGGACCACTCGACCCATCTGGAGTTGGTGATCTGGGCCGCGCCGCTGCTGATCATCATCTGCCTGGGCGCCATCACCTGGGCCGGGACGCACCTTCTGGACCCCTATCGGCCGCTGGACCGCATCGCTGAGGGGCAGGCCGTGGCCGAGGATCACCGCCCGCTGCAGGTCGAGGTGGTGGCCATGGACTGGAAGTGGCTGTTCATCTACCCCGAATACGGCATCGCCACGGTGAACGAACTGGCCGCGCCGGTTGATCGGCCGATCCGCTTCCACATCACCTCGACCGGGGTGATGAACTCCTTCTACATCCCCGCCCTGGCCGGTCAGATCTACGCCATGCCGGGCATGGAGACGAAGCTGCACGCCGTCATCAACCGCCCGGGCGAATACGTCGGCTTCTCGGCCAACTATTCCGGCGACGGCTTCTCGAACATGCGCTTCGCCTTCCACGGTCTGGATCAGGCCGGCTTCGACCAGTGGGTCGCGGGCGTGCGCGCCGCCGGTCAGGGGCTGGATCGCGACACCTATCTGGAGCTTGAGAAGCCTAGCGAGAAGGTGCCGGTCATCCACTACGCCTCCGTCGACGACCGCCTGTTCGACGCCGTGGTCAACATGTGCGTCGAGCCGGGCAAGATGTGCATGGGCGAGATGATGGACATCGACCGCAAGGGCGGTCTGGGCCTGGCGGCGGTCAAGAACACCCTGCCGCTGGTCTATGACAAATACGCCCGTCGCGGGGACGCCGTGTTCGGCGCCGGCGAGTCCTATGTGATGACGCTGTGCACCCCGCTGGAGGCCGAGGCCGCCGCCGTCGAGGCCGCCCGCCGCCGTCAGGCCTTCGGCGAGGACGTCGCCCGCGACACCCCGCTGAACCGGGTCATGGGGCAGGGGCTTGAACGCCCCGGCCGGTCCGAACCGAACGAGCGTTTCGCCTCCCTCTTCTCCGCGCCTTCCACGGCGTCCGCGCCCGCCGCGTCGCAATCCTGAGCGCCTGAACGATCATGACTGTCGAACACACCACATCGCCGCTTCTGGGCCGGTTGAACTGGGACTCGCTTCCGTTCCACGAGCCCATCCTGGTCGCCACCTTCGCCGTCGTCGTCATCGGCGGTCTGGGGATGCTGGCCCTGATCACCCGCTACAGGCTGTGGGGCTATCTCTGGAAGGAGTGGTTCACCACCGTGGACCACAAGAAGATCGGGATCATGTACATGATCCTGGGTCTGGTCATGTTCCTGCGCGGCTTCGCTGACGCCATCATGATGCGAATCCAGCAGGCCATGGCCTTCGGCGGGTCCGAGGGCTATCTGAACGCCCACCACTATGACCAGATCTTCACCGCCCACGGCGTGATCATGATCTTCTTCGTGGCCATGCCCATGATCACCGGCCTGATGAACTATCTGGTGCCGTTGCAGATCGGGGCGCGGGACGTCTCCTTCCCCTTCCTGAACAACTTCAGCTTCTGGATGACGACGATGGGGGCCGTGCTGGTCATGGCCTCGCTGTTCATCGGCGAGTTCGCACGCACCGGCTGGCTGGCCTATCCGCCGCTGTCGGGCATCGGCTACAGCCCCGGCGTCGGGGTCGACTATTACATCTGGGCGCTGCAGGTGGCGGGGGTAGGGACCACCCTGTCCGGCATCAACCTGATCGCCACCATCGTGAAGATGCGCGCGCCGGGCATGGGCCTGATGAAGATGCCCGTCTTCACCTGGACGTCGCTGTGCGCCAACGTCCTGATCGTGGCGTCCTTCCCGATCCTGACGGCGACGCTGGTCCTGCTGTCGGCGGACCGTTACATCGGCACCAACTTCTTCACGAACGACTTCGGCGGCAACCCGATGATGTACGTGAACCTGATCTGGATCTGGGGCCACCCCGAGGTCTACATCCTGATCCTGCCGCTGTTCGGCGTCTTCTCCGAAGTCACCTCGACCTTCTCGGGCAAGAAGCTCTTCGGTTACACCTCGATGGTCTATGCGACGGTGGTGATCACCATCCTGTCCTACCTGGTGTGGCTGCACCACTTCTTCACCATGGGCTCGGGTGCGTCCGTGAACTCCTTCTTCGGGATCACGACGATGATCATTTCGATCCCGACAGGGGCCAAGCTGTTCAACTGGCTGTTCACCATGTACCGCGGCCGCATCCGCTTCGAGCTGCCGATGATGTGGACGGTCGCCTTCATGCTGACCTTCGTGATCGGCGGGATGACGGGCGTCATGCTGGCGGTGCCGCCGGCGGACTTCGTGCTGCACAACTCCCTGTTCCTGATCGCCCACTTCCACAACGTCATCATCGGCGGGGTGCTGTTCGGCCTGTTCGCCGCCATCAACTACTGGTGGCCCAAGGCCTTCGGCTTCAAGCTGGAGAAGAAGTGGGGCCTGGTCAGCTTCTGGTGCTGGGTGGTCGGCTTCTGGATGGCCTTCATGCCGCTGTACGTCCTGGGCTTCATGGGCGTGACGCGGCGGATGCGGGTCTTTGACGACCCGGCCTATCAGATCTGGTTCATCATCGCCGCCGTGGGCGTGGCGATCATCGCCGTCGGCATCCTGGCCATGCTGATCCAGTTCGCTGTCAGCATCATCAACCGCGACAAGCTGCGCGACGAGACGGGCGACCCCTGGCACGGCCGCACCCTGGAGTGGGCGACATCCTCTCCGCCGCCGGACTACAACTTCGCCAAGACGCCGATCATCCACGACGGCGACGCCTGGTGGGACATGAAGGCGCGCGGCTATGAGCGCCCGACGGGCGGCTTCAAGCCGATCCACATGCCGTCCAACACCGGAGCGGGGTTCATCCTGTCGGCGCTGTCGCTGATCGTGGGCTTCGCCCTGATCTGGTACATCTGGTGGCTGGCGGCCGCGAGCTTCGCGGCGCTGATCGCCTACGCCATCTTCCACACCTTCAACTACAAGCGCGACTACTACATCCCGGCCGAGACGGTTCAGGCGACCGAGGACGCGCGCACCAAGGCCCTGGCGGCCGCAGCAGCGACGCAAGGGTGATCCGATGAGCCACGCACCTTCCCTCAACCCCGACTATGTCGACGACGCCGGGCGGCCGATCTTCCACCCGGTAGAGGAGCCGCATCACCCGGAAGGCCACAGCACCATGCTGGGCTTCTGGATGTATCTGATGAGCGACTGCCTCATCTTTGCGATCCTGTTCGCCGTCTACGCCGTGCTGGGCGGCAACTATGCGGCGGGCCCGGCGCCCAAGGATCTGTTCGATCTGCCGCTGGTGGCGGTGAACACGTCGATGCTGCTGTTCTCGTCGATCACCTACGGCTTCGCCATGCTGGCGATGTACCGGAACAAGGTGGCGCAGACGCAGGTCTGGCTGGCGGTCACGGGCCTGTTCGGCCTGTGCTTCCTGGGGATCGAGCTCTATGAGTTCGCCCACATGATCCACCTGGGCGCCACGCCCCAGCGCAGCGGCTTCCTGTCGGCCTTCTTCATCCTGGTGGGTACGCACGGCCTGCACGTCACCTTCGGCGTCATCTGGCTGGTCACCCTGATGATCCAGGTGGGTCAAAAGGGCCTGATCCAGGCCAACAAGCGCCGCCTCATGTGCCTGAGCCTGTTCTGGCACTTCCTGGACGTCATCTGGATCGGCGTCTTCACCTTCGTCTATCTGTTCGGGATGCTGCGATGAGCGCTGAAGCCCACAATGAGCACGCCGTGGATCATCATGACGATCACCACGGCGACGACCACGATCACGGCACCTACAAGGGCTATCTGATCGGGTTCGGCCTGTCGGTCGTGCTGACCGCCATTCCGTTCTGGCTGGTCATGGCCGGGGTGCTGGCGCCGCAGCTGACGGGCCTGATCATCACCGCCTTCGCCGTGGTGCAGATTGTGGTCCACATGATCTTCTTCCTGCACATGAACCATAAGTCCGAGGGCGGGTGGAACATGCTGGCGCTGATCTTCACCCTGGTGATCGTGGTCATCGCCGTCGCCGGTTCGGTCTGGGTCATGTATCACCTGAACACCAACATGATGCCCGTCCACGACATGCAGGGGATGGGCTGAGCCCTCTCGCCCGCGGAGACCGCCGTTTGACGCCATCGTCGGCCCCTGATCCGGTTTCCGGTCCGGTTTCACGTCGTCGACTGGTCGCGGGGCTGGCGGCGTTCGCCGTGCTGATCGCGGGCTTTTCGGCGCTGGGCGTCTGGCAGGTCCAGCGGCTGGCGTGGAAGCAGGAGCTGATCCGTCAGGTCGACAGCCGCATCCACGCCGATCCTGTCCCGGCGCCGGGGCCTGCCGACTTCGACGCCGTGACGCGTGAGGCGGACCAGTACCGCCGCGTCATCGCTAGCGGCCGCTTTACGTATGACCGCGAGGTGCGGGTGAAGGCGGTGACGGACCTGGGGCCGGGCTTCTGGGTCGTGACGCCGCTGACGGACGCGCGGGGCTTCACCGTTCTGATCAACCGGGGCTTCGTTCCGGCCGAGCGCGCCGCGCCCGAAACCCGCGCCGAAGGTCAGGTCGAGGGGCCTGTCTCCGTCACCGGCCTGTTGCGGATCAGCGAACCCGAGGGCGGCTTTCTGCGCGACAACGATCCGGCGGGCGACCGCTGGTTCTCGCGCGACGTGGCGGCGATCGCCGAGGCCAAGCAGTTGAGCGGCCCGGTCGCCCCCTATTTCATCGACGCGGATGCGACGCCCAATCCGGGCGGCTGGCCGCGCGGCGGGCTGACCGTAGTGCGGTTCGCCAACAGCCATCTGGTCTACGCCCTGACCTGGTTCGGCCTGGCGCTGATGTCGGCGGGCGGTGCGGTGCTGTGGCTGCGCGAGGAGCGACGCCGTAGGCTGGGAGGGCGATGATGCAGACCCAGACCCTGAGCCGCTTCGCCCGCACCCTGATGGGCATGGACGCCAACGCCGAGACGCCCGTGTCGCCGGGCGCGGCGGGGCGGCGCAACATGCTGCTGCTGATCCAGTTGCGCTGGCTGGCTGTGATCGGACAGGTGGCGACCATCGTCATCGTCCATTGGGGGCTAGGCATCCATCTGCCGCTAGGGCCGCTGCTGCTGGCGCCGACGGCCCTGGCGGTGATGAACCTGGTCAGCGCGCCCGTCACCCTGCGGCGCAAGGTCGTCACCGACCCCGAGATCCTGCTGGCCCTATGCGTCGACGTGGCGGCGTTGAGCTGGCTGCTCTACTTCAGCGGCGGGGCGACCAATCCGTTTGCGGCCCTGTACTTGATGCAGGTTGTGCTGGCGGCGGTGCTGCTGCGCCCGGCCTACGCCTGGGGCTTCGTGCTGGCGACCGGGGCCTGCCTGGCCTTTCTGGCGATCTGGCGGCAGCCTCTGGACCTGCCCGCCGGGGCCGACGCGCGGCTGGGCCTGATCCAGCAGGGCGCCCTGATCAACTTCATCCTGATCGCTGTGCTGCTGGTCGCCTTCGTCACCCGCACCAGCCAGAACGTGCGCGCCCGCGACGCCTATCTGGCCGAGGCCCGGCAGCAGGCGGCGGAACAGGACCACATCGTGCGCATGGGGCTGCTGGCGTCAGGCGCGGCGCATGAACTGGGCACGCCCCTGGCCTCGCTCTCCGTCATTCTCAGCGACTGGCGGCGGATGCCTGCGCTGAACCGCGACGAGGATATGGTGCAGGACATCGAACAGATGCAGGCCGAGGTCGAGCGCTGCAAATCCATCGTCACCAACATCCTGATGTCGGCGGGCGAGGCGCGGGGCGAGGCGCCGACCGTCACCACCTTGAAGGCCTTCCTGCAGGAGATCATCGCCGAATGGTCCGACAAGTCGGGGGAGGCCATGCGCGTGACCCTGGACGGCCCGGCGCCCGGCAATCCGTCCATCATCGTAGACCCCGCCTTGAAGCAGGTGTTCAGCGCCCTTCTGGACAACGCTCATGAAGCCGGAGCGCGGAACCTGGAGGTGCGGGCCGCCGCCGACGCGGGCGGGTTGTTCATCGCCTTCGAGGACGATGGGCCGGGCTTTTCTTCAGCTATTCTGGAAAAGCTAGGCCAGCCGTATCAGTCGACCAAGGCGCGGGCGGGGTCGGGCCTGGGGCTGTTCCTGCTGGTGAATGTGATGCGCAAGCTGGGCGGGACGGTCGTGGCTGTGAATCGGCCGAAAGGGCAGGGCGGCGCTGCCGGCGCCATGGTGCGCCTGACCTTGCCGATCGACGCCCTGGCGCCGAAATGAGGGGCCTGGAAAGAGGGAATGAGATGACCGACGAACCCCGCCAGCTTCTGATCGTCGAGGACGACGAGTCCTTTTCGCGCACCCTGCGCCGGTCGTTCGAGCGGCGCGGCTATCAGGTCGTCTCCGCTCACAGCCACGACCAGATGGTCGAACTGCTGAAGACGCACCATCCCGATTACGCCGTGGTGGACCTGAAGCTGGGAACGGCGTCAGGCCTGACCTGCGTGCAGACGCTGCACGCCTTTGATCCCGACCTGGTGATCGTGGTGCTGACGGGCTTCGCCAGCATCGCCACGGCGGTCGAGGCGATCAAGCTGGGCGCGCGGCACTACCTCGCCAAGCCCGCCGGCACCGACGCCATCGAAGCCGCCTTCGGCCGCGAGGCGGGTGATCCCGATGCGCCCCTGACGGCGCGCTCGACCTCGATCAAGACGCTGGAGTGGGAGCGCATCCACGAAGTCCTGGCCGAGACCGACTTCAACATCTCCGAAACCGCGCGTCGCCTGGGAATGCACCGCCGCACCCTGGCGCGGAAGCTGGAGAAGCGGCAGGTCAGCTGAGCCAAACGCCGCGCTCATCCCTGCCTCGCCGTCATTCTCGGGCTTGACCCGAGAATCCAGCCCCTCAACGTTTGAACAGGCATGGGTCGATGCGGTCGCCGTCGTGCTTGCTGGATCCTCGGGTCAAGCCCGAGAATGACGGCTTGAGAGAGGGGGGAGGCGTCACATCTCTGTCTTCAACACTCCCAACACGGCTTCCGTATCCTGCCCCAGTTTCGGCGGCGGGGCGTCATAGCGCACCGGCGTCTTCGACAGGCGGATGGGCGAAGCGACGGTGCGGACGGGATCGGCCAGGTCGGGCCGCGTCTGCTCGACGGTCAGGCCGCGATGGATGGCCTGGGGCTCTTCGAACACCTGGTCGATGGTGTTGACCGGGCCGCAGGGCACGCCCGCCGCCTCAAGCGCCTGCATCAGCCCCTGCATGGTGAAGCCTTGCGTCTTCGTGGCGATCAGCGGTCCCAACGCCTCGCGGTTGGCGACGCGTAGGGCGTTGGTGGCGAAGCGATCCTCGACCTGCAGCTTCAGGGCGCCGCACAGGGCGCGGAACTGGCCGTCGTTGCCCACGGCGATGATCACCATGCCGTCCGAGCAGGGGAAGGGCTGATAGGGGGCCAGATTGGGGTGGGCGTTGCCCATCCGGCTCGGCGCCTTGCCCGACACGAAGTAGTTGGTCGCCTGATTGGCCAGCATGGCCGCCTGGACGTCGAACAGGGCGATGTCGACGTGCTGGCCCTCGTCCGTCGCCCGCGCGTGCCACAAGGCCGCCAGGATGGCGTTGGAGGCGTACAGGCCGGTGAACAGATCGACGACCGCCACCCCGACCTTCATCGGCTCGGCCCCCGGCGCGCCGTCCGGCTGGCCCGTGATGGACATCAGCCCGCCCATGGCCTGGATCATATAGTCGTAGCCCGCCCGGTGCGCGTCCGGCCCGTCCTGGCCGAAGCCGGTGATGGAGCAATAGACCAGCTTCGGATTGACCGCCGCCAGCGAGGCGTAGTCGAGGCCGTACTTCTTCAGCCCGCCGGTCTTGAAGTTCTCGACCACCACGTCGCAGGTCGCAGCCAGACGACGCACGGCCTCGGCGCCTTCAGGGCTGGCGATGTCCAGTTCCACCGACTTCTTGCCCCGGTTGGCGCACAGGAAATAGGCGGCGTCGCCGGGCTGTCCCTCAGCCGTGGTGGTGAAGGGCGGCCCCCAGTGGCGGGTGTCGTCGCCCGCGCCCGGCCGCTCGATCTTGATCACCTCAGCGCCCAGATCGGCCAGGGTCTGCGTCGCCCAGGGCCCGGCCAGCACCCGCGACAGGTCCAGCACGCGCACGCCCGCAAGCGGACCGTGGGAGAAAGGTGAGGCGGCGGGAATCGAGACGGCGTCAGACATGCGCGTCTTCTAGCAGAAACCGCACGCGGCAGGATGGTTTCGCGCCGAAGCGACACCCATCCAACGATGCTGAGAAAAGAGACGATGGTGGGTGATCACAGGTTCGAACTGTGGACCCGCTGATTAAGAGTCAGCTGCTCTACCAACTGAGCTAATCACCCGTACCGTCGTCTGCGCCCTTGGTATGGCGCCGGTCCTTCGCGGCGGCGTTGATGGCCTCGGCGAAGGGCGCTCCTATTACTCAGGACCGGTGTCGGGTGCAAGCGTCAAATGCATCTTTTATCGCGATTGCATCGCGCGCTAAGGTCGCGCCTTGAATCAGCCGCCGGAAAGACGCGGCGAGGGGGAGTAGAGATTATGGCGTTCTGGAACCGTCGTCGCTCGATCGACGCGATGCTGGCCCCGCATTCGGGGCCGGGGCTCAAGAAAACCCTGGGTTGGCCGCACCTTATGGCGCTGGGCGTCGGCGCCATCGTCGGCACCGGCATCCTGACCCTGATCGGGGTCGGGGCGGGACTGGCGGGGCCGGCGGTGCTGATCAGCTTCGCCCTGGCCGGTCTGGTGTGCGCCTGCGCCGCCCTGGCCTACGCCGAGCTGTCGACCATCATGCCCGCCTCGGGCAGCGCCTATACCTATTCCTACGCCGCGCTGGGCGAGATCTTCGCCTGGGTCGTGGGGTGGAGCCTGATCCTGGAATATTCGCTGGTGGTGTCGACGGTGGCCGTCGGCTGGTCCGGCTACGCCGTGCCCTTCCTGGCGGGGCTGGGCGTCGACCTGCCGTTCGCCCTGACCGTGGGGCCGCACGTCGAGGGCGGGCTGATCAACCTGCCGGCCATCTTCATCATCGCCATCGTGACCGGCCTGCTGCTGCTGGGCACGAAGGAAAGCGCCACGCTGAACGCCATTCTGGTGTTCGTGAAGATCGCCGCCCTGGTGGTGTTCGTGGCCATCGCCATGCCGCACTTCGATACGGCCAACTTCACCCCCTTCATGCCGCACGGCTTCGGGGCGCCCTTCGTGCAGACGGGGGTGATGGCGGCGGCGGCCATCATCTTCTTCGCCTTCTACGGCTTCGACGCCATCGCTACGGCGGCGGAAGAAACCAAGAAGCCCGAGCGTGACCTAGCCATCGGCATCGTCGGCTCGATGGTGGTCTGCACCGTCCTCTATATCGCCGTCGCCGCCGCTGCGATCGGCGCCGCCCCGGTCGCCAGCTTCGCCGACAGCCCGGAGCCGCTGGCCCACATCATGCGCGGCCTGGGCCAGGGCGTCGCCGCCCAGTGGATCGCCGCCGCCGCCGTGATCGCCCTGCCGACCGTGCTGCTGGCCTTCCTGTTCGGTCAGAGCCGCATCTTCCTGGGCATGGCGCGCGACGGCCTGCTGCCCAACCGTTTGGCCAAAATCTCCAAGCGCGGCGTTCCGGCCGTGGTGACGGTGTTCACCGCCATCGTCGTGGCCTTCCTGGCCGGCATCATGCGTCTGGACGAACTGGCGTCGCTGGCCAACGCCGGCACCCTGATGGCCTTTATGGCCGTGGGCGTCAGCCTGATCGTGCTGCGCGTGCGTGAACCGAACCGCGAGCGCAAGTTCAAGGCGCCGCTGTGGTGGCTGGTCGGCGGCATCGCCATCGTCGGCTGCATCGTCTTCTTCTTCAGCCTGAAGAGCTCGACGCAGCTCTACTTCCTGCTGTGGAACCTGTTTGGTCTGGCTCTGTACCTGCTGTGGTCGTCGCGCAACTCGCGCCTGGCCAAGGGCGAGGAGTCCGAGGCCTGATGGCGAGACGCGACCTGTCGGGGGCGGTGGATTTCACCGTCCTCGAAGCCATGACGGCGGGCATGGATGATGTGACGGAGGAGGTGCTGGGCCTGTTCGCCGAACAGGCCCGCATGTGGTCGGCTATGCTGGACGCGTCCAGCGAGGGCTGGCGCGACGCGGTTCACACCATCCGCGGCGCCGGGGCGGGCATCGGGGCCAAGGCCTTGGCCCAGGTCTGCGAAGAGGTGGAGTTCGGCGAACAGGCGGCCGCGCCCGCCGGGCTGGAGCGGGTGAAGACGGCGCTGGACGCGGCCCTGGCCGATGTGGCGGCCTATCGCCATGAACTGGCGTTGAAGAGCCTTAAGGGCTGAGGGCGACTGTCCTTCTCCCCTTGCGGGAGAAGGAAGTTCAGACCCGCGTCTTGTCCCAGGTTCCGAACTCGTGGGCGATGCAGCGGTCGATCAGCAGGCGCCAGACCGGCTCGGCGATGTCGGGCGACAGGCCGGCGGGTTCGGCCGCCTTCAGCACCTTGGCCACCACGTCGTCGATGCGGGCCTGGTCGAAGACGGCGTCGCGGTTCGGCTTGATGCGGGCGGCGGCGTCCATATAGCGCTGGCGCTCGGCCAGCAGGGTCACAAGCGCCCGGTCCAGCGCATCCACGCCCTGACGCACATCCGCCATCGAGGCGCAGTTTTCGGGGGCCTTGCGCTCGTCGATGGCGACGGCGGCGGGAGAGGTCATCAGGTCAGCCGACAAAGGCGCGCTCCAGAACATAGTCGCCGGGTTCGGCGTTCGAGCCTTCTTTCAGGCCGTAGGATTCCAGCAGTTCTCCGGTCTCCTTGATCATAGCCATCGAGCCGCACAGCATGACGCGGTCGCTGTTGGGCGAAAAGCCGATGGGCAGTTGCAGGTCGGCGAAGACGTCGCCCGACTTGATGCGGTCGGTGATGCGGCCCGGCGTCTCGAACCGCTCGCGGGTCACGGTGGGGTAATAGGTCAGCTGGGCCTTGGCTTCGTCGCCGATCAGCGGGTCGTCGTGAATCTCGTGGCTGAAGAAGTCGCGATAGGCCAGGTCGGCGACGTTGCGCACCGTGTGGCAGACGATGACCTGCTTGAAGCGCGAGTAGGTCTCCGGGTCGCGCGCGACCGACAGCCAGGGCGCTAGGCCCGTGCCGGTGCCGATCAGCCACAGACGCTCGCCCCCGGTCAGGGCGTCCAGCACCAGGGTGCCGGTCGGCTTCTTGCCCATCAGGACGCTGTCGCCCGCGACGATCTTCTGTAGGCGCGAGGTCAGGGGGCCGTCCTCGACCTTGATGGAGAAGAACTCCAGCTCCTCGGCCCAGAAGGGCGAGGCGATGGAATAGGCGCGCAGGATGGGCTTGCCGCCGTCTTCGCCCGGCAGGCCGATCATGACGAATTCGCCCGAGCGGAAGCGGAAATCCTCGGGCCGCTTCACGCCGAAGCTGAACAACTGGTCGTTCCAGTGGCGGACCCACAGGACTTCCAACTCATGAAACGGACTGGCCTTGACGGGCGGCGCGGAGAGGGAGGCGTCAGACATGGCGACTACCTAGGCCGTCGCGGGCGGTTGCGAAAGGGTGGTGCGGCGATCCTTCTCCCGCAAGGGGAGAAGGACGAATTGCGGATGACGACGGAAGATTCCGTCTCTAGCTTCACCGCCATGCGCACTTTTCTTCTTGCTTCGACGATCCTGATGGCTGCGACCTCGGCCTTCGCCCAATCCTCGCCGCAGCCCGCGGCTCCGCCCGCCGCCACGGCGCCCGCGTCCTCGATCCTGACGGTCGAGCGGGTGTTCGCCAATCCGTCCCTGGCCGGGCCGGTGGCCAAGGGCGTCAGCCTGTCGCCCGACGGCGAACTGGTCGCCTTCCTGCGCTCGCGCGAGGATGACGTGGACGTGCTGGACCTGTGGGCCGCGCCGGTGAAGGGGGGCGAGCCGTTCAAGCTGATCGACGCCCGCGCCCTGGTCCCCGATGCGGGCGAACTTTCGGAGGCCGAGAAGGCGCGGCGCGAGCGGATGCGGATTTCCCAGCGTGGCGTGGTCGAATATTCGTGGGACGAGCAGGGCCGCTACATCCTGGCCCCGCTGGAAGGCGACGTCTTCCTGGCCAATCGCGCCGACGGCTCGGTGCGGCGTCTGACCGAGACGGCGGCCGACGAAATCGACGCCAAGGTGTCGCCCAAGGGGGCCTTCGTCAGCTTCGTACGCGATCAAAACCTGGTCCTGGTCAACCTGGAGACGGGCGCCGAACAGGCGATCACCACGGACGGCAAGGATCTGATCACCTGGGCCACGGCCGAGTTCATCGCTCAGGAAGAGCTGGACCGCGACACCGGCTATTGGTGGAGCCCGAACGAACGCTACATCGCCCTGCAACGCACGGACGAGAGCACGGTCGACGTCATTCCACGCCTGGACATCACGGGCGGCGGGGCCTCGGTCATCTCGCAACGCTATCCGCGCGCCGGACGGCCCAACGCCGTGGTCGAGCTTTATGTGCAGGACGTGCAGGGCGGTCAGCGGGTCAAGGTCGACCTGGGCGCCGACACCGACATCTATCTGGGCCGGGTGAACTGGGCGGCGGACGGCTCGGTCGCCTATGTCCAACGCCTGTCGCGCGACCAGAAGCGGCTGGACCTGCTGAGCGTCGATCCGGCCACGGGCGTCAGCCGGGTGATCGCCAGCCAGACCTCGAACGCCTGGGTCAACGTCACCCATGACTTCAAAGCGCTGAAGGACGGTAACTTCATCTGGTCCAGCGAGGAGAGCGGGTGGCGTCACCTGTATCTCTACAACAAGGACGGCCGCCGCCTGCGGGCGATCACGCGCGGCGACTATCCGGTCAAGGCGCTGGACGGCGTCAATCAGGAGACGGGCGAGGTCTTCTTCACCGCCTCCATGCGCGACGGCAAGGAATATCCGATCGAGCAGCAGCTGTTCCGCGCCAGCTACAAGCGGACGTTTAGCCCCACGGAAGTCACCCCGCGCGGCGGCTGGTGGAGCGCCTCGGTCAACAACACCGGCACGGCCTATGTCGGCAACTACAGCGACGTGAACACCCCGGCGCAGTCGGCGCTGTACTCGATCGATGGGCAGCGCGTGCGCTGGATCGAGGAGAACCGGCTTCAGCCCGGCCACCCCTTCTGGCCCTATGCCGAGCGTCAGCAGAAGCCGACCTTCGGAACCCTTCAGAGCCACGGCGAGACGCTGATGTGGCAGATGACGACGCCGCCGGGCTTTGATCCGTCGAAGACCTATCCGGTGGTGATGGAAGTCTATGGCGGGCCGTCGGGCGGCGGGGTGAAGAACGCCTGGCAGCCGGCCAAGACCCAGTTGCTGACCGAGGCCGGCTATATCGTCTTCCGCCTGGACAACCGGGGCGAAGGCGACCGTTCGGCGGCCTTCAAACAGGCCCTCTATCTGAAGATGGGCCAGCCCGAGATCGCGGATCAGGTCATCGGCGCGGACTATCTGCGCTCGCTGCCCTATGTCGACGACAGCCGGATCGCCATGATGGGCTGGTCCTACGGCGGGTTCATGAGCCTGATGGCGCTGACCGAGCCGAAGATGGGGCTGGCCGCCGCCCTGGCGGGCGCTCCGCCGACGGAGTGGAGCCTGTACGACACCGCCTATACCGAGCGTTATATGTCGACGCCGCAGGCGAACGTGGACGGCTACGCCGCCTCGGACGTGGTGAACCGGCTCGACAATCTGACCGGGCGTCTGCTGCTGATGCACGGCATGGCCGACGACAACGTCATCTTCGAGAACACCACGCGGGTTCTGAACGCCCTTCAGGAAAAGAGCATCCCCTTCGAGACCATGCTCTATCCGGGCCAGCGCCACGGCATCCGGGGCAATGATCGTCAGTTGCATCAGTGGCGGACCTATCTGGACTTCCTGGACCGCACCATCGGAACGCGGGCGCCGCAGAAGGCGGACTGAGGCGAACTCTGATCCGGCGGAACCTGGCCCTGCGGCCGTCGTTCCGCCGGAATGGAAAAGCTGTTCAATCATCTGGCGAACGCGACGGCCAAGCTTGCGGGGCGGCCGTGGACCTTCATCGTCTGCCTGGCGGTGGTGCTGATCTGGGCCGTGACGGGACCGGTGTTCAGGTACAGCGAGACCTGGCAACTGGTGATCAACACCGGCACGACCATCGTCACCTTCCTGATGGTCTTCCTGATCCAGAACACCCAGAACCGCGACGCCGCCGCCATGCACGCCAAGATGGATGAGCTGATCTATGCTGTGAAGAAGGCCGACGCGGCCTTCATCGGCATCGAGCATCTGACCGACAAGGAGCTGGCGGCGATCCTGCGGGAGGTCGAGCGGCGCGGGCGCGACATCCACGCCGGGCAGCCCGCGCGGGCGGTCAGGAGCCGTCCGGTGTCACGCGCGGAGGCCTGATCGGCCCCGCCGAAAAAACAGAGTCCAATTCGTCTGAATCGTCTGAAATCGCTCCGCGACGTCGGTGGAGCGCTCATGATGGCGGACGGACGGGAGGCGGCGGGCTGATCGCAGTAAGCCACGCGCAATCGCCGTGTTTTGCCGGGATTAGAGCGACGCGATAGGCGGGCTGCGCGACCCCTCCGCAGCAAGACGTGGAGGGATCGCGCAGGGAGCGGCCTTAATCGCGGTAGTTCAGCGCCGGGGCGCGGTCGCCCAGCAGGGCGCGGTATTGGAAGTCAGGGCCGCGGCGGCGCTCGAATTCGGCCTTGGCGGCCTGGATCGTCTCAGGGCTCTGGAACAGTTCGGCGGTGGTCAGGGCCAGGGTCTTGGCCGCCAGATGGGCGCCCTTCAGGCCGATGGTCGAGCCTGCCGCCACCACGTTCTGCCACGAGTGACCGGCCGAACCCGGCACGAAGGTCGCCGTCGACAGGCCGACCGTCGGCGTGACCCAGGACACGTCTGAGACGTCGGTCGAGCCGCCGAAGTCGCCGCCGATCACGGCGTCCTCGATCTGGCCGACGGACGCCAGGTCGGGCTTGGTGGTCAGGGTCTTCTGGATTTCCGACGCCAGGGCGGTTTCCTCGGTCGTCCAGGTGATGCCGCCGACATGGCGCAGGTTGCGGTCCATGACGTGCATCAGGGCCTCGTTCGGCAGCATGGAGTAGACGCCGCCGATGGCCTCGAACTCGACGCGGGTGCCGGTGCCCAAGGCCGCGCCGTCGGCCGCCAGCTTCACCCGCTCCAGCACGTCGCGGACGATTTCCGGGTTGTTGTGACGCACGTAGTAATAGGCCTCGGCGTAGGCCGGGACGACGTTCGGCGCCTTGCCGCCGTCGGTGATGGCGTAGTGGATGCGCGTGCGGTCGGGCACGTGTTCGCGCATCAGGTTGACCATGGCGTTCATGGCCTCGACGCCGTCCAGGGCCGAGCGGCCCTTGTCCGGCGCGGCGGCGGCGTGGGACGCCGTGCCGTAGAAGCGGAACTTGCCCGAGACGTTGGCCATGGTGTCGCCCTGGCGGGCCGAGTTCACATTGCCGGGGTGCCAGTGCAGCGACACGTCCACGTCGTCGAACAGGCCGTCGCGGACCATGTAGACCTTGCCCGAACCGCCTTCTTCGGCCGGGGTGCCGTAGACGCGCAGCTCGCCCTTGATGTTGTTGGCGACCATCCAGTCCTTCACCGCGATGGCGGCGTGAATGGAGGCGGCGCCGAACAGGTTGTGGCCGCAGCCGTGGCCCGCATGGCCGCCCGCGGATTCCTGGATCGGGCTGAGGGTCTGCGACAGGCCGGGCAGGGCGTCGTATTCGGCCAGGACCGCGATGACCGGACCGGAACCGTTCTTGAAGCTGGCCAGGAAGGCGGTCGGCTCATTGGCGATGCCGGGCGTGACGGTGAAGCCGGCGTCGCGCAACTGGCCCTGCAGCAGGGCCGAGCTCTGGGTCTCCTGATAGCCCAACTCGGCGAACTTCCAGATTTCGAGCGCGGCGTGGTCGAGGGCGGCCTGATTGCGGTCGACGGTCGAGACGATCTGCTGCTGGGCCTGGGGCGACAGCTCGCCGGCCAGGGCGGGGACGCCGACGCCGGCCAGGGCGGCGGCGAGGGCGAGGGCGCGCATCGAAACGGGCTTCATGGAGTACTCCGGGAACAAAAAGAAGGGAGGACGGAAGGCGTCGCCGCCTGCCGTCCCCGGACGATCAGAGATCGGTCAGAAGGTCTTGCGGATGCTAGCGTACCAGTAGCGACCGTAGGGCTGATAGACGGTGCCGACATAGCCGCCGCTGGACAGGGGCGGTTGTTCGTCGGTGATGTTGCGCACGCCGACGCGGACCGCCGTGCCGGATAGAAGGCCGCCGTCCTCGAACTGATATTCGCCGTACAGATTACCCGTCAGGGTGGCGTCGACGGTCCAGGGCTCGTTCGCCGCATTGGTGACGGAGTCGTCGTAGAGCGACGAGATGTACTGGGTGAAGGCGCCGACGGTGATGTTCTGATAGCGCCAGGTTCCCGACAGCGACCACTTCCATTCCGGGCGGCCGAAGTCGCGAAGCAGATCGCCTGCGCTGCCCGAGAAGTTGATTGCGGGATCGATGTCCCCGGAGTCCATCGCGTCCATCAGCTCCTGAACGCCCGGTGACGGCTCCAGATAGTATTTCAGGAAGTGCGAGACGTTCAGGTTCAGGTTGAAGTCGCCGTAGCGGGTGCCGCGCAGGCTCCACATGGCGCCCAGGTCCAGTCCCTCGACGGTCTGGGGCTGCTGATTGGTGTAGGCGTCCTTGATGTAGAGAATCTCGCCCGCGGGGGCGAGGCCGGTGCCCGCGAACAGGCGGATGTCCTCGGGCGTCGGTGCGGCGCGCACCACGTTGGGGTTCGAGCCGCCGCTCTTGCGCAGCAGATAGTCCAGGGTGATGGCGTTCTGGCCGCGGAAGATGCCGACCATGCCGGTCTGCTCGACCCGCCACCAGTCGGCGGTGAAGGTAAAGTCGCCATAGTCCGCTGGGATGAAGCGCGGCTGCACCACCAGGCCGAAGGACAGGGTCTCGGACTCCTCGGGCTGCAGGTCCGGATTGCCCGAGCGTTGCTCGGCGGTCAGGCGCGCGATCCGGGCGGTGCTGACGGCGTCGGCGTCGGGGAAGGTGGAGGGCGGGGTGAAGCTGCCGCCGCACAGGTTCATGTTGCTCAGCGCGCCGCGACGCAGCAGGGCCTCGCAATAGGCCCAGTCGGTGCTGGTGTTGGAGCGGGTGATGATCGTGGCGTTGATCTGTTCCAGGTTCGGGGCGCGGAAACCCTGGGCCCACGAACCGCGAACGCGGAACCCGTCGACGATGTCCCAGGCCGCCGCGAACTTGGGCTTGGCCACGTCGCCGAAGTCGGAATAATTCTCGAAGCGGCCGGCGATCTGGACCTCCAGGTTATGGACCAGGGGCACGCCCATCTCCGGCGAGACCAGCGGGGCGGCGAACTCGATATAGGCCGACAGCACGTCCCGTTCGCCGTAGGTGTCGGGGTTCATCGATGAGTTGATCAGGTCGCTGTAGGTCGCGCCCGATCGGTCGGTATAGGTGATCGTGCCGTCGATGCGGCTGTCGCGGTCGTCCAGCTGGGTCTCCGTACGGGCCTCGACGCCGGCGGCCATGCCGACCGGGCCGGCGGGCAGAGTGAAGAGGTCAGGCCGCGAGATCTTGAAGTCCCACATGCCCAGTTCGGTCTTGGTCTTGCGGACCATGTCGACGCCGATGGCGTCCAGCGCCGCCTGGCTCGACGGGGTGGAGTCGCCGTAGCGGGGGTGCGTCGGGTCGCCGCCGTTGAAGAAGTTGTAGGCGTCGGGCGTGGACTTGGACGCCCACTCGAACAGGCGCGTGGTCGAGATGTTGTCCGACACGTCCTCGGCCGTCGCTTCGGACCAAACCAGGGCGGTTTCCCAGTTCCAGCCGCGCCATTCGCCGCGCAGTCCGCCCAGGGCGCGGAACTGCTTGTTCGTGACCTCGACGCCGATCGGACCGAAGTCGTTGAAGCGATAGCCGCTGAGCAGCAGATCCTCGCCGGTCGGATTGTAGAAATTCGTGCCCGGAATGGTCATGACCACGGACGACAGGGTGTTGATCGGCGCCTGCCGCGCCTTGGACTTGGCGTAGTAGCCGCCCAGCTCGCCGAAGAATTCGACGTTGTCGTTGATCTCGTAGCGGCCGGTCAGGAACAGGTTGAAACGATCGACCTGGGGAATGACCGTCAGGTCTTCCTGGGCCGTATCGGCGCGCAAGGCAGCGTCAACCGTGGTGCCGTTCTTGATGCACAAGCCGTCGCCCAACTGCCGGATGCAGCCGGACAGGGTGTTGGGCTGGATGGTGAAGGCCGAGCGGTTCGCGCCGCCGATCGAGGTGGCGCCGTCCGCGACGCGGAAATAGCCCCAGGGCGTCAGCGACGAGACGCCGTTCAGCGTGGTGTCGTTCTCGAAGCCCGTTCCGGCGAACAGAGAACGGATGTCCACGGAGGCGGTGTAGTCCTGATCCAGCGTCGAAAGCTCGTCGCGGTGGTCGTAGTTGAAGAACAGGGACAGGTTGCCGCGTCCGTCGGCGATGTCCTTGCCGCCGTAGAAGGAGAAATTGCTCTCCCACATGTCGGTGCCCTCGGCGGCGCCGTACTGGGCGGAGACGGTCCAGTCGTTCATGTCGTCGCGCAGGACCGTGTTGACCACGCCCGCCACCGCATCGGCGCCGTAGATGGCCGCCGCGCCGTCGCGCAGGACTTCAAGCCGCTTCAGGCCCGACACCGGAATGGCGTTGGTGTTGTAGGTCAGGACGGGGACCAGGTGCTCGTTCGCCTGGGACGTCGGGTGCCCCACGACCCTGCGGCCGTTCAGCAGGACCAGGGTGTTGCCGATGCCGAGGTTGCGCAGGTTCACCGAGCCGGTGTCGCCGCGCGCCGAGTTGGACGAGGCCGGCAGATACCCCGAGTTGAACGTCACATCGCCCATCTGGGGGATGGAGCGCAGCAGTTCGTCGCCCGAGGTGGCGGCGGTCGCCTGGATCAATTCCTCGCCCACGACCGTGACGGGCAGGGCGGCGGTGACCTTCGCGCCCCGAATCTGGGAGCCGACGACGACGATGTCTTCGACCTGGGTGGCCTGTTCGTTGGCCGGCGTCTGCTGGGCGTGCGCCGTTCCGGCGGCGAGCAGGGCGGTGGAGGCCAGCATGGCGGCCTTTATGTTTCGACGTGCATGGACTGAACGCATGAGCTTGGCATCCCCGTGTTTGATCATCGCCTCGGCATCCCCTCCGATTGAGCGTCGTTTGATGGCCGGCGACCGTCGCGCAGCGCGCCGTCGCCTGAGTTTTTATCGATGGCGGACGATGCGCCGCATTTCAGACTAAAAGACGCCATAGTTAGCGACGTCAACCTTTTTGGGTTAAATATTGCCGATATTCAAAATAATGAGCGCAATAATCACTAAGAAATGCCCTTGAAGTCGACTTTTTAGCAATGCTATCGCTCGCTCATCGGATTTGAGGTCAGTCGTCGCGGTCCGCTCGTCGCTGTTCGAGGCGGGGCGGCGATGGATTGTGACGGGGGCTGCATGCACATCACCAAACCCAGAACCCTGGTCGCCTTGACGACGGCCCTGATGCTGATGGGCGGGCCGGTCCTGGCCAAACAGGCCGCGCCGGTCCGGCCCGCCGCAGGCAGCGGCGGAGACATCGTCAACTACGGCCAGATCCACAGCCCCGTGGTGGGGCGCGGCGGCATGGTGGTCAGCCAGAGCGACCCGGCCACCCGCGTGGGCGTCGAAATCCTGCGTCAGGGCGGCAATGCGGTGGATTCGGCCGTCGCCGTGGCTTTCGCGGAAGCCGTGACCCTGCCGCGTGCGGGCAACATCGGCGGCAGCGGCTACATGATCGTCCATATGGCGGCCACGGCCGAGCGGCCGGCCCAGACCATCGCCGTCAACTACTACGGCACGGCGCCGGCGGCGACGACGCCGGACCTGCTGCTGGACGACAGCGGCCGCTTTGACCGCAGCAAGCCGTCGGGCTTCATCAACGTCTCGGTGCCGGGCACGGTCATGGGCATGTGGGAGGCGCACGCGCGCTTCGGCTCCATGCCCTGGGCCGATCTGATCGCGCCGGCGATCAAGCTGGCCGAGGAAGGCTATGTCCTGTCGGACGGCGAGGCCGACGCCACGGCCGGGCGGGCGCGGGTGCTGGCGACCGATCCGGGCGCGCGCGAAGCCTATCTGAAGACGGACGGAACCCCCTATCGCGCGGGCGAGATCTTCCGCCAGCCTCTGTTGGCCGAAAGCCTGCGCAAGGTGGCGCGCGGCGGCGCCGATGAGTTCTACAAGGGCGAGTTGGCCCGCCAGATCGTCGCGGGCGTCCAGGCCCAGGGCGGGGTGATCACCATGGCCGACATGTCCGCCTACCGCGCCGACGTGTCAGAGCCGATCTGGGGCAGCTATCGCGACCATCGCATCGCCTATATGCCGCCGACGGCCTCGGGCGTCAGCGTCGCCCAGGCGCTGAACCTGTTGGAGCATTTCGACCTGCGCGCGATGAGGTGGGGCAGCGTCGACAGCCTGCACCTGATCTCCGAGGCGATGAAGATCACCTCGTCGGACCGTCGCCTGATCGGCGGGGCGCCGCAGTGGACCACCCCGGCGCATGGGCTGGCGAGCAAGGAATTCGCCGCCGAACGCGTTCGACTGATCGCCTTGGACCGCACCCTGAAAGCGGCCGATATCCCCGAGGGCAACCCCTATCCCTATGAGAGCCAGGACACGACCCACTATTCGGTCGCGGACGCTTTCGGCAATGCGGTGTCGAACACCTACACCCTGTCCAACTCCTACGGCGCGCACGTCGCCCCGGTGGGGACGGGCATCCTGCTGAACAACCACCTGGACAACTTCTCGTGGGGCACGCGCGGGGAGCCGAACTCGCCCGCGCCGGGCAAGCGCCTGGGTTCGACCATCACGCCGATGGTGGTGTTCAAGGACGACAAGCCCTGGCTGGTCACAGGCACGCCCGGCGGCGGCTACATCATCGCCACCATGGTCCAGCTGATCTCCAACGTGATCGACCACGATCTGAACGTGGCCGAGGCGGCCATGCGTCCGCGTCTGAACCAGGCGGGAGGCGACAGCCCGCTGGAGCTGGAAGGCGGTTTTTCGCCCGACGTCGAGCGCCTGCTGCGCGAGCGGGGGCACGCCGTGCGTCCGTCGATGACCATGGGGAGCACCCAGTCCATCATGGTCGATGGCGACCGTTTCCTGGGCGCGGCCGACACTCGGCGTCCGGATGCTCTGGCCCTGGGCGTACGCTGAGCCGCCGCTTGCTGTTTCGGCCGTTCGATGGTCTGAACGACCGTTGTTGAATCAATCGGAGGGGGAAGCCGATGTTGCGCAAGGTTCTGTTGGCGGGCGCCGCGGGTCTGGTTCTGGCTGGAGCGGCGGCTCCCGTAGCGGCGCAGTCCGCGCCCGCCTCGGCGGCGGCGTCGGCCGCCTGGCGGGACGGCCTGTTCGGCGTGCGACAGGACAGCGACAAGGGCAAGGTCTCGGTGCGCCTGCCCGCGCCGGACGCGGACGGGGTTCTGGGCCGTTATCTGTATCAGCCGGGTCTGTCGGCGGGCCTGGGCATGGACGGAGCGGGGCTGGATCGTTCGGGCCTGGGGCAGACGCAGATCGTGGTCTTCCGCAAGGTCGGGAACCGGGTCTTCGCCGCCTTCGAGAACCATCGCTTCCGCGCCGTGGACGCCGACCCGGATCAGGTCAACGCCGTCGCCGCCTCCTTCGTCTCGCCGATCGTCTGGTCGGCTGAGGCGACGGACGCCGGGGCCGACGGTTCGGTCACGGTGGACCTTTCGGGCTTTCTCGAGCGCGACGCGGTCAATGTGGTTTCCCGTCTGAAGCGTGCGCGGCTGGGGACGTTCAAGCCGGCCGCCAGCCTCGGCTACGTCGATACGGCCCAGACCCTGGTCTTCCCCGACAATGTGGAGTTCCAGACGGTCCAGACCTTCACCAGCGACGAGCCGGGCGGTGAGCTGTCGCGCGTTTCGCCGGAAACCCGTTCCGTCACCCTGGCGGTGCGCCATTCGTTCATCCGATTGCCGGACGAGGGCTTCCTGCCTGTGCTGCATGATCCTCGGTCGGGCACCTCGGCTCAGGTGACGGTGACGGATTTCGCCGCCGACCTGGATCAGCCGGTGGTCAGTCGGCTGGCCCGCCGGTTCCGGCTGGAGAAGACGGATCCGACCGCCGCGCGCTCGACGGTGAAGAAGCCCATCGTCTTCTACGTCGATCGCGCCGCCCCGCCCGCTATCCGCGAAGCCCTGATCGAGGGCGGCAACTGGTGGGCGCAGGCCTTTGAACAGGCGGGCTATCTTAACGCCTTCCGTGTCGAGCTCCTGCCCGAGGGGGCGCATCCGATGGACGCTCGCTACAACATCATCTCATGGGTTCACCGCGAGACGCGCGGCTGGTCGACCGGGACCAGCGTCAACGACCCCCGCACCGGCGAGATCGTGCGCGGCGTGGTGCAACTGGGCTCCCTGCGCGACCGTCAGGACAAGATGATCATCGAAGGGCTGATCGGCGCCGCCCGCAGCGGCACGGGCGCCGAGGACGACCCGGACCGTCTGGCCTATCACCGCCTGCGCCACCTGTCGGCGCACGAGATCGGCCACGCTCTGGGCATTGCTCACAACTTCGCCGCCTCCACCTTCGAGGGGCGGGCCTCAGTCATGGACTATCCGGCGCCGTGGGTGATCGCGGATGGGGACCGGCTGGACTTCAGCCAGGCCTATACGACCGGCGTCGGCGCCTGGGACCGCTATGTCGTCGACTGGCTCTATGGCGACGCGCCGGGACGTGATCCGATCGCGCGGCGAGCGGCCTTGGCCGCCGAGGCGCAAGCAAAGGGCTACCGCTTCGTCAACGACACCGACACCCGTCCGCTGGGCAGCCTGCAGCCTTACGGCGCCATGTGGGACAACGGAACCGACCCGACCGCCGAGTTCGCCAACACCCTGGCGGTGCGGCGCATCGCCCTGTCGCGCTTCGGCCTGGCCAATCTGCCCGCGGGCGCGCCGGCGGCGGACCTGCGCCGGGTCATCGTGCCGATCTATCTCTATCACCGCTATCAGACGACGGCGGTGGGGCGTCAGATCGGGGGCCTGGACTACAGCTACGCCGTCAGCGGCGAAGGGCGTGAGCGGGCCGAGGTCGTGCCTGCGGACAAACAGCGCGCGGCGCTGGAGGCCCTGATGCTGGCCCTGTCTCCGGCCGAACTGGACCTGCGCGACGATCTGATCGACCTGCTGTCCTCGGCCCAGTCGGGCAATTCGGATCGCCAGACCCAGATCGAGCTGTTCGAGGGCAAGACCGACGCCGTGTTCGATCCGTCCTCGGCGGCGGCGGCGGCGACCGAGGTGGTGTTTGAAACCCTGCTGGCGTCGGAGCGGCTGAACCGCCTGGTCGAGCAGGAGCGCCGCGATCCGGGGCAGTTGGGCCTGGTCGAGACGCTGGATCGGGTGGCGGTCGCCGTCGGGCCGGGCGCGGCGTTGAGCCCGCGTCAGGCCGAGCTGCGCCGCGTTGCCCGCGCCCGCTATGCGGCCCATCTGGCCGCGCTGATTCAGAGCAAGGATCTGTCCTCGACGGCGCAGGGTGCGGTGCGCGACAGCGCGCGGCGGTTCGGGGAGCAGTTGAAACGCTGCCGCGGCGACCGGCTGGAGACGGCCCAGTGCGCCTATCTGGCGGAGGCTCTGACCGGCCCGGTCGAGGGGCTGAAGGCGCTGAGCGAGACGCTGCCGGTCGCGCAGGCGGTGCCGCCGGGCGCGCCGATCTAAAGGCCCTTCTCCCCACCGGGGGAGAAGGTGTCAGGCGAAGCATGACGGATGAGGGGCTGTGTCCGCAAACGCGGGCGTCGAGAGCGTTGAGGCGTCCCCCTCATCCGAGCGCCTCCGACGCCCACCTTCTCCCCCGGTGGGGAGAAGGACGTGGGGTTACAGCTCCCGCCAGGTCTTGCCGGTCATGCCCTCATAGTTGGTCGCGTGATAGACGCCGCGCGCCACGGCGCGGGCCAGGACGTCGGCGGCGACGTTGCCGAGCTGGGCGACCACGACCTGACGCAGGGCCGGGTCAGCGATGACCTTCTTGCCCGTGGACAGGCTGAACAGGGTGTCGCCGTCGAACGGCGCGTGGGCGGGGCGGATGGCGCGCGCCATGCCGTCCTGGGCCATGATGGCCACGCGCTGAAGCTCGACCCGCGTCAGGGCCACGTCGGTGGCGATGCAGGCGATGGTGGTGTTCTCGCGCGGCTGGGGCCGGAACTTGGACGGCCCCCAGTCCTCGGCCGAGGCGTGCAGGCCCGATGATCCCAGACCGCCGAACTCGTCGCCGATCTCATAGGGGGCGGCCCAGAAGCTCTTGCCGCCCGGCGCGACGACCGAGCCGACGCTGTTGACCGCCACGATGGCGCCGACCGTCCAGCCCGCCGCCATGACCGCCGAGGCCGAGCCGATGCCGCCCTTCAGCGCGCCCGCCTCGGCGCCATAGCCCGCGCCTGCGGTGCCGAGGTCGAAGCGGTCGCTCGCGGCCTCCAGCGCCTGAACCGACAGGCGGCGATAGGGGGGCTCCATCTCCCACGCCTTGTTCCCGCCATTGGCCAGGTCGTAGAGACAGGCGGTCGGGATGATGGGCGAGGGCGGCACGCCCGGCGCCCCGCCCATGCCGTAGCCGCGCCCGCGCATGCCCATCCAGGCGGCGACGCTGTCGGCCGAGCCGAGACCATAGACCGACCCGCCCGACAGGATGATGGCGTCCACCTCCTGCACCAGGTTTTCGGGGCGCAGCACGTCGGTCTCGCGCCCGGCGGGGCCGCCGCCACGCACGTCCACGGCGGCCACAGCGGGCTTTTCGGCCAGGATGACGGTGACGCCGGTGCGGACGCTCGCGTCATGGGCCTGACCGACCTTGAGGCCCTCGACGTCGGTGATCAGGTTCAGCGGGCCGGTGCGGCCCGAGGCGCGGGCGGCGCTCTGGGCGGCGGGCTTGGCGCTGGCGGCGCCTGCTGCGGAGGCTGCGGCGCCGATCAGGGCTGAGCCGAGGACGGTTCTGCGGTTCATCCGGCGGTTTCCTTTTCCAGAGCTTGATTGCGGACCAGATCCGGCGTCGCCGCCAGAAGTTTCTGCGTATAGGGGTGCGAAGGCGCAGCGAAGACGGCGGTCGTCTCGCCCTGTTCGACGATCTTTCCGGCCTGCATGACCAGCAGGCGATCCGTCACCGTGCGCACGACGCTGAGGTCATGAGTGACGAAGAGGTAGGACAGGCCGAGCCGGTCCGACAGGTCGGCCAGCAGGTCCAGCACCTGCGCCCGCACGGACACGTCCAGGGCCGACACCGCCTCGTCCAGACAGATGACCGAGGGCTCGGTGATCAGGGCGCGGGCGATGGCGATGCGCTGGCGCTGGCCGCCCGAGAACTCGTGCGGATAGCGGTCGGCGGCGTTGCTTGCCAGGCCGACGCGCTCCAGCATTTCATCGACGCGGCGGCGGGCCTCGGCGGGGGTGGGTTTGGCGTCCAGCAGATGGAAGTTTTCGGCGACCAGATCGCTGACCTTCCAGCGCGAATCGAAGCTGCCGTAGGGATCCTGGAACACGACCTGAATGTCGCAGCGGATGGACTTCAGCGCGGAGCCGCGCGCGGCGGTGATGTCGCGGCCCTTGACCCGGACACGGCCCGCCTGCGGCGTCTCCAGCGCGAGGATGGCGCGCAGCAGGGTGGACTTGCCGCAGCCGCTTTCGCCTACGAGGCCGACGCTCTCGCCGGGCTGGATCGACAAGCTGACCTGATCGACGGCGCGGAAGGTCTTCGATTTGCCGAACAGCGCGGGGGCGCCGCCGTATTCGCGCACCAGACCCTCGACCTGAAGCACAGGGGCGGCGTCGGCCTGCGGGCGGCTGCGGCGCGTCGGGGCGTGGGTGGCGTTGGCCAGAAGGCGACGGGAATAGGTATGCGCCATGCCGGTGCGGATGCACGAGACGGGGGCTTCCTCGACCAGTTCGCCGTCCTTCATCACCGCCACGCGGTCGGCGGTCTCGGCCACGACGGCGAGGTCGTGGGTGATGAGGATCAGGCCCATGCCGTCCTCGCGCACCAGCCGTTTCAGCAGGTCCAGCACCTGGGCCTGCGTCGTCACGTCCAGCGCCGTCGTCGCCTCATCCGCGATCAGCAGTTTCGGCGTCAATGCGATGGCGATGGCGATGGCGACGCGCTGTCTCTGGCCGCCCGATAGCTCGTGCGGATAGCGGGTCAGGGGGAAGCGCTCTGCGGGCAGGCCGACGCGGTCGAGCACGGCGCGGGCGACGGCGAGGGCTTCCTTGCGCGAGGATTTCTTGTGCAGGCGCACCGTCTCGGCGACCTGATCGCCGATGGTCATGACGGGGTTCAGGGCCGTCATCGGCTCCTGAAAGATGATGCCCACGTCTCGGCCGCGCACCTGCTGCATCACGGCGTCGGGGGCGTTCGAGACGACCTGACCGTTCAGACGGATCTCGCCCGTCATCGTCGCGCGCGGCGGCGTCAGACCCAGCACGGCCAGCGAGGTCATGGACTTGCCCGAGCCGCTCTCGCCGACAAGGCCGAGGATTTCGCCGGGGGCGACGGACAGGCTGACGTTCTTCAGGATCGGCGTCTGGCCGATCGACAGGCTGAGGTCGCGGATGTCGAGGACGGTCATGGTCAACGCTCCCGCCGCACACGCGGGTCGAACAGGTCGCGCAGGCCGTCGCCGGTCAGGCTGAGGCCCAGCACGGTCACGAAGATGGCCAGCCCCGGCATGATCGCCAGCCACGGCGCGAAGCCGATCATGGTCTGGGCCTCGGCCAGCATCCGGCCCCAGCTGGGCGCGGGCGGCTGGGCGCCCAGACCGACATAGGACAGGCCCGCCTCGGCGACGATGCCGACGGCGAACTGGATCGCGGCCTGGACGACCAGCAGGCTCATCAGATTGGGCAGGATGTGCTGGATCGAGATCAGGGCCTTGGACTTGCCCGCCGTGCGGGCGGCCAGAACGTATTCGCGGGTCCACAGCCCCTGCGCCGCGCCGCGCGCGACGCGGGTGAAGACGGGGATGTTGAAGACGCCGATGGCGATGACGGCGTTGATCGCGCCCGGTCCCATGACGGCGGTGATCATCACGGCCAGCAGCAGGGCGGGGAAGGCGAAGACCAAGTCGTTGCCGCGCATGACCAGTTCGTCGATCCACCCGCCGCGCGCCGCCGCCGTCAGGCCCAGCGGCGTGCCGATTGCGACGCCGATGCCGACGGCGACGAAGGCGACGATGAGGGAGTTCTGCGCGCCCGCCATGATCATCGACAGCACGTCGCGGCCGAAGTGGTCGGTGCCCATCCAGTGGGCGGTCGAGGGGGCGGTCAGCTTGGCGGCGATGTTGACCGCCTCGACGTCATAGGGCGTCCAGACGAGGGCGAGGAGGGCGGTCGCGAGCACGACGGCGGTCAGCGTGGCGCCGACGATCAGCGACAGCGGCCAGCGCATGCGGGGCTTGGCGGGGGCGATAATGGCGGGGGCGTCGGTCATGCGCGGCGACCCCTCAGGCGCGGATCAGCGAACAGGTAGGCGAGGTCGATCAGGAAGCTGACCAGAACCACGGCGAAGACGAGCACCACGACCACGCTCTGCACCACGATCAGGTCGCGCTGGGTGATGGCCTGGAAGACCAGCCGGCCGAGGCCGGGCAGGGAGAAGACGTTTTCGATGATGATGCCGCCCGCCAGCAGGAAGGGGAACTGCAGTCCCAGAATAGTCAGGACGGGGATCCAGGCGTTGCGCAGGGCGTGCCGCCACAGGGCTTGGTTGACCGACAGACCCTTGGCGCGGGCGGTGCGGACATAGTCCTCGTTCATGGTGTCGAGCAGGGCGGTCCTCAGCACGCGGGCGAGGATGGCGGCCTGAGGTGCGGCCAGCGCCACGGCGGGCAGGATCAGGGCCTTGAAGGCGGGCCAAAAACCGGCGCTCCAGCCGGGGAAGCCGCCCGCCGAGAACCAGCCCAGGTTCACCGAGAACAGCAGGATCAGCAGCATGGCGATCCAGAAATTGGGCAGGGCGACGCCGACCTGCGTGACGCCGATCAGGCCGGTGTCGACGGCGGTGCCTCGGCGGCTGGCGGCGGTGACGCCGATGGGCAGGGCGACCAGCAGCGACAGGACGGTGGCCATCAGGGCCAGTGGCGCGGACACGGCCAGACGTTCCGCGATCAGCCCGCCGACCGGCACCTGATAGGTGTAGCTGGTGCCGAACTTGCCGGTCAGCAGGTCGCCGAGCCAGGCGAAATAACGCTCAAGGCCGGAGCCTTCGAGGCCCATCTGCTGACGCAGGGCGGCGATGGATTCCGGGCTGGCGTTCAGCCCCATCATATAGCTGGCCGGATCGCCGGGCACGACCTGCAGCAGCAGGAAGATGACGACGGTGGCCGCCAGCAGGGTCAGGGCGTGGCCGCCCAGTTTCTTCAGCAGCCAGGCCGCGCCGAAGCGCCAGGCGACGAAGGCCAGCAGGGCCGCGCCCGCGATCACGCTGATCCAGCCCCAGGGCAGGGCGCCGCCGGTACGCTCGGCGTTGGAGGTCGTAGCCGCGCCCGCGCCGGTCCAGTAGGCGCCGGTGACGTCGTTGGCGGCGATGGGGCCGTTGATCCACAGGCCGTTCACGTCCGCCTTCCACACGCCGATGCGCGAGGACTGGAACAGGAAGCCGTTGACCGCGTCGTCTGCGATGCGGCGTTGCAGGTCGCCCAGCAGGCGGTTGCGCGTCGGCTCGTCCGGGGCGGCGTTGACCTGCGCCAGCAGGGCGTCGAAGGCCGGGCTGTCGTAGCCGAAGTAGTAGTCCTTGCGGCCGTAGATGTCATAGTCCATCGGCTCGACGTGCTCGACGATGGTCAGGTCGAACTGGCGGCGTTTGAACACCTGGTCCAGCCACTGGGCCCATTCGAGGTTCTCGATCTTGGCGCGGATGCCCGCCTGGGCCAGTTGCGAGATCAGCACCTCGCCGCTGCGTCGGGCGTAGGGTCGCGGCGGCAGGCGAAGCGTCACGTCGATGCCGTTGGGATAGCCCGCCTCGGCCAACAGGGCGCGCGCCTTGGCGGGATCGTGGGGATAGAGGCCGGTCAGGTCGACATAGCCCGGCGCCTGACGCGAATAATGGCTGCCGATGGGCTGGCCGAAGCCGAACATGGCCCCTTGAATCAGGGCGTCGCGGTCGATGGCGTAGGAAAGGGCGCGGCGCACCCGCACGTCGTTGAACGGCGCCTTGGTGTTGTTGATGCCCAGGATGACCTTGCCTTCGGACGCGCCGACGACGACGCGGAAGCGCGGGTCGCGTTGGAACTGGGCGACATTCTCGGGCGCGGGATAGTTGGGGAAGGCGTCCACGTCGCCAGCGCTGACGGCGGCGAAGGCGGCGGTCGGGTCGCTGATGAAGCGGAAGACGACGGTGTTCAGGCGCGGCGTCGGGCCCCAGTAACCGTCGCGGCGGATCAGGGTCAGCTGGCTGCCGCGCTGCCAGCTCTGCAGCTTGAACGGGCCGGTGCCGACCGGCGTGACGGCGTTGGTCGCGGCGCTCTTGGGCGAGACCATGACCGCGTCGCCCCAGGCCAGGACATAGGGCAGGGTGGCCATCGGCCGCGACAGGCGGATGCGGATGGTCGCCGGGTCGACGACCTCGACGCTCTGGATCGGCGCGAACAGGGCCTTCTGGGCGTTGGTCGAGCCTTCTGCCTTGATGCGGTCCAGGGAGAATTTGGCGACCGAGGCGTCGAACGGCGAGCCGTCCGAGAAGGTGACGCCGCGTCTCAGGTGGAAGGTCCAGGTCAGGCCGTCGGGGGCGGCCTCCCACGACTCGGCCAGCGACGGGGCGACGGCGCCGTTCTGGGTCAGCCGAGTCAGGCCTTCGAAGACGTTGGCGTAGACGACTTCATCCACCGCCGCCGCCGCGCCCGAGGTCGGGTCGAGGTTCGGCGGCTCCAGCGGCAGGCCGAGGATCAGCCGGTCACGCGGCGCCTGCGCCTGAACCTGCGGCGCGGTCAGGCCCCAGACGAGGCACAGGGCCAGCGACAGCATAAGCGTGATCAGGCCGGGCCGAAGCCCGCCGTTCCGGCCGCGCCGTCGGGATGCTGTCGCGACGCGTGTCGCCCCTGTCTTCGTCACCGTCCCTCGGTCTCCCCCTTGCGACGTGGCCGATCTTCGTCAGCCTACGTCATGGATTTGCTTTCACGCCATGGATTAAGCGCGCCTCACCACGGCTGGCGCGCCAGCGAGGCGGGGCAGGCGGCCGTAGCCTCGGTCGCGGCGGCGCGGGCGGCGTCGAACTCTTCCTTGGCCTTGGTGAAATCGGCCTGGAACGCCGGATCGGCCTTCAGCCGGGTGACGATGGTCGCGCCGACGATGCGGCCCGCCTCGACGTCGCTGGGATAGTGGACGCCGCACACTGCGCGGCTTTCGCCATAGGCCAGTCCGCGTCGCAGGATGGCGTCGGCGCGGTCGGGCGCCAGTTCGGCCAGCACCAGCGACCAGGCCCAACCCAGCGCCGAGTGGCCCGACGGATAGGAGCCGCTGGCCGCCAGCCAGGTCTCGGGCGCGATGCAGGTCGGCAGGGGCTCGACCACGAAGGGGCGTTTGCGGAAATAGCCCTTCTTGGCCGGGGTCTGGATCATCTCCAGATCGCCCAGCATCTTGCCCATCAACAGCGTCAGGGTCGGCATCTGTTCCGGCTCGAACTTGAAGCCGAGGGCGCAGTCGAAGGCGCGCGGGGCGCCGGGCGTCTCGATCTCATTGTCGGCGCGGGCGATGGCCCAGCGTTCGGAGCCTTCCAGCGACCGCATGGCGCGATAGGCGGCGATGTCGGCCTGTTCGCGCAGCGAGCCTTCTTCGGGCGGAGGCGGCAGGAAGTTGGCGGCGTTGGGCGTGTTCTCGGCGGTCAGATAGCCGTGCGGATGATCGCGGAAGCCTTCCCAGAAGGTCACGGGCGCAGTCGCCGCCGTCTGCGTCGACACCGCCCCGGCGCAGCCGCTCAACGCTCCGCCGAGCGCGAGAGCCAGGCTCATCGCGATGAGGGAAGAAGAGCGGCGCGAGGTGGTCATGGGAAAACTCCGGGTAGAAGGGATCATGCGGCGACGGCGCCGGGGCGGCCCGTTTCAACGGTCCAGGATTTCAGGGTCGACAGGCTGGCCTTCGGATCGCGCACGTCGCTGATGACCTGATAGCGCGTATCCATGCGGTCGGGGCGCACGTCGATCGACATATAGCCGCGCGGGCGACTGTCGAAGAATTTCACCTGCGGATTATTGGGCATGACGGCCATCAGCCCGTCGTAGCTGGGGCCGGTCGAGGTGATGGAGGTGCCGACGAACTCGGTCGCCACGGTGACCGACGACGGGTCGCGGCTGTCCAGCTTCACGTCGTTGGTCCAGAAGGAGTGGTAGTCGCCGCTGAGGACCACGGGGTTGGACGGCTTCAGTTCCGACAGGGCCGAGGTCAGACGGTCGCGGGCGGCGGGGAAGCCGTCCCAGGTGTCGGTCCAGTAGCGGTTTTCATCGGCCGGGCTGCGCGCCAGGCGCAGGCCCGCCATGACCAGATTCTGGCCCAGGATGTTCCAGCGCGCCTCGGCGCGGGCCAGGCCGTCGTAGAGCCAGCGCTCCTGCTCGAAGCCGAGGAAGGTGCGCGACGGGTCCAGCCGGTCGGTGCAGGTCGCATCGGTGACGATCTGGCCCTTGCCGCCGTTGGCGCCGTCGCTGCACGGCTGTTTCGAGCGGTACTGGCGGCCGTCCAGCATGAAGAACTCGGCCAGCTGGCCATAGCGGACGCGGCGATAGATCGGCATCTGGAGGCTGGCGCTCAAGCGCGTGCGACGGATCGGCATGGCCTCATAGAAGGCCTGATAGGCGGCGGCGCGGCGTTGCAGGAAGTCATTGGGCGCAACGCCCGAAATCTTGGACCAGACGCCGGAATAGTCGTCCTGAACCTCATGGTCGTCCCAGACGGCGATGCAGGGGGCGACGGCGTGCAGGCGCTGCAGGTTGGCGTCGGTGCGGTGCAGGGCGTAGCGGTTGCGATAGCCCGCCAGCGATGTCGCTTCTTCGAGGTTGTAGGGGCGCACCACATGGTCGGCGCGGTCCGGCCCCAGGCTGTATTCATAGATGTAGTCGCCCAGGAACAGGGTCAGGTCCGGCTGTTCGTCGGCCATGTGGCCGTAGGCGCTGAAATAGCCGCGCTCCCAGTGCGAGCAGGAGGCGACGGCGAGGCGCAGCCGGTCGGCGCTGGCGTTCGGGGCGGGCGTGGTCAGGGCGCGGCCGGTCGGGCTCTGCTGGCCCTGGGCGGTGAAGCGATACCAGTAGGGGCGGTGGGGGGCGAGGCCCGCGACCTCGACGTGCAGGCTGTGGGCGGCGTCGCGGGCGGCGGTCGCGTTGCCGGCGGCGACGATGCGGCGGAACTGGTCGTCGGCGGCCACTTCCCAGCGCACGGGAATGGCGGCGTCGAGGCCGCCCAGACCGTCGGCGGTCAGAGGATCGGCCGCCAGTCGGGTCCAGATGACGAAGCCGTCCGGCGCGGGATCGCCGCTGGCGACGCCCAGCGGAAACAGATAGGCGCCGCCCGCCTGGGCGCGACCGAAACTCAGCACGGCGGGCGCGACGACCAGACCCGTCAGCAGGGTGCGGCGATCAAGGCGGGAAGCGGAGTAAGCCATCATACCATCAGGAAAAGGCGCAAGGCGGACCGGCCGGAACCGGCCCGCCTCACTCGGGAGGAAGCCTTAGAAGTCCATCGACAGGCGCACGCCGTAGGTGCGGCCCTGGCTGGGCGAGGTGGTCGGGCGCGCCGAGCCGTTGAAGCCGTTGCGGGTCTCTTCGTAGTAGGTGTTGAACATGTTCCGCACCCACAGGCCCGCGCGCCAGTTGGCGCCGGCCGGGCTGACGCTGAAGTTGGCGTTCCACAGCCAGTAGGCGTCGATGATCGATGAGGAGCTGACGGAATACAGCTCGTCCCGATAGTTGTAGTTGGTCTCGACGCGCAGCTCCCACCCGGCCGCTTCCCAGTCATAGGCGACCGAGCCGCCGTAGTTCATCTTGGGGAAGGACAGGCGTTCGCCGGAGCGGTCGTTGGTGATGATGACGTCCCAGGGACCGTCCTTGGGATTGGCGGCGTCGGTCTTGGCGCCGTCGATGGCGAAGTACTCGTCATACTCGCCGGTCTTGTAGCCGATGTTCTGGCTGATGGTCAGGCCGTCGACCGGCACCCAGGTCAGCTCGATCTCGCCGCCCCAGATGTGCGACTTGGGCACATTGGTGATCTTGCCCAGGCGGCCGGTGATCCGGTCGTATTCCAGCCCCTGAACCTGCTGGTCCTTGTAATCATAGTAGAACAGGGCGCCGTTCAGACGCAGGCGGCGGTCGAACAGGTCCGACTTGATCCCGGTCTCATAGGCGATGACGATTTCCGGCTTGAACGGGGTCGCCGAGGTGGCGTTGTAGGTGGTGAAGCCGCCCGATTTCACCCCGCGCGCCACGCTGGCGTAGAAGAGGGCGTCGTCCGTCAGCTTGTATTCCAGACCCAGGCGGCCGGAGACCTCGTTCAGATCGGTGTCGTAGCTGGTGGTCGGCGGCGGCGGATTCGGCGCGACCGAGGTGCCGCCGCTGTCGAGGGTCCGCTCTTCCGTCTCCCAACGCAGGCCGGCGATCAAGTTCAGGCGCTCGTTCACCTGATAGGAGTTGTGGGTGAAGACGCCGAAGGCTGACACTGACTGGCCATAGGCGGTGTTGATCAGGTTCGGCTGCCCCCGGAAGTTGGTGTAGAAGCCGCCGTCGATGCTTTCGTCAGCATAGTGGGCGCCGATCATCCAGCTGAGGGGCCCGTCGCCGTTGGAGCTCAGGCGCAGCTCCTGAGCGAAGACGTCGATGTCGTTGTAGAAGAAGACGTTCGACTCGTTGAAGCGGGTGCTGTCCCAGTCGTTGAACTCGCTGCGCGAAAAGGTCTGGTAGGCGGTGATCGAGGTCAGGTCGGCCCAGCCCAGGTCAGCCTTGATGCGGGCGCTGACGTCGAAGCCGTCGTTGTCGCGGAACGGCTTGGCGTTCAGGCCGACCCCGGCCACGGCCGCCATTTCCGGCGATATGCCCCAGCCCGTGATCCTCCAGGCCGTGTCCTTGGGATAGGTCACGGCGCCGCCCGAAACCGTGTACGGCCCCAGCAGGCGGAAGCCGCGGCCGTCCGACTTGTCGATCGAATAGGTGGCGGCCAGGTCGACGGTGACGGCCTCGCTGGCGTCCCAGGTCAGGCGGCCGCGGATGGCGCTCTTGTCGAGGTCGCCCAGCTTTTCGCCGGTGTCGCGGTGGTATTGCCAGGCGCCGCCCTGTTCGGTGACGGCGGCCAGGCGGCCTAGCAGGTTGGGCGCGATCTGACCCGAGACATAGCCCTCGACCTTGAAGCGATCGAACGTGCCGTATTCGGCGTTGAAGCCGGCGCGGAAGTCGGCCGTGGGCGCATTGGTGATGATGTTGACGGCGCCGCCGGTGGTGTTGCGGCCGTAGAGGGTGCCTTGCGGGCCGCGCAGGACTTCCATGCGCGCCACGTCGAACAGGGCGCCCTGGGTCGTCACCGTATAGGGATGGGCCACTTCATCGACATAGATGCCGACCGTCGAGGCGTTGTTCGAGGAGTATTCGCGCGCGCCGATGCCGCGGATGCGGAACTGGGGCTGGCCGCCGCCGAACTGGCTGTCGACCTCCATGTTGGGGACGGCGTTCTCCAGGTCGTTGACGACCGATATGCCCTTCTCGTCCAGTTGTTCGCCGCCGATGACGCTGAGCGAGACGCCCACGTCCTGGCTGGCCTGCTCGCGGCGCTGGGCGGTGACGATGATCTCGTCGACGCGCGTGGCCTGATCCCCCGATCGGGCGTCGCTCTGAGCGTTCGCGTTGGAGAAGGCGGCCAGGGTCAGCAGGCTGACCGACGACGCCAGTAGGTGTTTTCTCATTCTATTCCCCCTCCTCGACACCCCTGATCAGGGTGTTTTTTCTATGATCCCTGACAGGCGGCCGATCAGTTCGTCGATCTGTTCCCGGCTGATAATCAGCGGGGGCGACAGGGCGATGACATCCGCCGTCACCCGGATCAGCAGCCCTTCGTCGAACGCCTGGTGGAAGACCTCGGTCGCGCGGGCGCCGGGCGCGCCGGGGCGCGGCTCCAGTTCGATTCCGGCAACCAGACCCAGATCGCGGATGTCGATGACGTGGCGCAGCCCCCTCAGACTGTGCACGGCGTCCTGCCAGTAGGGCGTCAGTTCAATCGCGCGCTGGAACAAGCCTTCGCTCTCATAGACGTCGAGCGTCGCCAGACCGGCCGCCGCCGCCAGCGGGTGGCCGGAATAGGTGTAGCCGTGGAAGAATTCGATGCCCGGCCCGGCCGCGCGCTCGACCACCGCCTGATAGACGGCGCTGCTGACGCCCACGGCGCCCATCGGCACGGCGCCGTTGGTCAGCCCCTTGGCGCAGGTCATCAGGTCGGGCGTGACGCCCAGCGCCTCGGCCGCCGTCAGGGCGCCCAGGCGGCCGAAGCCGGTGATGACCTCGTCGAAGATCAGCAGGATGCCGTGCTGCGCGGTGATCTCGCGCAGGCGCTCCAGATAGCCGAGCGGCGGCACGATCACCCCGGCCGAGCCGGACATGGGCTCGACGATGACGGCGGCGATGGTCTCGGCGCCGTGGGTCTCGATCAGGGCCTCCAGCTCATCGGCCAGATGCAGGCCCCAGGCGGGCTGGCCGCGCGTGAAGGCGGCCTCGTCTAGGTTCAGCGTGTGCGACAGGTGGTCGACGCCGGGCAGGGTGGGGAAGCCGCGCTTGTTGTTCTCCAGCCCGCCGACGGAAATGCCGCCGAAGCCGACGCCGTGATAGCCCTTCTGGCGGCCGATCAGGCGGGTGCGGTTCTCGAACCCCCTGGCCGATTGATAGGCGAGGGCGATCTTCAGGGCGGTGTCGACCGCCTCTGACCCCGAACCGGCGAAGAAGACGTGGTTCAGGTCGCCGGGCAGCAGCATGCCCAGACGCGAGGCCAACTCGAACGCCAGCGGATGGCCCAGTTGGAAGGTCGGGGCGTAGTCCAGAATCTCGGCCTGACGCTGGATGGCCTCTACGATCGGCCGGCGGGCGTGACCGGCGTTGACGCACCACAGGCCGGCGGTGCCGTCCAGCACCGCCCGGCCGTCCGGCGTGAAGTAGTGCATGTCCCTGGCCGAGGCGAACAGGCGAGGCTGCGCCTTGAAGGCGCGGTTCGCCGTGAACGGCATCCAGAATGGATCAAGGTCGTTGGCGGCCTTGCCGGCGCTTGCAGCGGTCATGCGGTCATCCTCTGTCTTTCGCCAGTAGCGGACGAACCGCGACGAAAGGGAAGACTGTTACTTGTCGGGCACAACATGCAGATAAAAAAAAGACATTTTACCTGCATGCTCGATTTACTGAGCGGCGTGATCGATCAGTAGCGCAGGGTCAGCCGCGCGCCGATGGTGCGCGGCGTTCCGGGTTGGGCGATGTCGGCGCTGGTGAAGAAGTTGCGGGTCAGGTCGTAGTCCTGATCGAACAGGTTTCGTGCCCAGAAGGCCACGGACCAGGCGGCGTCCTCGGGGCCGATGGTGACGCTGGCGTTGGCCAGCCAATAGGCCTCGACATCGTATTTGGCGCCCAGCCAGGACGGGTACTCGTCACGATAGCTGTAGTTGGCCTCGGCCGTGACCGCGAAGCCGCCGACCGTCCAGTCGTAGCTGACCGAGCCGCCGTACGACCAAGCGGGGAAGGGGATCTTTTGGCCTGACTTGTCGATGTAGACGGTGGCGCGGGGAATCTGCTGGCAGGCGCCGATGTCCAGGTCGACGAAGTCGGTGTACTCGCCCTTCTTGTAGCTGAGGTTCTGGCTGATCCGCAGACCGGCGGCGGGGCGGAAGACGCCCTCCAGCTCCGCGCCGTAGATCTCGGAATCGGCGTTGGTGAAGCGGCCGACCGGGCCGTTGGCGCCGCAGACGGCCGACAGCACCTGCTGGCCGTTGTAGTCGTAGTAGTAGGCCGCGCCGTTGATCTGCACCGCACGCGACGGGTCAGCCTTGAAGCCCAGCTCATAGGCCCAGAGGATTTCCGGATCGAAGGGCTCGATGCCGCTGCTGTCGCCGGTGTTGTAGGTGGTGAAGCCGCCCGACTTGGCGCCCCGGCTGGCCGAACCGTAGATCAGGACGTGGTCGGCGGGCTTGAACTCCAGCGCCGCCTTGCCGGTCAAAGGCGTCATCTTGGTGTCGACGCTGGTCGGGGGCAGGGCGGTGGCGCCGCCGAAGGCCGAGCCGAAGCCTTCAAGCTCGCGCGTTTCTTCTTCGTAGCGCAGGCCCAGGATGGCTTTCCACCGCTCGGAGAAGGCGTATTCGGCCTGACCGAACAGGCTCCACGACTCGACCTTCTGGTCATAGGTGACCTGGGCGTAGGTGTTGTAGATGTCGATGAAGTCCGAGAAGTAGCGCTCGTTGAGATCCTGTTTGGAATAGTAGAACCCGGCCACCCAGGTCAGGGGGCTGTCGTTGTCCGAGGCCAGGCGCAGTTCCTGCGATAGAACCTTCACGTCGCTGCCGAAGAAGGTGTCGGCCTCGACCGAGGCGCTGGAGTCCCAGTCGCCGTATTCGCTGCGGTCCAGGGTTTCATAGCTGGTGATGCTGGACAGGCTCATGCCCTTCAGCGCCAGATTGGCGTTCAGCGAGGCGCCCCAGGATGAGTTGTCCCGACCGGGCTTGGCGTTCACGTCGCGGCCGATGGCGTCGGCGAAGCGCTGCGACAGGCCCCAGCCGGTCTTGGAGCGGTCCTTGTCGGCGGGGATGACCGGGCCGGTTCCTAGCCGGGTGTGCAGGTCGCTGATCAAATACAAGCCCTGATTTTCCGATTTGTCGACGCCGCCGTGGACGTCGAGCAGGGCCGTGAAGGTCTCATTGGGCGTCCATTCCAGCAGGGCGCGGGCGCCGGTGCGGTCGGCGTCGCCCAGGCTTTCGCCCGTGTCGCGGTTGCGCTGCCAGGCGCCGCCCTGTTCGGTCGAGACGGCCAGACGGCCGCGCAGGGTGTCGGCCAGCGGGCCTGAGACATAGCCCTCGCCCCGGAACAGGTTATGGCTGCCCCATTCGGTCATCAGGCCTGCGGACAGCTCCTCGGTCGGGCGTTTGGTGACGAAGCTGATGGCGCCGCCGGTGGTGTTGCGGCCGTAGAGGGTGCCTTGCGGCCCGCGCAGCACCTCGACCCGGTCGATGTCGAAGATCAGTCCCTGCGTCATGACGGGGACCGGATAGGCGACCTCGTTCACATAGACGCCGACCGTGGGCGAGTTGTTGGAGGCGTAGTCCTGAAAGCCGACGCCGCGCATGCGGAACTGGGCCGCGCCGCCGCCGAAGGCCGGTTCGACCTCCAGGTTGGGCGTGGCGTTCTGAAGCTGGTTGACGTTGGTGACGCCCTGCTGCGTCAGGCTTTCACCGCTGAGGACGCTGAGGGCGATGCCCACGTCCTGGGCCGCCTGTTCACGGCGCTGGGCGGTGACGATGACCTCGTCGACCGTGGTGGCGGCCGGCTCGTCGGGCGCGCGCTGCGCGGCGACGGAGGTGGCGGACAGGACGAACAAGGCCCCGGCGGAAACGCTGACCATCAGACGATTCATCGTCTTCCTCCCCATGAGGCCGTCGCGGTCTATGGTCGCGTTCAGCCGTCGCGGCCGGGACTGCCCGGTCGCCGAACTATCTCCGTAGTCGACGTCTTGTGCAATGCAGCACATTTGTGCGGCTGCTCTGTCGGCGACGGAAATCTTTCTTTCCTCGGCAATCAGTAGCTGCCTTGGGTCGATTTGGAGCAAGACTGTTTCTTTGGGTGCCTATCTTCCTGTCGCGTAAGGATAAAATAATCTAATGATCGGAATACTGATCGTTCGCAACGGCGCCGTTAGAAGGTCGGCGGCGTGCAGGCGCTGATGACCACGCAAGGCGCGTCGCCGATGTTGCGGAAGCGGTGCGGCAGGACGCTGGGAAACAGATAGCCTTCGCCCGCCTTCAGCACCCGCGACTGGCCGTCGACGGTGACTTCCAAGCGGCCGGAGATGATCATGCCGCCTTCCTCTCCCTCGTGGGACAGCATGACCCGGCCGCTGTCCGAGCCGGGCTGATAGGTCTCGTACAGGATCTGCAGGCTGGAATCCTGGCTGGAGCCCAGCTGGCGGTAGGAGACTTCGCCGCGTGAAATGTCGGTCAGTTCGTCGTGGCGATAGAAGTATTTGGTCGGGGTCTCGAACTCCGAGCTGAAGAAGTCGCCCAGCGATATGCCCGCCGCGTCCAGAAGGCGTTTCAGCGAGCCGACCGAGGGGCTGGTGCGGCCGCTCTCGACCAGGCTGACGGTGCTGGACGGCACGCCGGCCTTGCGCGCCAGGGCGCGCTGCGACAGGCCCAGGCGATCCCGAAGGGCGCGCAGGCGCGGGCCGATGATGTTCTCTTCTTCCATGTCGCCACGCGCCATCCTGTCAGCTCCGCTTGCGGGTCAGCAGATCATAGGCCGCCCTAGCCATGACCTTGGCTGAGTTGGTCATGTCGTCGATGCCCACCCATTCGTCCGGTTGGTGCGCCAAATCCAGCACGCCGGGGCCGTAGGCGATGCAGTCCTTCAGCTTGCCGATACGGTCGATGTGCTTCTGGTCATAGGTGCCGGGCGAGCAGACGAACTGGGCCTTCTTGCCCAGCACCGTCTCGATGGCGGCGGCGGTCGTGCTGGCGACGGGGCCGTCGCGGTCGGCCATGCTGGGCGCCACCTGGAACAGGTCGCGCATCTCGTAGCGGAAGCCGTGGCGCTGGGCCGCCAGCCCTTCGAGGATGGCCTTCACCTCGCCCTTCACATCCTCCAGCGTCTCCTCGATCAGGAAGCGGCGGTCGATGACCATGCGGCTGGAATCGGCGACGCAGGGCGCGGGCAGGCCGTCGAAGCCCTCGGCCTGGCCGCCGTGGATGGAGTTGATGTTCATCGTCGACTGACGGGCGCCTTCGGGCACGACCGGCATGTCGGAATGGCGGGCGGCCATGGCGGGGTAGAGCTTGCTCTCGAACTCTTCCATCACCGCGCCCATGTGGCGGATGGCGGAATCGCCCAGGAAGGGCATGGAGCCGTGGGCGATGCGGCCCTTGGTCTCGATCTCGGCCCACCAGACGCCGCGATGGCCGATGCAGACCCGGTCCACGTTCAGGGGTTCGGGGATGATGACGTGGTTGACGCGCGGCTCCGAGAACCAGCCACGCTCGGCCAGATAGGCGACGCCGCCGTAGCCGCCGGACTCCTCGTCCACCGTGCCGGAGATCTCCAGCGCGCCGGGCAGGGGCAGGCCGGAATCGATCAGGGCCTCGACCGCGATGATGGAGGCGGCCAGCCCGCCCTTCATGTCGCAGGCGCCGCGGCCGTAGACGCGGCCGTCCTTCACCTCGCCGCCGAAGGGATCGACGGTCCAGCCGGCGCCGACCTCGACCACGTCGATGTGGCTGTTGAAGTGGACGCAAGGCCCCGGTTCAGAGCCGGTCCAGCGGGCGATGACGTTGGTGCGCGGGTATTGGTCGCTGTCGCCCGGCGAGCCTTCGCCGCGCACATATTCGACGGTGAAGCCGCGCTTCTTCAGCCGCTCGCCGATGTACTCGGCGCAGGGGCGATAGGCCTCGCCCGGCGGGTTGATGGTGGGGAAGCGGATCAGATCCTGGGTCAGGGCGACCAGTTCGTCGGTGCGGCCGTCGATCAGGTCCATGACGGTCTGCAGGGTCGGGGCGCTCATCGGTGGAACCTCACTCGGCGGCCAAGGCGGCCAGAACCGCGTCGGTCATCTCAATGATGGAAACAGCGGCCACGCCGGGGTGGGCGATATCCGGGGTGCGGACGCCGCTGGACACGACGTGCCGAACGGCGCGCTCAAGCCGGTCGGCCAGATCGGCGCGGTCGAACGACCAGCGCAGGCACAGGGCGAAGGACAGGATGGTCGCGATGGGATTGGCGACGCCCTGTCCCGCGATGTCGGGCGCCGAGCCGTGGATCGGCTCATACAGGCCCCGGCTGCGCCCGCCTTGTCCAAGGCCGGATAGGGAGGCCGAGGGCAGCAGGCCCAGCGACCCGGTCAGGGCCGCCGCCGCGTCGGACAGGATGTCGCCGAACAGGTTGTCGGTGACGATGACGTCGAACTGGTCCGGCCGCCGGACCAACTGCATGGCGCAGTTGTCGGCGTACATGTGCGACAGCTCCACGTCGGGATAGTCGGCGGCGACCTCGGTCGCGACGGCGCGCCACAGGGCGCCCGTCTCCATGACGTTGGCCTTGTCGACGGAGCAGACGCGGCGCTGGCGCGTGCGGGCCAGTTCAAAGGCCGTGCGGCAGACGCGGGCGATTTCCGCTTCGGTATAGGCCTGGGTGTCATAGGCGCGGCGCTGGCCGTCGGGGGCGACCTCATTGGCGCGGGGCAGGCTGAAATAGACGCCCGCCGTCGCCTCGCGCACGATCAGGATGTCGAGGCCCCGGATCAGCTCGGGCTTCAGCGCCGAGGCGTCCAATAGTTCGTCGAAACAGACGGCGGGGCGCAGGTTGGCGTAGAGATCCAGCGCCTGACGCAGGCGCAGTATGCCCATCTCTGGCCGCTGGGCACGGGGCAGGTGGTCCCACTTCGGCCCGCCGACGGCGCCGAAAAGCACGGCGTCGGACGCCAGCGCCTGATCCACCACATCCTCGGCGATGGGCGCGCCGACGATGTCGATGCTGGCGCCGCCCGCCAATCCCTCGCTCAGTTCAATCCGCAGCCCGGCGGTCCGGGCCCAGTCGACGACGCGCAGGGTCTCGCGGATGATCTCCGGCCCGATGCCGTCGCCCGGCAGGACCAGCAGTTTGAACACACGGTCAGATGCAGCGGCCACCGTCGACCTCCAGCGCCACGCCCGTGATCATCGAGGCGTCGTCCGAACAGAGGAAGGCGGCGGCGGCGCCCATATCCTCGGGCGTCGAGAAGCGGCCGATGGGGATAGAGGCCAGGAACTTCGCCCGCACCTCGGGCGTGTCGTCGCCCATAAAGGTCTTCAGCAGGGGGGTGTCGCCCGCCACCGGGTTCAGGGCGTTCACCCGCACCTGGAAGGGCGCCAGCTCGACCGCCATGGCCCGCGTGGCCGTGATGACCCAGCCCTTGGAGGCGTTGTACCAGGTCAGGTTCGGCCGGGGGCTGACCCCGCCGGTCGAGGCGATGTTCAGAATGGCGCCGGACCCTTGCGCCTTCATCGCGGGGACGAAGGCCTTCGACATCAGATAGATGGAGCGCATGTTGACGGCGGCGATGCGGTCGAAGGCTTCGTCCGACAGTTCGTCCAGCGGTTGGGGCGTGTGGCCGACGCCCGCGTTGTTGACCACGATGTCGACGCCGCCCAGCAGGCGGTTGGCGGTCTCGGCCAGAGCGACGACGTCAGCGGCGCTGGACACGTCGACCTTTACGCCCAGATCGGCGTCGCCCAGTTCAGCGGCCAGCGTGCGGGCGTTCTCGCCGTTCAGGTCGGCGACGATGACGCGGGCGCCTTCCTCGGCGAAGCGGCGCGCGATTCCGGCGCCGAAGCCGGAGGCTCCGCCCGTGACGATCGCTCGCTTGCCCTCCAGCTGCTTCGATCTGTTCCACTCCAAGACGCTACTCCCTTGCGCTATCCGTGATGGGCCGCGACGGTCTTCAGGGTGGTGAAGGCGTAGAGCGCCTCGAACCCCTTCTCGCGACCGTGGCCCGACTTGCCGACGCCGCCGAAGGGCAGCTCGACCCCGCCCGCCGCGCCGTAGTTGTTGATGAAGACCTGTCCGGCGCGCAGCCGTTTCGCCAGGCGCATCTGCCGTCCGCCATCGGCGGTCCAGACGCCTGCGACGAGGCCGTAATCGGTGCCGTTGGCGATGGCGACGGCGTCCTCCTCGGTGTCGAAGGGGATGACGACGACGGCGGGGCCGAAGATTTCCTGCTGCGCCAGCGGGTGGTCGGGCGCGACATTGGCGAACAGGGTGGGTGCGACATAGGCGCCGCCGGACGGCAGGTCGGCCAGGGTCGCCTGCGCCACGATCAGGCCGTCGGCGCGGCCCTTTTCGATGAAGCTGTCGACCATGGCCTGCTGCTTCTTCGACACCAGCGGGCCGACATCGCGGTCGTCCATTGCGGGGCCGACGGTCAGGGCGGCGAAGCGTTCGGCCATGCGGCGCACGACCTCGTCATAGACGCCGCGCTGGACCAGGACGCGCGATCCGGCTGAGCAGGTCTGGCCTGCGTTCTGGACGCCCGCGTTGACGAGGAAGGGCAGGGCCTTGTCCAGATCAGCGTCGTCGAAGACCAACTGGGGCGACTTGCCGCCCAGCTCCAGCGTCACCGGAACGGCGTTGAGCGCCGCCGCCTGCTGGATGGCCACGCCCACCCCGGTCGAGCCGGTGAAGGACAGGTGGTTGATCCCCGGATGCGCCGCCAGCGCCGCGCCCGCTTCGGCGCCCGTGCCGGTCACGACGTTCAAGACGCCTGCGGGCAGGCCGCAATCGGCGGCGATATGGGCGAAGGCGAGAGCGGTCAGCGAGGCTTGCTCGGCGGGCTTCAACACCACGGCGTTGCCGACGCACAGGGCCGCCACGATAGAGCGGCCGATGATCTGCATCGGATAGTTCCACGGGATGATGTGGCCCGTCACCCCATGCGGCTCGCGCAGGGTGTAGACGGTGTAGCCGTCCTGGAAGGGAATGGTCTCGCCGTGCAGCTTGTCCGCCGCGCCCGCGTAGAATTCGAGATAGCGGGCTAGGGCGATCACGTCGTTGCGGGCCTGCTTCAGCGGCTTGCCGACATCCAGCGCTTCCAGTTCGCTTAGCAGGTCGATGCGGGCTTCGACCTCGCGACCCATGCGGGCCAGGATGCGGCCGCGCTCGACGGCGGTGGTGCGGCCCCAGCCTCCGTGGAAAGCCGTGCTGGCGGCGCGGACGGCGTCGTCCACGTCGGCGGCGGTTCCGGCGGCCAGCCGGCCCATGACCTCGCCCGTCGACGGGTTCTCGATCGGCAGGGTCGCGTCGCCGTCTGCGGGGCGCCAGACGCCGCCGATGAAGACCTTATCCGTGGGGAAGGGCGCGACCATGTCGTTAGGCTCACTGTGAGGGCGATCCCCCTCTGGTTCGCCGTCCAGGATAGTGGGCACGATAACGGATCAGGCGCCAAGCCCTTTATGGTTTTGGCCTAAGTCACTGATTTTGTGTTCTGAGTGCTCAATAAAATGAGCGTTTGACGCTGGGGCAAGCAGGCGCGGGCGGCTTTTCACGCGGGGGTTGCGGGCTCCAGCAGCAGGGCCATGATCTCGGCGCCCAGCATCATGTCCGAGACGGGGCCGAAACGGCGCATCCGCATCCGGCCCAGCCGGTCGACCAGCACCAGACTGGGCGTGCCCTGAAGATTGAAGGCGGTCATGGTGCGCGGCGCCGTCGTATCGGCCGACGGCGCGTCGACGGCGACCGGGAAACGGCAGCCGTGCTCGGCCAGCCATTTTGTCAGGCCTGCGCGGTCCGACTGCTGGTCGTGATGCTCGAACACGCTGTGGACGCCCAGGACGGCGACCTCGCCGGAGGTGAAGGTCTCGGCCACGCGCCGGGCTTGGGGCAGGGCGTAGTGGGAGCAGCCGGGGCAGAGGCGTTGCAGGAAGGCGATGCAGACGACCTTGCCGCGCAGATCTTCCAGACGCACCGGCTCAGGGGTGTTCAGCCATTCCACGGCGTCGATCGGGGGGGCGAGACGGTGCATGGAGACGGCTCCTGAAAGGCAGGGCGCCCCGATGGAGGCCGGACCTGGAATCGAACCAGGCTGGACGGATATGCACTCCGCCGCGTAACCGCTCCGCCATCCGGCCATCGGGGCGAGGCGTCTGGATAGCAGGCGGCGCCGGGGGCCGCCTGGGCCGGTTGCGGATTAGCGGGGGCGCCGGTTGCAGCGCCCCCTCTATAGGGATCAGTCGGCGGCGGCCTGTTCGGCTTCCCTGGCCTCGCGGCGGGCGACGCTGAAACGACGGCCGTAGAGCAGATAGGCGCCGACGCCGATCACGTTCCAGATCAGGAACCACAGCTGCGTTTTCTGCGGCAGGCTGGCCAGCAGATACAGGCAGCCGGCGATGGCCACGGGGCCGATGACCCAGGCCAGGGGCGTGCGGAAGCCGCGCGGCAGCTCGGGCGAGCGACGACGCAGGATCAGCATGCACAGGGCCACGGAGCTGAAGGCCACCAGCGTCCCGGCGTTGGCCAGCGCGACGATCTCGCCCAGGGGGAAGAACAGGGCGATGGTCCCGACGACGGCGGTGGTGAAGGCGGTGATGCGCAGGGGCGCGCCCTTGGCCGACAGTTGCGACAGGCCGCGCGGCAGCAGGCCGTCGCGCGCCATGACGAAGAAGATGCGGCTCTGGCCGTAGAAGAAGGCCAGGATGACGGTGGGCAGGGTGAGCACGGCCGTCACCGCCAGGAAGTGAGCGGCGCCCGGCTGGCCGATCTCGCGCAGGATCAGGGCCAGCGGCTCGGGGCTGTTGGCGAACAGGGTGAAGGGCGCGGCGCCCAGGGCCGCCGTGGCGATGACGGTGTAGATGGCCGCGCAGACCAGCATGGAGCCGATGATGCCGATGGCCAGGTCGCGCTTGGGATTGCGGGTTTCCTCGGCCGCCGTGGCGATGGCGTCGAAGCCGTAGAAGGCCGAGAAGATGATGGCCGCGGCGGCCATGATGCCGCGCTCGACCCCGTCCTCGCCCATGGTGCGGCCGAAGCCGTAGGGATTGAACGGCTCCAGATTGGCGGCGTTGAAGTGGGGCAGGGCGAACCAGACGAACAGCACCAGGGCCGACAGCTTCACGACCACCAGGGCCAGGTTCAGCGTGGCGCTCTTGCGGGTGCCGATGACCAGCATTCCGGCGATGATCAGGATGATGAACAGGGCCGGGACGTTGGCGACGCCGCCCGCGTGCGGTCCCTGCATCAAGGCCATGGGCAGGCCCAGCCAGCCGTGCAGCAGGGGCGCGGCATAGCCGGACCAGCTGACGGCCACGGCGCTGACCACCAGGCTGTATTCCAGGATCAGGCTCCAGCCGATGATCCAGGCGACGACCTCGCCCAGGACGACGTAGTTGTAAGTGTAGGCGCTGCCCGAGGCGGGGATGGTCGAGGCCATTTCGGCATAGGCCAGGGCGGCGCAGGCGCAGACGAAACCTGCGATCAGGAAGGACAGCAGGACGGCCGGGCCGGCCTTGTCCGCGCCGATGCCGATCAGGGTCAGGATGCCGGTGCCGACGATGGCGCCCACGCCCATGGCCATCAGGTGCGGCCAGCTGAGACTGCGGGTCAGGCTGCGTTCCTGCGCGTTGACAGTGATGCGCTTACGCACGTTCCAGCCGCCCATTCGGTGTCTCGTCTTCTTGTGTGTCGGGACCGGCGGGAAGACCGGCGCGCTGTGTTGCGCCAGACGCGTCCTGGATACAAGCGTCACACGGACCTCGGCCGCGGCTTTGAGACGCGGGAGGGCGAGGCGCTACCTCCGTCGCCGGACATTTTGTCACTCAAGCGGCGACAAAACGGCAAGAAACCTAAGCCGATCCGTCACTGAAGCGCGCAAGCTTCGGAAACCGCAGCCGCTATCCATGCCGCTGAGGCAGGAGGGAAGCAGGGCCGTCCGTGACGGACAGGCCGCCCACTGTCGCATCTTTTGACCAGACCGGTGGATGACGATGAACAGCAGCTTCAAGACCATGCTCGCCGTGGCGGCCAGCGCGCTCGCCCTGGCGGCCTGCGGCGGCTCCGCCGAGGTGGCCTCGCCCGGCGAAGGCGACTTCGGCAATGGGAACGGCAACGGCAACGGCAATGGGAACGGCAATGGCGGCAACGGCCAGGCCGCAGCTGACTGCCCGGCCGGATTCGCCAACGTCGGCACTATGGCCAACGGCACGCTGCGCAACTGCCAGCTGCCGCAACAGATCAACGGCGCGCTGACCGTGCCGCTGCGCGCCGGCACCATCTACTCCATCTCGGGCCGCACGGCCGTCGGCACCGACGGCGGCGTCGACGCCTCGGCCAGCACGGGCACGCAGGGCATCCTGACGGTCGAAGCGGGCGTGACCATCTTCGCCTCGGGCGGCGGCGACTACCTGCTAGTCAACCGCGGCTCGCAGATCTACGCCGAAGGCACGGCCTCGCAGCCGATCGTCTTCACCAGCCGCCAGAACGTCGAAGGCGCGACGACCGAGAACTCGCACGGCCAGTGGGGCGGCATCGTCATCGCCGGCCGCGCGCCGCAGGCCAACTGCCAGCTGACTGCGCCTGTCACCTGCACCGGCCAGGTGGAAGGCACCAACGCCTTCTACGGCGGCGGCAACGTCAACGACAACTCGGGCCGTCTGCGCTACGTCCAGATCCGCTACTCGGGCTTTGAGATTTCGACCGGCAACGAGCTGCAGGCCCTGACCCTGGCCGGCGTCGGCGCGGGCACGACCATCGAATACGTCCAGTCCTACAACTCGTCGGACGACGGCATCGAAATCTTCGGCGGCAACGTCAACCTGAAGCGCATCGTCATCAACGGCGCCGACGACGACGCCTTCGACACCGACACCGGCTGGCGCGGCGGCGCCCAGTTCGGCATCGTGACCCAGCGCGCCCCGAACGCGACCAGCCGCTCGGCCGGTTTCGAGTTCTCGGCCGCCCCGGCCTCGACGCCGCTGGCCCAGCGCTACAACTCGCAACCCAAGATCGCCAACTGGACGATGGTGGGCCGCAACTCGCCGACCGACGCCCACACCGTCGCCCACTTCGACACGGGCACCAAGGCGACCGTGGTCAACTCGGTCTTCACCAGCGTGGCCGGCTCCAAGGCCGGTTGCCTGGATATCGCCGACGCCGACACCGCCAGCGTGAACCCGGTGTTCAACTCGGTCTTCATGTCGTGCGGGATTTCCTACCGCCCGAACAATGCGACGCGTTCGGAAACGGTCTTCAAGGCCGGTACGAACAACACGGCCAATGGGACGTCGACCCTGACGGCGCCGACCGCAGGCGTGACCATCGCCAACCAGTCGCTGACCTTCATCAACGGCGCCAACGAAGCCGCCGTGACCCCGTTCAAGGCTTCCAGCGTCCACGCCGCCTTCGTCGACACCGACTACATCGGCGCCGTGAAGAACGCCTCGGACACCTGGTGGCAGGGCTGGACCTGCGGCCTGACCGCCAACGCGAAGTGCTGATGAACCCTCTGGCGAGGCGGCGGTCCGAAAGGGCCGTCGCCGACCCTTTGAGCGTCCAGCCTCTCTCGACCTACGCAAGGCAGCCGAACATGAAGAACAAGACCCTGACCCGTAACAGGCTGCTGCTGGCCAGCAGCGCCCTGGTCGCCGCTTTCGGCGCGCCCAGCCTCGCGCTCGCCCAGGCGTCCGCTCCCGTCGCCGCCGTGGCTCTGAGCAATGAACTGCCCGCTGATCCGGAAAGCCCGGATCAGGTGTCGCAGACCCCGGCCACCCAACTGGGCGACATCGTCGTCCTGGGCCGCAACATCCCGCAGCCGAACCGTCAGAGCGCCGAGGTGGCCGCTTTCCTGACGTCGGAAGACCTGCAACGCACCGGCGACTCCACCGCCGCCGCCGCCCTGACCCGCGTGACCGGCCTGTCGATCGTCGAAGGCCGCTTCGTCTATGTGCGCGGCCTGGGCGAGCGCTATTCCTCGGCCCTGCTGAACGGTTCGCCGCTGCCCAGCCCCGAGCCGTTGCAGCGCGTGGTGCCGCTGGACCTTTTCCCTTCCAGCGTGCTGGCGGGCGTGACGGTTCAGAAGTCCTATTCCCCCAACTATCCGGGCGAGTTCGGCGGCGGGGTCATCGACCTGCGCACCGTGGACGCCCCGGCCAAGCCCTTCCTGACGTTCAAGGCGGGCGTCGGCGGAAACACCGAGACGACGGGCCGCGACAACCTGGTCTATTACGGCTCGGACACCGACTGGACCGGCTTCGACGACGAGACCCGCAAGATTCCGGGGCCGATCGACCTGGCCTTCCGCACCGGCAAGCAGATCAACATGGCCAACTTCTCGGCCGCCGAGCTGCAGCGTATGGGCCGCTCGATGGTCAATGCACCGCTGCGTCTGATGCAGCGTCAGCAGACGCCGGTCGACGGCAGCCTGGAGCTGGCGGGCGGCTTCCGCACCCCGACCGAAGTCGGCGACCTGGGCGTCATCGCCGTGGCCGGTTACGACAACTCTTGGCGCACCCGTCAGGCGATCCAGGAAGAGGGCCAGTTCCAGGGCGATGACCTGGTGCCGGTCTCGACCTTCGACGTCGAGTCCAACCAGAACGACGTGCGCCTGAACTTCCTCGGCGGCCTGTCGCTGACGAACGACGATCATGAGGTGAAGTGGACCAACCTCTACGTCCGCACCACGACCAAGCGCGCCCGCACCTCGGCCGGGCCGGACTTCGACGCCGGCGGCAGCGTGATCCGCAACGACTACACCGAGTGGTTCGTGCGTCAGCTGTTCACCAGCCAACTGGTGGGCGAGCACTACTTCGGCGCGGACGGCGAGTGGAAGCTGGACTGGCGCGCGGCCTACGCCAAGACCTCGCGCGACGCCCCCTATGAATCGCGCTTTCAGTACGGCGTCGACGCCCAGGACCGCTTGATCCACAACGTTCAGGGCAACCAGATCTCGTTCAGCGAGCTGGACGACGAAATCTGGTCCGGCGGCGTGGACCTGGCCTATAAGCTGCCGATGGCGGCGGGCCGCGAGGCGACCATCAGCGTCGGCGCCTCGACCCTGGACAACACCCGCTCGGCCGAGCGTCACGACCTGCAGTTCGAGGCCGTCAACGGCCTGACCGACAGCCAGCGTCGGGCGCGGATCGACTATCTGTTCTCGGACTACAACATCAATCCGTGGACCCTGCAGCTGCGCGAGATCGCCGGTTCGAACGGCGCCAACGCCTATGACGCCGAGATGAAGGTCAACGCCGTCTACGCCATGGTCGACGCCGAGTTCGTGCCGACCGTACGCACCACCTTCGGCGTCCGCTTCGAGGACGGCCAGCAGAGCGTGACCCCGCGCGACCTGTTCGGCGGAACACCCGCCTATGAGGCGACGGAGATCGAAGAGCAGTACTGGTTGCCGTCGTTCACCGCGACGTGGAACTTCACCGAGGATCAGCAACTGCGTTTCGGCGCGTCCAAGACCATCGGTCGTCCGCAGTTCCGCGAACTGGCGCCCCAGGCCTACACCGACCCGGAAAGCGACCGCGTCTTCATCGGCAACCCGTATCTGACGGACACCGAGATCCTGAACCTGGACGCGCGCTGGGAATGGTATTTCGGCCGCCAGCAGTTCGTCACGGCGGGCGTCTTCTACAAGAAGCTGGACAAGCCGGTCGAAGCCGTGATCGTCGATGTCGGCAACCAGCGCCAGCAGACCTTCCTGAACGCGCCGGAAGCGACCGTCATGGGCGTCGAGGCCGAGGTGAAGAAATACTTCGAGTTCGCCGATCAGGCGGCCTTCATTTCGAACAAGCGCTGGCTTGTGCAGGCCAACTACACCTGGTCGGACTCCGAGGTTTCGGTCGGCGAGGGCGACACCGTCATCACCCTGGGCGGCGGCGGCCGTCCCGAACAGGCGTCCTTCTTCATCCAGGACGGCAGCCGCATGCAGGGGCAGTCCGAGCACGTCGCCAACCTGCAACTGGGTTGGGAAGACGACACGGCCCGCTCGCAGGCGACCTTCATCCTGAACTACGTCTCGGAGCGGACCACCGCGCGCGGCGCGGGCGTCGGCACGGCGCGCGAGCCGGACTATGTGCAGGAGCCGGGCGCCTTCCTCGACTTCGTCTATCGCAAGGACTTCACCGTGAAAGGCCGCGACCTGGGCTTCGCCCTGGAGCTGCGCAACCTGCTCGGGACGGACTTCGAGGAGTACCAGGAGAAGGGCAACAAGATCCGCATCAACCAGTACGATCTGGGCCAGAGCGCCTCGGTCAGCCTGACGGCGCGTTTCTAAGCGCAGACTGAGCCTGACATTTGAGCCGGGAGGTCTAGCGGCCTCCCGGCTTTTTTTGTCCCTCTTCCATCGGGGGAGGGTGAATGTTTCGCGTCATATCGTCTGAACCCGCCGCATCTGTCGTGACAACTTCTCGGCGCTGTCATGGTTCGGAGCGAGCCGGGTACGGAGCATCCGCCTAGGGAGGCGTTGCGGCCGCGAGTGGCCGTGGGGGATGTCTTCCTTGCTCGCTGGCCTTCTCAAACTGAGCGCCGTTTCGTGGGGCAAGGGCGGCCTGTCCCTTCGCCGCCTATCCCTTCGTCGTCCGCCGTTGCGGCGCGTGGTCGAGGCGGTGCTGATCCTGCTTCTTCTGGTGCAGGCCGGGCGGTTGGTCTGGCTGTTCGCGGCGCCGACACCGCAGGCCGTGGAGGCGCGGCCTCTGCCGGAGGTCGACCTGGGCGTGCTGTCACGCTTCGACGCCTTCTTCCGCAACGGCGGAGGCGGGGCCGAGGCGGCGCCGTCGGACGGCGGCGGCCTGAGCCTGTTCGGCGTACGCGCGGACGGCGCGGGCGGCGGCTCGGCCATCATCGGCCTGTCGGACGGACGCCAGGTCTCGGTCGGTGCGGGCGAGGATGTGGAGCCGGGGCTGACCCTGAGCGCCGTCGCCCCCGACCACGTCATGCTGTCGCGCGGCGGCGCGCCGTTCCGTCTCGATTTTCCCGACATGACGTCCGGCGCAGCCTCTGTTGCGCTCGCGACGACGGCGCAACCCGCCGTCTCTGCGCCTGAACCGGCCCCGGCCGAAGGCGTGGTGGTCGATCCTCAACGTCTGATCGCCCAGGCGGGGCTGCGGCCGCGCATCCAGGGCCTTGGGATCAAGGGGCTGACCGTGTCCGCCTCGGGCGACGGGGGCGAGTTGCGCAATGCAGGCCTGCGTTCGGGCGACGTCATCCTGTCGGTTAACGGCACGGCCCTGAACAGCCCGCAGGCGCTCGCCGCCCTGCGCGGCCAGTTGGCCGACGCCCCCTCGGCCCAGATCCAGTTCGAGCGCGACGGTCAGGTCCGCTCCACCACCGTAAGGACGCGCCCATGAAGGCCCGCAGCCGCTCCCTGTTGACCGGCGTTCTGGCCGCTGTTCTGGCGGTGCAGCCGCTGGCCGCCGCTCCGGTGATGGCGCAGGAATCGCGCCAGACGCTGAATGTCCAGAACGCCGACATCCGCGCCTTCGTGCAGGATGTGGCGCGCACGACGGGGCGTACCTTCATCGTCGATCCGGCGGTGACGGGCACGGTGACGGTGTCCAGCCCGCGCGCCCTGACCCGGGCTCAGCTGTTCGAGGTCTTCCTGTCGACGTTGCGGGCCAATGGTCTGGTGGTGACGCCGACGTCGTCGGGCGCCTATCGCATCAGCCCGGCGCAGGGCGCGGCGCAGGGCCCGGCCACGGTCGGCGCCGAGCGGTTCTCGACCGAGGTCTTCACCCTTCGCCACATCGACGCCGCCTCGGCCGCCGAGACGATCCGGCCTCTGGTCGGGGCGCAGGGGCAGGTGCTGGCTAATCCCGGCGCCAACAGCGTGGTGGTGGCCGACTTCGCCGACAATCTGGCGCGTATCCGGGCGCTGGTCGGCCGCATCGACGTGGACCGTTCGGCCTATGAGGTGGTGGCGCTGGAGAACGCCTCGGCGCGCGAGATCGCGGGCGTGCTGCAACAGGTGACGGGCGGTCCCGGCGGTCCGGGTCTGGTGACGATCACCCCGGTCGAAAGCTCCAACGCCCTGGTGCTGCGCGGGGACGGGCAGGCGCTGGCGCGGGTGCGCGGCCTGATCGCCGATCTGGACGGCCGGGCGCGGGCCAGTCAGGACGTCAACGTCGTCTTCCTGGAGCACGCCGACGCCGAGCAGCTGCTGCCGGTCCTGCAACAGATCGTGGGGCAGCCTGCGGATGCTGCGGCGACGTCTTCGCCGCGCCTGCGCACCGCCCGCGCCGGGGCGAACCAGACGACCAGCGGCATGGGGCAGGGCGGGCTGACCACGACGGGCGAGGCCGACAGCGGGCCGATCGGCTCGACCACCGTGACCGCCACCGGCCAGCGCGCCGCCATCGCCCGCTTCCCCGGCGCCAACGCCCTGGTCATCTCCGGCCCGGCGGACCTGCAGCGCACCCTGACCGAGGTGATCCGCCAACTGGACGTGCGCCGTCAGCAGGTGCTGATCGAGGCCATCGTCGTCGAGCTGAGCGACAAGGCCGTGCGCGATCTGGGCGTCCAGTGGCTGATGGCGGGCGAGCAGGGCGTTGGCCTGACCAACTATTCCGACCGCGCGGCGCCGCTGGTTCCCCTCGCGGGCGGGGCGGCGGCGGGACAGCTCGACAAGGACGATCCCTTGCGCGAACGGCTGCAGAACCTGGCCCTGAACAGCCTGCTGGGCGCCAACGGCTTCGTCGGTGGGGCGGGCGGCAAATGGGGCGACGGCCTGTTCGGCTTCATCATCAACGCCGCCAAGACGGACGCGGGCTCGAACCTGTTGCAGACCCCGTCGATCATGACGCTGGATAACGAAGAGGCCACTTTCCTGGTCGGGCAGGAGGTGCCGATCACCACTGGCCAGACCATTCTGGACGGCAACTCCAACCCCTTCACCACGACCGAGCGCAAGGACATCGGGGTGCGCCTGACTGTGCGGCCCCAGATCAACGCCGGCGGCTCGATCACCCTGACGCTGAGGCAGGAGGTGTCGAGCATCAACGGCCTGCTGACCAGCGGCGCCAATGACCTGATCCTGGACAAGCGCGAGCTGGAGACGACGCTGGTGGTCGACGACGGCGACATCGCCGTGGCGGGGGGCCTGCTGGATCAGAACGACCGACTGGAAACCAGCAAGGTGCCGGGGTTGGGCGACATTCCGGGCGTCGGCGTCCTGTTCCGCTCGACCAGCCGCGAGCGGGGGCGGACCAATCTGATGGTCTTCCTGCGCCCGACCATATTGCGCACCACGGCGGATGCGCAGGGGCTGGCGGCGGACCGCTGGGGTTATATGCGCGGCGAGCAGCAGCGCGTTCACCCCGACCGCGAGCCGAGCCTGGACGCCCTGTTGCGCGACTATATGCAGGCGCAGCCGCCCGCGGCGCCGGCAGCAGGCGAGCCGCTGGTCATCGCCCCCGTGGCGCCCGTTTCGGCCCAGCCGTTACCGCCGGTGACGGGGGGCGCCCGGTGATTACCGTCGTCGATCCGCGCCTCCCCTACGGCTTCGCCAAGACCCATGGCGTCCTGCTGCTGGCGGCGGGCGAGGTGATGGCGGTCGGGGTGCGCGAGGGCGCCGACCCTCTGGCCCTGGTCGAGGCGCGCCGCGCGCTGGGCCGTCCGCTGGAGGCGACGCCGCTGAGCGCCGCCGCCTTCGACCGCAAGCTGTCGGAAGTCTATGCGGGCGAGCAACTGACGGCCGCCGACGGCGACGACCTGTCCCTGCCGGTGGGGCTGGACAGTCTGGTGGACGACATTCCGGCGGCGGCGGATTTGCTGGACGCCACGGACGACGCGCCGGTCATCCGCCTGATCAACGGTGTCATCGCCGAGGCCGCCCGCATCGGCGCGTCGGACGTGCATCTGGAAAGCTATGAGACGCGGCTGCTGGTGCGGATGCGGGTGGACGGGGTGCTGCGCGAGGCGCTGAGCCTGAACCCGCGCGTGGCGCCGCTGCTGGTGTCGCGCATCAAGGTCATGGCGCGGCTCGACATCGCCGAGAAGCGCAAGCCCCAGGACGGACGCATTCCCCTGACGCTGGGCGGCAAGTCGCTGGACGTGCGCGTCTCGACCCTGCCGTCGCGGGCGGGCGAGCGGGTGGTGCTGCGGATTCTGGACAAGGATCAGGCCGGGCTGACGCTGGACCGGCTGGGCATGGACTCGGCCGCGCTGGAGGCCTTCCGCCATGCGCTGGCCGAGCCGAACGGCGTCATCCTGGTCACCGGGCCGACCGGCTCGGGCAAGACGACCAGCCTCTATGCCGGGCTGGCGCTGCTGAATGACGGATCGCGCAACATCCTGACGGTGGAAGATCCAGTCGAATACGCCATGGAGGGCGTGGGCCAGACGCAGGTGAACCCCAAGGTCGGCATGACCTTCGCCGCCGGTCTGCGCGCCATCCTGCGGCAAGACCCAGACGTGGTCATGGTCGGCGAAATCCGCGACACGGAGACGGCGGCCATCGCCGTCCAGGCCTCCCTGACCGGCCATCTGGTGCTGTCGACGGTTCACACCAACGACGCGGCCGGCGCCGTGACGCGCCTGCGCGACATGGGGGTGGAGCCCTTCCTGCTGGCCTCGACCCTGCGGCTGGTGGTGGCGCAACGCCTGGTGCGCCGCCTGTGCCCGCACTGCCGGATCGAGGAGACGGCGGACAAGGCGACGGCGCGGCTGATCGGGGCTGAGGAAGGCGTGCGCGTCTGGCGGCCGCACGGCTGCGCCGATTGCGGCTCGACCGGCTATGTCGGCCGCATCGGGCTTTATGAGACGCTGACGGTGGACGAGAAGGTGCGTCGCCTGATCGCCTCGGGCGCCGACGAGGACGTGGTGTTCGACGCCGCCTTCGCGCGCGGCGGGACTCTGGCCGACCGGGCGCGGACGCTGGTGCTGGAAGGCGTCACTTCGGTCGAGGAGGCCCTGCGCGTGGCGCGTCAGGAAACCGCCGCCGAAGAGGTCGCGGCCTGATGGCGGCCTTCGACTACATCGCCGCCGATGCGGCCGGGCGGACGGTCAGGGGCTCGCTGAGCGCCGTCGACGAGGCCGCTGCGCGCAAGGCGCTGGCGAAGCGCCAACTGGCGCCCTTGCAGCTGTCGCCCGGTCGTGCGGGCGCGGTCGCGGCATCGACATCCGGCAGGGTCGGACGGTTGTCGCCCAAGGCGCTTGCGCTGACGACGCGGCAGCTGGCGACGCTGATTTCCGTCTCTCCGCTGGAGGAGGCGCTGCGCAACCTAATGCTTCAGGCGGACCGGCCCAATGTCCGCCGCGTGCTGGAAGGCGTCCACGCCGGGGTGATCGAGGGGCGGCGCCTGTCCGACGCCATGGGCCAGCAGGGCGCGGCCTTTCCGCCGCTGTACCGCGCCATGACGGCGGCGGGCGAGCAGTCGGGCGCGCTTCAGCCCATCCTCGAACGGCTGGCCGACGGGCTGGAGCGGGACGAGGTGGTGCGCGGCAAGGTGCTGACGGCGCTGGTCTATCCGTGCGTGCTGGCGGTGGTGGCGCTGGGCGTCGTCGTCGCCATGATGACTTACATCGTGCCCAAGGTGGTCGATCAGTTCGACAGCATGGGCCAGACCCTGCCGCTGCTGACGCGGCTGGTCATAGGCCTGTCGGACCTGATGCGCGACTGGGGCTGGCTGATGGCGCTGGTCATCGCCGCCGTGGTCGCCGCAGGGCTCATCGCGCGGCGGCGCGAGGCGGTGCGGCTGAAGCTGGACGCCTGGGTGCTCAGGCTGCCGCTGGTCGGGCGGCTGACGCGCGACCTGCACGGGGCGCGCATGGCCCGCACCCTGTCGACCATGATCGCGGCGGGCCTGCCGGTGCTGGAGGGGCTGACCATCACCGCCCGCACCGTCTCCAACCGCGCCCTGCGCCGCGCCACCGAACAGATGGCCGAGGCGGTGCGCGAGGGCGGGGGGCTGTCGGCCGCCATGCGCCGCGCCGAGGTGTTCCCGCCGATCCTCGTCTACATGACCGCGTCCGGCGAAAGCAGCGGTCGGCTGGAGCCCATGCTGGAGCGCGCGGCCGACTATCTGGAGCGCGAATTCTCCAACTTCACCGCCGTGATGCTCAGCCTGCTGGAGCCGGCGATCATCGTGGTCATGGGCGGGATCGTCGCCGTGATCGTGCTGTCGATTCTGCTTCCCATCCTTCAGATCAATACCCTGGCTCTGGGGTGAGAGAGGCCCTCCATGCGCAGCGAAGATACTCAGGATAAACGTCAAAAACGTCAGGGTTTCACCCTTGTCGAACTGATGGTCGTGATCGTCATCATTGGGCTTCTGGCGACGGTTGTGGCGATCAACGTCCTGCCCAGTCAGGACAAGGCCATGGTCGGCAAGGCGCGGGCCGACATCTCGGTGCTGGAGCAGGCGGTGGAGACCTATCGCCTCGACAACCTGACCTTCCCGACGGACCAGCAGGGGCTGAAGGCCCTGACTGCGCCGCCCGCCGATCTGGCGCGGCCGGAACGCTATCGCCAAGGCGGCTATGTCCGCCGCCTGCCGGAAGACCCGTGGGGCAATCCCTATCAGTACCGCCGTCGGAGCGCCCATGGCGGCCAGTTCGACATCTGGTCCTTCGGCGCCGACGGCCAGGAAGGGGGCGAGGGGAATGACGCCGACATCGGCAACTGGCAGGGCTGATCGCGCCCGGTCGATGCGCGCGCTCCAATGCGCTCAAGCAGCGAGCGGTAGCGCACGACAACTCGCTCAAGCAGCGCGCGCCCGAGGCGCGCGCTGTAGCGGACAAAAAATGGGCTTCACCCTTGTCGAGTTAATGGTCGTCATCGCCATCATCGGCGTGGCGGCGGGGGCGGTGGTGCTGTCCATGCCGGACCCGCGCCCGACGCTGGCGGTCGAGGCCGAGCGGTTCGCCGCGCGTCTGACGCTGGCGCGCGAAGAGGTGGTGATGACCAACCGTCCGGTGGCCCTGCGCGCCGATGCGGCGGGCTATGGTTTCGAGAGTTTCGACGGCGCCGTCTGGACGCCCCTGACGGGCGTTCTGGCGCCCAAGGCATGGGGGGAGGGCGTCGCCGTCGCCGCGCCCGCCCGCGCCGTGTTCGACCCCACCGGCGGCGCCGACGCCGCCAGCGTGCGGCTGGAGCGCGAGGGCCAGGCCGTCACCGTCGCCATCGATGGCGCGGGCGAGGTGACGATCCATGAGTGAGGGTTCGTCCCGCGCGGGCTTCACCCTGATCGAGTGTCTGGTGGCGCTGGCCGTGTTCGGTCTGGCGGCGATGGCGTTGCTGAACCTGTCGGGCGAAAGCACCCGCTCGGCGGCGCGGGTCGAGACGCGGACGCTGGGCGGCGTCGTCGCCGACAATGTGGCCGCCGAGGCGATGACCGCGCGCGATCTGCCTAGCGGCAGCACGTCGGGGCAGGCGATGTTGGGCGGGCGCGAATGGCGTTGGGTGCGGGTGGTCAGCGCGACCGACATGCCGGGCGTCGGCCGCATCGACGTGCGCGTCTTCGCCGATGAGGAACAGGCCGCGGAGCGCGTGCTGTTCCGGGCGGGAGGCGCATGAAGGCGTGGCGAAAACCCGCTCAAGCAGCGAGCCGCCGCGCGGCGAGCGATAGCGGAAGAAAGAGAGCCGGGTTCACCCTTGTCGAGGTGATGATCGCCCTGCTGATCTTCGCCTTGCTGGCGGGGGCGGGCGCGCTGGTGCTGGGGCAATCGATCGAGACGCGGTTCGCGGTGAAGGCGAACGCGGACCGAATAGCCGCTCTGCAACGCACCCGCGCCCTGCTGCGCGCCGATCTGGCGCAGGCGACGGGGCGGCGGGTGCGCGGGCCGACGGGGCGTCCGGCGCCGCAGGCGATCATGGGGCCGCAGTCGCCGGGCGATCCGCTGCTGGTGCTGGCCCGCAGCGGCTGGAGCAATCCGGACGGCGCGCCGCGCGCCTCGCTGCAACGCGTAGAATACCGGTTGGTCGAGGATCGGCTGGAGCGCCGGGTGGCCCCCCATCTGGACGGCGCGCGGGCCGGGCCGCCGCAGGTGCTGTATCGCGGCGTGATGGAGGCGCGCGTCGCCTTCATCCAGAACGGGTCCGAGGCGCCCGCCTTTTCCGCCAGCAGCGACCGGCCCCTGCCGGACGCCGTGCGGGTGACGCTGACGCTCGACGGTTTCGGCCCGGTCGAGCAGCTGTTTCTGGTCGCCGCCGCATGAGGCCCCGCGCGCGCGATCGCCGGGGCATGGCCCTGTTGACCGTCCTGTTGCTGGTGGCGGTGATGGCGGCGCTGTGCGTGGTGCTGCTGGATGATGTGCGCTTTTCCGTGCGTCGCACGACCAACGCCGAGAGCCAGGCGCAGGCGCAAGCCTTTGCGGCGGGGGCGGAGGCTCTGGCGCGGCGGCGCCTGTCCGACCTGGTTCGCGTTGATCCCGCGCGCACGCCGCTTCAGCCGCAGTGGAACGGTCGCGTCTTCGGCTTACCGCTGGAAGACGGCGAGGGGCGGGCGGTGATCCGCGACGGACAGTCCTGTTTCAACCTGAACAGCTTGGTGCTGGGGCAGGGCGAGGATCTGATGGCGCGGCCCGAAGGAGCGGCGCAGTTCATCGCCTTGGGCGAAGCGTTGGGCCTGCCGCGCGGGCGGATGGCGGCGGTCGCGGCGGCCCTGACCGACTGGATGGACGGCGACGACGAGGTTTCGGCGCAGGGGGCGGAGGACGCCGCCTACGCCAGCCGCCCGACGCCGTATCGCACCGGCGGGGTCATGCTGGCCGAGGTCAGCGAGCTGCGTGCTGTGGCGGGGGTGGACGACGCCCTCTATCGCCGGTTGAGGCCGTATCTATGCGCCCTGCCGGAAGCGCGGCTGTCGCCCCTGAATGTGAATACGCTGGAGCCGCAGGACGCCGTTCTGCTGGTCGCGATCAGCCGGGGCGTGGTGGGGTTGAACGCGGCCAAGGCGGCCATCGCCGCGCGTCCTGCGACGGGTTGGAGCAGCCCGGACGCCTTCTGGGCCCAACCCGCCCTGTCGGGCGTGGTCGTCGACGAAGAGGCCAAGGGCCAGATCACCCTGGCCACCCGTTACTTCGACCTGAGGGTCGAGATCGAGCATGGCGACGCCCGCGCCGTCCGCACCGCCCTGATCCACGTCGCGCCCGACGGCGCGGCGCGCACCGTCATCCGTCGCTGGACGCCTGAAGAATGAGCATGGAAGAATGAGCCACGCCCGCATCCTGTTCATCCCGACCCACGCGACCCTGGCGGCGCGTTTCCTGCTGGTCGATCGCGAGGGCCGTGTCGTCGGACGCGGCGAGTTGGACCCGCATCAGGCCGAAGCGCCGCCGTCGATGCGCACCATCGCCGTGGCCCCCGGCGCGGACGTCATGACGCGCTGGCTGGACCTGCCGCCGGGCAATATGGCGCAGGCCAGAGCCGCCGCGCGCTGGGCCTTGCGCGATCAGGCGGCGGGCGAGGTCGAGGGGCTGGACGTGGCTCTGGGCGTTGCGCCGGTCGATGGCGGCCCGCGCCTGACGGCGGCGGTTTCGGCCAAGCTGTTGCAGGCCTGGCTGCGCTGGATGGAGGCCTTCGACATCCGGCCCGAGGCGGTCGTGCCGGACAATCTGTGCCTGCCCGCGCCGCTGGAGGCGGAGACGCTGACCGCCGCACAGGCGGGGGCCGACGTGGTGCTGCGCGGCCCGGTCTTCGCCGTGACGGTTCAGCCGGATTTGGCGGAGGCGGTTGCGGCCGGGCGTTCTTTGACCTGGCTGGAAGGCGAGACTTTGGACGCGGCCCTGGCGGCGGGGGCGATGGCGGCGCCGGTCGATCTGTTGCAGGTCCACGACCGGCGCGAGCGGGGACAGACGGCCAAGGGTTGGCGGCTGGCGGCGGGTCTGGCGGCGGCGCTGTTGGCCTCGCCCCTGATCCTGATGGCGGCCGAAGGGTTGCGCGATCGCACGGCGGCCGATCGCGCCGAGGCGGGCGCTCGGGCGGGGGCGGTGAAGCTCTATCCTGAGCTGGTGACGGCGGACGATCCGGCGCCGGAGGCTCTGCGCCGCCTCGACGCCGGGCCGCCGCCGGGCGGGACCGCGCGGGCGATGGCCGCCGTCTTCGCCGCCGTCGAGCGCGTGCCGGGCGCGGAACTGGACGACGCGACCCTGGGCGGCGAGGGGCTGCGGGTCACCCTGGCCCATCCGACGTTCAATGATCTGGACGCCGTGCGCGCCGATCTGGCCGAGGCCGGTCTGGCGGTGGTCGACGAAACCTCGGCCGAGGAAGGCGGGCGCATGGTCAGCACCCTTACGATCGGAGGCGCCCGATGAAGGCCCTCTCTTCCGTCGCCGCCTGGTGGGACGGCCGGTCGCTGCGCGAGCGGCGGATGCTGGCGGTCATGGGGGCGCTGGTGCTGGGCGTCGTCGGCTGGCTGGGCGTGGTGCGGCCGCTGGACGGCTGGCAGGCCGATCAGGCGCGCGCCCGCGTCGCCGCCGAGCGGCGACTGACGCAGGTCGAGACGGCCGTGATCCAGCGCGGCGCGCGACCGGCTGAGGCGGTCGATCTGCAGGCTCTGGTCGCCTCCACCGCCCCGGCGGCGGGAGTGCAGCCGACGCTGGGCATGTCCGAGGGCGGGCGGCTGGGCTTTCGGTTGGACCGCGTGACGACGGCCCAGGCCTTCGGCTGGCTGGCCGTGCTGGAGCAGGGCGGGGCGCGCATCGAGGAACTGGGTGTGGTCGAGAACGCGGACGGGACGCTGGGCGTGACGGGCGCGCTGGCGTCCGGCGGCTAGGCGGGCGCGCTTTTCGGCCCGTTGGAATCGTCCGTTGTGGACTTGGAGGGCGCGGCGGGGCAGGTATCGCAGCCATGATCTCTCGTCTGGCTCTTCCCCTGGTTAGCGCGGCCGTCCTGGCGGGCTGCGTTTCTGCGCCGCGCGTCGAGACGCAGTTGTCGGCCGCCGTGCCTGCGAACGTGACCGCCTACCGCCTGTTGGAGGCCGAGGCGCCGAGCGAGGCCGACCGCGCGGCGGCCGAGGCCGTGCGTCAGGCGCTGAGCGCGCGCGGCTGGCGCGAGGTGGACGACAAGGCCGCCTGGCGGATCGAGACGGCCTATGCGGTGCGGCCTCAGAAGACCGGCGTCTTCACGGACGTCGATGCGCGCCAGGGCGAGTGGACCGATGCGCCGCGCCTGCCGCAATGGTGGAGCCAGGGCCGCCAGACGCACAGCCTGACGGTGATCCTGACCGGGCCGGGGAATGAGGCGGGTGCCTACCGCGCCTCGGCGGTGGCGATCCTGGGACGGCGTCAGGCCGAAACCGCGCCGGGCCTGCTGGCCAAGGCGGCCGCAGCGCAGTTGGACGCGGCGGACTAGGGCCGACCGCCCGCAGCTTCATTCCTCTTCCGTGATCCTGGGCAGGGTCAGGATGAAGGTCGCGCCCGGCGATCCGGGCTGGTGGCGGATGGTTCCGCCGTGGCGTTCGGCGACGGTGCGGACGAAGGCGAGGCCCAGACCCGCGCCGCGATGATCGGCACCGCCGTGGCCGAAGGGCTGGAACAAACGACGCCCGGCCTCTTCCGACAGACCAGGGCCCTGATCGCTGACGCTGAGGACGCAGACCGGGCGGCCGTCTTCCTCGGCCCCGGTCAGCCTGACCTGGATGGCGCCGCCCGCCGGGCCGTATTTCAGGGCGTTGTCGAGAAGGTTGGTGGTCAGGCGGCGCAACAGGGCGGGGTCGCCCTGGACCAGGAACTCTTCCTCGCCGTCGGGCGTGAGGATGCGGACGCCCTTCTTCGACGCCTGGGGCCACAGGATGTCGGCCGCATCCATGGCGATCTGGCCCAGGTCCAGCAGCTCGGAGCGATAGGGTTGGCTCTCGGCGCGGGCCAGTTGAACATAGCCTTCGGCGAGGTCGAGGGTCTGGCGGGCGTAGTCGGCGATGCGGCGCTCGACCATGGGGTCCAGGCGCGGGGCGGGGCCGTCCAGCAGGGTCAGGATCGACACCTGAGGCGCGCGCATGTCGTGGCTGAGCAGTTGCAGGGCCTCGGCGCGCTGACGCTCGGCGGCGCGGAAACGGGTCATGTCGGCGAAGCGCACGATATGGCCGACCGGATGGCCCTCGGCGTCGGTCAAGACAGAGGCGGCGGCCTTCAGGATGCGGCCGTCGGGCGTGGTGATGTCGCCGGGATCGCCCTCGGTATCGAGGAAGCGGCGCCAGGCCGGTTCGCCCAGGGACTGGAACAGCAGGGGCAGGTCGGCGTCGTCCTTCAGACGCGCGCCGAACAGGGCTTCGGCCCGGTCGTTGGACAGGATGATGCGGGCGTGAGGGTCGGCGACGACGGTGGCGTCGGGCAGGCTTCGCAGGGCGTCGGAGATGAAGCGCTCCAGGTCGCGCACCTGACGCACGGCGGCGCGCAGGGCGTCCACCTGACGGGCCACGACATCGCCGCCCTGGGCGCGGCCGGTCAGACGCACGCCGTCGCGCTCGAAGGCCTCGACCTCGCTCTGCATATAGGCCGAGGCTGCGGCCAGGCGGCGCCAACTCCACAGGGGATAGGCCAGGGCCAAGCCAGCCACGGCGGCCGAGGGCGGGAGCCACAGGCCGCCCGCGAGGAAGGCGGTCGCGGCGGCGATCAACGTCACGACGATCAGCCCGGCGCCCAGGGCCATGTTGGCGGCCGGGCGCAGCACCAGGAAGCCGGCGACCAGCAGGCCGAGCGGCAGCAGGGACAGGATCAGCACCCAGGCGGGCGACAGGCTGCGCGGGCCGCCGCCCTCGATCAGGGTCTGGAGCAGGGCGGCCTGCACCTCGACGCCGGGACGCAGTTCGCCGTGAGGCGTGGCCGGGGTGGCGTAACGGTCGCCTAGGCCCGGCGCCGTCGCCCCGACCAGCACCAGCCTGTCCTTCAGGAAGGCGGCGGGCGTCTCGCCGCTGAGCACGTCGGCGAAGGACAGGGTGCGGAAGGCGCCGGGCGGGCCGCGATAGATCAGGGCTTCCGGCGAGGCGGCGAACAGGTCGCCGCCGTCATGCGGCGCGGGCGGCGCAGGAACGGCGCCCTTGGCGGCGGCCAGGGGCAAGATCAGGTGCGGCCAGGTCCGCTCGCCCGCCTGAAGATAGAGGGGCAGGCGACGCACGGCGCCGTCGTCGTCGACCGTCAGGTTGACGTGGCCCAGGCCCGCCGACGCCTCGGTCAGGCCGGGCGCGGGAGCGTCTTCGCGAAAGGCGGCGCCGTTCAGGCCGGGGGCGTCCAGCACCACGGGCAGGCGGACCTTGCCGTTGCGGGCCAGGGCGGCGGCAAGGGCGTCGTCCTGCGGAGAGGCTTCGGTGAACAGGACGTCGTAGGCGACAGGCCCCGCGCCCGCCTGGGTCAGGCGGTCGATCAGCCGGGCGTGCAGGTCGCGCGGCCAGGGCCATTGGCCCAGGGCTTCCAGGCTGCGGTCGTCGATGGCGATGATGACGATGTCTTCGTCGGCCGGTCCCGCCTCGGCCCGCATCAGGGCGTCATAGATCAGGTGGTCGGCGCCGTCGGCGGCGGGCGTCAGCGCCATCCAGCCGACCAGCAGGGCGGACAGCGTCGCCACCAGCCCCCATTCGACCAGGGCGCGACGGCCGGTCAAGCGGGCGCCGAGCCAGCCTCTCCAGCCGCCTTTCGGCCCTGAGGGCGCGGGCACGGCGCTATCGTCCGATGCGGAGCTGTTGCGGTTCGGACCAGGCTTCCAGCAGACGGCCGAAGCGATGGCGCGCGCCCTGCACCCGCCAGCTGTAGACGCCCGGCGGCAGGTCGCTGAGGGTGAAGGCCTCGTCGGTCAGGCCGGGCTGGTCGACCAGCAGGGGGCCATCGACGGTTCCGTCCTCGGCCTCGCGCCACAGCTGGAAGCGGAAAGTCGCCGCGCCGACGCCCTCGGCCTCCCAGCGAAAGCGGTAGAAGCGGCGGCGGTCGCGCTGGTCCAGGGCCGAGGCCAGACCGCCGACGCCGTTGCGGGCGCGGATGAAGCTGTAGGTGGTGGGCTTGCCCTCCAGCCCCTCGGGCGACAGGGCGGTCAGGCGCAGGAAGAAGGCGCCTTCCTCCATCTCGCCGAAGACCAGGGGGCCGCCGGGCGCGCTGTCGGCCTCGGCGAAGGCCTCGATCATGCCGGCGTCCTGGGCGACGCGGCCGCGATAGCGTTCGGCGCCGGGCAGGGGCTGGATGTCGAAGGCGACCTGGGCCTGGGTCTGCGGCGCGTCGGGGCGAACCAGGGCGGGCGCGGGCAGCAGGGGCAGCAGGCGAACAGCGCCGGCGGCGGCGCTGACGCCCTGATCTGCGGCGGCCAGGGTTTCGGCCCGGCCCGAGGCGATGGCGACGGCGCCTTCCAGCACTTCGGTGCTCGAGCGGTCGGCGTCATCGTCGAAGGAGACGCGGAAGTCGGTGCCGCGCACGGCCGAGACCGAGACCGGGGTGCGGATGGCGAAGCCGCCCGGGCGGCGCCGGGGCGTGACGCTCGACTCGGCGCGGCCCGCCTCGACCGTCAGGGCGTGATCGACGGCGCCGTTGATGGCGTAGCGGCGCAGGCGGCTGACCCGCACGCGGCTGTTGGAGGGCACGACCACATGGCTGCCGTCGGACAGCGCCAGGCGGACGAAGGCGTTGGCCCCGGTGCTGAGAACGGCGCCTTCGCGCACGGTCTGGCCGGGTGCGGGGGCGGCGGAGCGGCCGTCCTGGTTCAGGGTCGCGGCGCCGCGAAAGCCGGCGATGCGCGCCTCGTCCGGATCGGCGCGCAGCAGATCGACGGGCAGGGCCAGGGTGCGACCGATGGCGAGGCGACGCGGATTGGCGACCCGGTTCTCGCGCTGAACTCGGCGATAGTCGAGCGGCCGGTGCATGTAGGCGGTCGCCAGGTCGATCAGGGTGTCGCCGCGTTGGACGACATAGTCGAGGGTCTCGACGGAGGCGGCCGTCCGGGCAGCGGGCGGGGCGGCCGAAGTCTGTGCGGCGGCGCTTCCTGCGGCCAGCATCGCCGCAACCGCCAGAGCCGCAGACCAATCCGTCTTCATTCCGCCACCTGCGTCCTTATTCAGGCGTCAGGGCCGGGCTCGGCCCCCGCGACGCGCTCAAGACGGTATCCGTAGCTGTAAATGGGGGTCAGGCGGAAGCCTCGCTCGGGTCGCAACTCCAGCTTGTTGCGGATGCGCGAGATGTGCATGTCCAGCGAACGGCTGTTCAGGTCCGGCTCATTGCCCCAGACCGTCTCCAGGATATAGGTCCGCGACAGCGCCCGGTGCAGGTTGCGGAACAGCAGCAGGGCCAGGGCGTATTCCTTGGCCGTCAGGGCGACTGGCTGGCCGTCGCGGGTCACGGACCCGGCGGACTCGTGGAAGGACAAGCCGTCATAGACCTCGACGCCCGGCGTCGTCGGCTGGGCGTAGGCGCGACGAATCAGGGCGTTGATCCGCGCCGCCAGCACCGGTTTGGACAGGGGCTTGGGCAGGTAGTCGTCGGCCCCGGCGTCCAGGCCTGCGACCACGTCTTCATCCTCGGCGCGGCTGGTGACCAGCAGCATGGGCGGGGCGGGCTTCAGATTGGTGCGCGCCCAGGCCAGCACCTCCAGGCCCGAACGGTCCGGCAGGTTCCAGTCGACGATCAGCATGTCGAAGGTGTCCTTGCGCAGGGCAGAGATCAGCGCCTGGCCGCGCGAAAACAGAGTGGCGCGATACCCGGCGTCCTGGACGACCTCGGAGACGAACTCCAATTGGACGGGATCGTCATCTAATATCGCGATCTTCATACTTGTTACGCAGCTCCGAGGAGAACGCTGGAGTCATAGCCCCGGATGCTGGCCTTTAGAGCAATGTAAAATGTAAAATATAGTCACCCTTCGGCGCGTCTCGGCGTGGTCGCGGGCAAGGGGGCGAGGCGGCTGACCTGATCCTGACACAGGGCCTTGATCCAGCGCCGGACCGTTTTCAGCCGCGCCGTGCCGTGGACCTCGCGGTGGGTGCTGAGCCAGAAGCGCCGCTCGATCAGCACAGCGTCCGCCAGAACGCGCGTCAGCCCCTCCGCCAAAAAGCAGGGCAGAACGCCGATGCCGCCGCCCGCCGCCACCATGTCCCGTTGGGCGCGGATGGAGGATGAAGCCAGGCGGGGACGCAGGTGCGGGCGGATCTCGTCCAGATAATGCAACTCGGGCGCATAGATCAGGTCGTCGACATAGCCGATCATGTCGACGCGGTTCAGGTCGTCGATGGTGTCGGGCGCGCCGAGGCGTTCCAGGTATTCCGGCGCGGCGTAGAGCGCCAGTTGATAGGTGGTCAGCGGCTCGACGATCAGACGCGGGCTGTCGGCGGGGCTGAGGGTGATGGCCATGTCCACCTCGCGGCGGCTGGGCGACAGAAAGCCGGAACTGGCCGCCAGTTCGACGTTCAGCCCCGGGTGCGCCGCCAGCAGGCCGGGCAGGGCGGGGGCCAGCACCGCGCCGCCGAAGCCTTCCGAGGCGCTGATCCGCACGGCTCCCGCGATCAGGTCGGGCTGGGTGACGCGCCCCGCGGCCTCCATCGCGCTTTCGGCGTCCAGCGCTCGCTCCAGCAGCTGGGCGCCGGTGGCCGTCAGGTGCAGCCCGGCGGCCGAGCGCACCAGAAGGGTCGACTTCAGCGCCGTCTCCAGCCGTGCGACGCGCCGCCCGACGGTGGCCGCGTCCACGCCCAGCCGCTGCGCCGCCGTGGCCAGCGACCCGGCGCGCGCGGCGGCCAGAAACACCCTCAGATCATCCCAGTCGAACATATGCAGAGATGCACATCATCACCTGCAAGATTGCAATGGGCCTGATCGACCCGCTCTGCTAGGGCAGGCTCACGAAGAACCATAATCATCGGGAGAGACGTTCAATGCGCGATATTCGCCACTTCATCGACGGTGCGGCTTTCGAGGGAGCGTCGGGTCGCTTCGGCGACGTCTTCAACCCCAACACCGGCGAGGTTCAGGCCCGCGTCCAACTGGCGACGCCGTCGGAACTGGATCGCGCGGTCCAGTCGGCGCAGGCCGCCTTTGAAGGCTGGTCCTCGACCAACCCGCAGCGTCGCGCCCGCGTCATGTTCGAGTTCAAGCGCCTGGTCGAGGCGAACATGAACGAACTGGCCGAACTGCTGTCCAGCGAGCACGGCAAGGTCATCGCCGACTCCAAGGGTGACATCCAGCGCGGTCTGGAAGTGATCGAGTTCGCCTGCGGCATCCCGCACGCCTCGAAGGGCGAATACACCTATGGCGCCGGTCCGGGCATCGACGTCTATTCCATGCGCCAGCCGCTGGGCGTGGTGGCGGGCATCACTCCGTTCAACTTCCCCGGCATGATCCCGATGTGGATGTTCGGCGTGGCCATCGCCGCGGGCAACACCTTCATCCTGAAGCCGTCCGAGCGTGACCCGTCCCTGCCGGTGCGTCTGGGCGAACTGATGATGGAGGCGGGCGCGCCCAAGGGCGTGCTGAACGTCGTCCACGGCGACAAGGTGGCGGTCGACTCCATCCTCGAACACCCGCTGATCCACGCCGTCAGCTTCGTCGGCTCGTCGGACATCGCCCACTATGTCTTCCAGAAGGGCGCGGCCCACGGCAAGCGCGTTCAGGCCATGGGCGGCGCCAAGAACCACGGCATCGTCCTGCCCGACGCCGACATGGATCAGGTCATCAAGGATCTGACCGGCGCGGCCTACGGCTCGGCCGGCGAGCGCTGCATGGCCCTGCCGGTCGTGGTGCCGGTCGGTCAGCGCACCGCCGATGAACTGCGCGAGCGTCTGGTCTCGGAAATCCCGAACCTGCGCGTCGGCGTCTCTACCGACGCCGAGGCCCACTATGGCCCGGTCGTCACCCAGACCCACAAGGACAAGGTTCTGGGCTGGATCAACAAGGGCGTGGAAGAAGGCGCTGAACTGGTCGTCGACGGCCGCGAGTTCAGCCTGCAGGGCCACGAGAAGGGCTTCTTCATCGGCCCGTCTCTGTTCGACCACGTGAAGCCCGAGATGGAATCCTACAAGGAAGAGATCTTCGGCCCGGTGCTGCAGATCATGCGCGCCGCCAGCTTTGAGGAGGCGCTGAGCCTGCCGAGCAAGCACCAGTACGGCAACGGCGTCGCCATCTTCACCCAGAACGGCCGCGCGGCCCGCGACTTCGCCGCCCGCGTCAACGTCGGCATGGTCGGCATCAACGTGCCGATCCCGGTGCCGGTGGCCTATCACTCGTTCGGCGGCTGGAAGCGTTCGGCCTTCGGCGACATCAACCAGCACGGCATGGAAGGCGTCCGCTTCTGGACCAAGACCAAGACCGTGACGGCCCGCTGGCCGGACAGCGATCTGGAGCATGCGGACTCGAGCTTCGTCATCCCGACGATGGGGTAACTCTGCCCCTCTCCCGATGGGAGAGGGCTTGAGCCTCCAAGAGCCGAAGGCGATTGGAATAGGCGACCCCAAGGGCGGCGCGAAGCAGCCAAAGGGTGAGGGTTCCGAAGTCAGCCGTTTTGCGGCGGCTTACGTCGACTGAGGCCGGGAACCCTCATCCGCCCCTTCGGGGCACCTTCTCCCATCGGGAGAAGGAATAATTATGAGAGCGTATAGGGGATCACCCCCCGCTCATTCTTCGGCACGGCCAGGGTCCGGTCGATCGGCGGAAACGCCCTTTGCGTGCAGTCCGTCCGTTCGCAGATGCGGCAGTTCACCCCCATGCGCGTCGGCGGGCCGTTCAGGTCCAGCCCGTCCGCATAGACCAACTGGGCCGCGTGCTCGATCTCGCACCCCAGTCCCAGCGCATAGCGGCGATCCGGCTCCAGGAACGAGCCGCCCGGCTTGGACACGCTCTTGGCGATACAGACGTAGCGGGCGCCGTCGGGCATCTCCGACAGATTGACCAGAATGCGGTCCGGTGCGCTGAACGCCTCATGGACGTTCCATAACGGGCAGGCGCCGCCGAAGCGGGCGAACTGGAAGCGCGTGGCGCTGTGCCGCTTGGTGATGTTCCCGGCCATGTCCACCCGCGCGAAATAGAAGGCCACGCCGCGCCAGCCGGGCCTCTGTAGCGTGCTCAACCGGTGGCAGGCCTGTTCGAAGCTGACGTGGAAGCGGTTGCGCAGGCGGTCCACGTCGTGCCGCAGCTCCCGCGCCGCCTCCAGAAACGCGCGATAGGGCAGCAGCAGCGCACCCGCTGCATAGTTGGCCAGACCGACCCGGCACACGTCGCGCGCGGCGGGAATGTCGAAGGCGGCGCGGTCCAGTTCGTGCTCGATCAGGTCTTCGAACCGTAAGCGAACCAACTGATGCGCCATCTGGAAGGCGCGGGTGGCGCCCGGCAGGCTGGCGTCGACATAGAGGATGCGCGCGCCTGGATCGAAGCGCCGCATGGCGCCGCGTCCCTGACCGGTGGCGACGCGCACGCCGCACAGGTCGTTGAGGGCGGCCTCCAGCTCGCGCTCCGGATGGGCGCCGTCGCCCAGGTTCAGCCGCGCGGCCAGATCCTCCGCCGCCCGGTCCAGGGCGTCGATGTAGTTGTCGCGATAGTGGAAGAAGTCGCGCACCGCCTCATAGGGCAGGGCGGGGGCGGCGTCGGCGGCGTGTTCGTCGCGGCCCAGCGTCTCGTTCAGCGTCTTCAGCCGCTCGTCCAGACGGCGATAGTCCTGATGCAGGGCCAGGAACTGCCGCGCCAGCCGGGGCGCGTTCATGGCCGCCTGTTTGAGCTCGCCCGCCGTGGGCGCCTCGGCGTGGCCCGCGACGTCGGTGGTCGCCTCGCGCAGGTCGGCGATCAGGCGGGCGTCGCCGTCCAGATCGAACAGGCTGGCGTCCACGTCGAAGGCGCGCGTCAGGGCGATCAGCACCCGCGCCGTGGCCGGGCGCTGGTTGGTCTCGATCTGCGACAGGTAGGAGGGCGATAGCGCCAGCCGCCCGGCGCACTGTTCCAGCGTCCAGCCGCGCGCCTCGCGCAGCTTGCGGACCTTGGTCCCGAGGTAGAGTTTTTCAGCCATGATGGTCGGGCATTGCAACTTTGCAAAAACGCCTGTCTGCCTTGGCAGGCTTACGCACTTGAAGGCCTTTTGCAAAGTTGCGATTGCCTTTTTGCGATGAAGCGGCTTGTTGGACCCTGAACGAAGTCAGGGAGTCGCTCCAACCATGAGCCAGGCCATCCTCGAGGAACTCGAGCGCCGTCGAGCCGCCGCCAAGCTGGGCGGGGGCGAGAAGCGCATCGCCAGCCAGCACGCCAAGGGCAAGCTGACCGCCCGCGAACGCATCGGTGTCCTGCTGGACGAAGGCTCCTTCGAAGAGACCGACATGTTCGTGGAGCATCGCAGCCACGACTTCGGCATGGCCGAGCAGCGCATCCCCGGCGACGGCGTCGTCACCGGGCGGGGCACGATCAACGGCCGTCTGGTCTATGTCTTCTCCAAGGACTTCACCGTGTTCGGCGGTTCGCTGTCGGGCGCCCACGCGGCCAAGATCGTCAAGATTCAGAAGATGGCCCTGACGGCCGGCGCGCCGATCATCGGCCTGTTCGACGCAGGCGGCGCGCGCATTCAGGAAGGGGTGGAATCGCTGGCCGGTTACGCCGACATCTTCCTGCAGAACACCCTGGCCTCGGGCGTCATCCCGCAGATCTCGGTCATCATGGGCCCGTGCGCGGGCGGCGACGTCTATTCGCCCGCAATCACCGACTTCATCTTCATGGTGAAGGACACCTCCTACATGTATGTGACCGGCCCCGACGTGGTGAAGACCGTCACCAACGAGGTGGTCAGCCACGAAGACCTGGGCGGCGCCCGCGTCCATGCGGGCAAGTCGGGGGTCGCCGACGGCGCCTTCGAGAACGATCTGGAGGCCCTGTCGGAGGTGCGCCGCCTGATCGGCTTCCTGCCGCTGTCGAACCGCGAGACGCCGCCGGTCCGCGACACCTATGACGAGCCGGATCGCGACGAGGCCTCGCTGGACACCCTGGTCCCGGCCAATCCGAACCAGCCCTATGACATGAAGGAGCTGATCCTGAAGACGGTCGACGAGGCCGACTTCTTCGAGATCGGCGCCGACTTCGCCAAGAACATCATCTGCGGTTTCGGCCGTCTGGACGGCCAGCCGGTCGGCATCGTCGGCAACCAGCCCCAGACCCTGGCGGGCGTGCTGGACATCGACTCCAGCCGCAAGGCCGCGCGCTTCGTGCGCTTCTGCGACGCCTTCCACATCCCGCTGGTGACCTTTGTCGACGTGCCGGGCTTCATGCCGGGCACCAAGCAGGAATACGGCGCCCTGATCAAGCACGGCGCCAAGCTGCTGTTCGCCTATGCCGAGGCCACCGTGCCCAAGCTGACGGTCATCACGCGCAAGGCCTACGGCGGCGCCTATGATGTCATGAGCTCCAAGCACCTGCGCGGCGACGTCAACTACGCCTGGCCCACCGCCGAGATCGCGGTCATGGGCGCCAAGGGCGCGGTCGAGATCATCTTCCGCAAGGAGGCCGGCGACCCCGAGGCCCTGGCGGCGCGGGAGGCCGAATACAAGGAGCGCTTCGCCAACCCCTTCGTGGCGGCCGGGCTCGGCTATATCGACGACGTCATCATGCCCCACGGCACCCGCCGTCGGCTGATCAAGGCGCTGAAGACGCTGAAGAACAAGACCCAGGAAAATCCCTGGAAGAAGCACGACAACATCCCGCTGTAAGGCCCAGAAATGTTCGATAAAATTCTGATCGCCAACCGCGGCGAAATTGCTGTTCGCGTCATCAAGACCTGCCGTCGCATGGGCATCAAGACGGTGGTCGTCTACTCCGACGCTGACGCCGGGTCGCTGGCCTGCGAGATGGCGGATGAGACGGTGCATATCGGCCCGTCGCCGGCTGCGCAGTCCTATCTGATCCAGGACAAGATCGTGGACGCCGTGAAGCAGACGGGGGCGCAGGCCGTGCACCCCGGCTTCGGCTTCCTGTCTGAAAACGCCGGGTTTGCGCGGCGCCTGAAGGCCGAGGGCATCGCCTTCATCGGGCCGAACCCCGAGGCGATCGACGCCATGGGCGACAAGATCACGTCGAAGAAGTTCGCCGCCGAGGCGGGCGTCTCGACCGTGCCGGGCCACATGGGCTTGATCGAAACGCCGGACGAGGCGGTGAAGATCGCGCGCGAAATCGGCTATCCGGTCATGATCAAGGCCTCGGCCGGGGGCGGGGGCAAGGGCATCCGCGTCGCCCATTCGGACGACGACATGGCCGAGGGTTTCGCCGCCGTGAAGGCCGAGGCGCTGAACGCCTTCGGCGACGACCGCGTCTTCCTCGAGAAGTTCATCGTCGACCCGCGCCACATCGAGATTCAGGTGCTGGGCGATAAGCACGGCAACGTCATCCACCTGTTCGAGCGCGAATGCTCGATCCAGCGCCGCAACCAGAAGGTCATCGAAGAGGCGCCGTCGCCCCTGCTGGACGAGGCGACCCGCGCCGCCATGGGGGCGCAGGCCGTCGCCCTGGCCAAGGCGGTGAACTATGACTCGGCCGGCACGGTCGAGTTCGTCGCCGGTCAGGACAAGAGCTTCTACTTCCTGGAGATGAACACCCGCCTGCAGGTCGAGCATCCGGTGACGGAGCTGATCACCGGCGTCGATCTGGTCGAGCAGATGATCCGCTCGGCCTGGGGCGAGCAACTGGCGATCAAGCAGGACGACCTGTCGATCAACGGTTGGGCCATCGAGAGCCGCATCTACGCCGAAGATCCCTATCGCGGCTTCCTGCCGTCGATCGGCCGTCTGGTGCGCTATGAGCAGCCGGAAGAGGGCGATCAAGGCGACTATACGGTCCGCAATGACTCGGGCGTCCGCGAGGGCGACGAGATCAGCATGTTCTACGACCCCATGATCGCCAAGCTGTGCGCCTGGGGCGAGACGCGCGAGGACGCCGTGCGCGGCATGGCCCGCGCGCTGGAGGACACCCATCTGGCGGGGCTGGGCCACAATGTGCCCTTCCTGGCGGCGGTCATGGATCAGGAACGCTTCCAGTCCGGCGAGCTGGCCACCAGCTACATCAAGGACGAATTCCCCGACGGCTTCCACGGCTTGGCGCCGACGCCTGAGCAGGTGAAGATCCTGATCGCCTCGGCCGTGGCCATGAATGAGGTCATCGCCGAACAGGACGGCGATCCCAGCGAGCGCACCGACTGGACCGTCCTGATCGACAAGACGGCCTATGAGGTCGAGGTCGGCTATGACGAGGCCGAAGACCTGATCGTCGCCATCGACGGCGAGGAGGTCTCCCTGTCCGAGATCGAATGGCGTCCGGGCCTGTCGCTGTTCAAGGCGGTGCTGGACGACGACGCCTTCACCGCCGAGGTGAAGCGCGCCGCCGACGGCTTCGACATTCGCCACCGCGCGGCGCGGGCGCGAGTGCGCGTGCTGCGTCCCGACGTGGCGCATCTCTACGCCCTGCTGCCCGAGAAGCAGGCGGCGGATACGTCCAAGCTTGTGCTGTCGCCGATGCCGGGGCTGGTGGTCGACATCCCCGTGACCCCGGGCCAGGAGGTCAAGTCCGGCGAGACCGTGGCCATCATCGAGGCCATGAAGATGCAGAACATCCTCAAGGCCGAGCGCGACGGCAAGGTGAAGGCGGTCAAGGCCAAGGCCGGCGACCCGGTCGCCGCCGACGACGTGCTGGTGGAGTTCGAGTAAATGACCGAGTTCGCCGTCCCGACCCCACTGGAGTGGCGTGAAGCCGCTATCAAGGCGCTGAAGGAGCGTCCGCTGGAGAGCCTCATCCATCTGGATGCGGACCATCTGGCGACGAAGCCTCTGTATGGGGCGGCGAACGGCGGCGAGCCGGTGTTCGCGCCCCGGCCCTCGGATTCCGAAGGCCGGGCGTGGGACGTGCGGGCGCTGAACGAGGGCGAGGACGCCGATGCCCTCAACCGCGCCATCTTGACCGATCTGGAGAACGGGGCGGCCTCCGTCCTGATCGCCGGGCCGGCGGCGTCGGACGCTGCGAAGCTGGCGCGCGCGCTGGACGGGGTGGCGCTGGAACTGGCGCCGGTGGCGCTGGACGCCGGGCTCGAGGGCGTGAAGGCGGCGGAGGCCCTGTCGGCGGCCGCCAAGGGTTCGCCCCGCGCCAAGCTGGCCTTCCACCTCGATCCGATCTCGGCCTATGCCGAGGCAGGCGGGGCGCCGGGCGGTTTCGCGGCGATCATGGGCGAGACGGCCAAGGCGGCGGCGACCTACGCCGCGACCTATCCCGAGGCGACGCTGTTCATGGCCTCGGGCCGCGTGGCGCATGAGGCAGGCGGCTCCATCGCCCAGGAACTGGCCTTCGCCGCGTCGTCGGCCGTGGCCTATGTGAAGGCGGCCTTTGAAGCAGGGCTGTCGGTTAAGGCGGCGCTGAAGGGCGTCGTGCTGGGCGTCGCCGTGGACCAGACCTATTTCGACTCCCTGGCCAAGATCCGTGCGCTGCGCTTGATTTGGGCCAGCGTCTCCAAGGCGTTCGGCGCCGAGGTTCCAGCGATCATCGAGGCGCGCTCGTCGCGGCGGATGCTGTCGGCGCGCGATCCGTGGCCGAACATGCTGCGCCTGACCGCCGCCGGGTTCGCCGGGGCCGTGGGCGGAGCCGATGCGGTGGTGCTGGACGGCTTCACCCGCGCGGCGGGCCTGCCGGACGATTTCGCCAAACGTCAGGCGCGCAACACCCAGCTGATCTTGATGGAGGAATCCAACCTGGGCCGCGTCGACGACCCGGCCAGCGGCTCCTGGTATCTGGACGCCCGCACCCGCGAACTGGCCGAGGCCGCCTGGGCCGAGTTCCAGGTCTATGAGGCGGAAGGCGGCGTGATCGCCTGTCTGCAAGGCGGGGTGATCCAGCCCCGCATCGCCCGCGCCCGCGACATGGCCGAAAAAGCCTTCAAGGACGGCGCCGCCCAGATCGTCGGCGTCACCAAATTCGTCGACCCGGACGTGCGGCCCGCGCCGGTGACGCCTGCGCCCGTCGCGCCTGCCGCTGTCGGAACGTTCGAGGCCCTGGCGCCTGTCCGCTTCGCCGCCGCCTTCGAGGAGGCCGCTCAATGAGTTTCCCTGACTTCTCCAAGGTCGCCCTTGATCTGGGCACCGTCGGCGCCGGGCCGGACCGCGCCGCATGGACCACGCCCGAGGGGCTGACGGTCGAGACGGCCTATGGGCGGGATGCGCTGGACGGGCTGGACTTCATCCACGGCCTGCCGGGCTTCGCTCCCTTCGTGCGCGGGCCCTATCCGACCATGTATGCGGGCGCGCCGTGGACGATCCGCCAGTATGCGGGCTTCTCGACCGCCGAGGAGTCCAACGCCTTCTATCGCCGCAACCTGGCCGCCGGTCAGAAGGGCCTGTCGGTCGCCTTCGACCTGGCCACCCACCGGGGCTATGACAGCGACCACCCGCGGGTGAAGGGCGATGTCGGCATGGCGGGCGTGGCCATCGACAGCATTCTGGACATGCGAACCCTGTTCGACGGCATTCCGCTGGACCAGATGTCGGTGTCCATGACCATGAACGGGGCGGTGCTGCCTATCCTGGCCCTCTACGTCGTGGCGGGCGAGGAGCAGGGCGTCGATCACGCCAAGCTGACCGGGACCATTCAGAACGACATTCTGAAGGAGTTCATGGTCCGCAACACCTACATCTATCCGCCTGCGCCCTCGATGCGGATCATCGCCGACATCTTCGAATGGACGGCGAAGGAAACGCCCAAGTTCAACTCCATCTCCATCTCCGGCTATCACATGCAGGAGGCGGGAGCCTCGGCGGACATCGAACTAGCCTACACCCTGTCGGACGGCATCGAATACTTACGCGCGGGCAAGGCGGCGGGCATGGAGATCGACCGGTTCGCGCCGCGTCTGAGCTTCTTCTGGGCCATCGGCATGAACTACTTCATGGAGGTGGCCAAGATGCGCGCCGGCCGCCTGCTGTGGGCCGAGGCGGTGAAGCGCGAAGGCGGCGTCAATCCCAAGTCCCTGTCCTTGCGGACCCACTGCCAGACCTCGGGCTGGTCGCTGGCGGCGCAGGACGTGTTCAACAATGTGCCGCGCACCATGGTCGAGTGCATGGCGGCGGCGGGCGGCCAGACGCAGAGCCTGCACACCAATGCGCTGGACGAGGCCCTGGCTCTGCCGACCGACTTCTCGGCCCGGATCGCGCGGAACACCCAGATTCTGGCGCAGGCCGAGACGGGTCTGACGCGCGTCATCGACCCGTGGGGCGGCAGCTTCTACGTCGAGCGCCTGACTCAGGAGCTGGCGACCAAGGCCCGCGCCCTGATGGAGGAGGTCGAGGCCTACGGCGGCATGGCCAAGGCCATCGAGGCGGGCATTCCCAAGCTGCGCATCGAAGAGTCCGCCGCCAAGACGCAGGCCCGCATCGACACCGGCCAGCAGACGGTCGTGGGGGTGAACAAATATCTGAACCCCGTGGTCGACGACATTCCGATGCTGAAGGTCGACAACGCCGAGGTGCGCGCCCGCCAGATCGAGAAGCTGCAACGCCTGAAGGCCGAGCGCGACGAGGCGGCGACGCAAGCCGCGCTCGACGCCCTGACCGAGGGTGCGCGTGGGAATGAGAACCTGATGGAGCTGGCGGTGCGGGCGGCCCGCGCCAAGGCTACTGTCGGCGAAATCTCCGACGCGTTGGAGGCCGCCTTCGGCCGGCATATCGCGACGGTGAAGACGGTTTCGGGCGTCTATGCGAAGGAGGCGGGCAACGATCCCAAGGTCGCCCGCGCCCGTGAAATGGTCGCCGCCTTCGTCGAGAACGACGGCGGCCCGCCGCGCATCCTGATCGCCAAGCTGGGGCAGGACGGCCATGACCGGGGCCAGAAGGTCGTCGCCACCGGATACGGCGACATCGGCTTCGACGTGACGGCCGGTTCCCTGTTCCAGACGCCTGCCGAGGCGGCCAAGGACGCGGTGGAGAAGAACGTCCATGCGGTCGGCGCCTCATCGCTGGCGGCGGGGCATCTGACGTTGGCGCCTGAGCTGATCGCCGAACTGGCGAAACTGGGCCGCCCGGACATCATGGTGGTGGTCGGCGGGGTCATTCCGCCGTCGGACGTGCAGCCCCTGCTCGATATGGGCGCGGCGGCCGTCTATCCGCCCGGCTCGGTGATCGCCGAGACGGCGGTTGACCTGATCGAGAAGCTGAACCAGCGCCTGGGCTACGCCCAGCCTGTGCCTGTGGAGACGAAGAAGTGATCGGCAATCTGAACCACGTCGGCGTCGCCACGCCCTCCATCGCCGAGTCGATCAAGCTGTATCGCGATATTCTGGGCGCCACGAAGATCGGCGAGCCGTTCGACCTGCCCGCCCAAGGGGTGAAGGTCTGCTTCATCGACACGCCGACGGCCCAGATCGAACTGATCGAGCCGTTCGACGAGACCAGCCCGATCACAGGCTTCCTGGCCAAGAACCCTAAGGGCGGCCAGCACCACATCTGCTTCGAGGTGGCCGACATCCACGCCGCCATCGCCGAGATGCGCGCCAAGGGCGTGACCATTCTGGGCACGGGCGAGCCTCGCATCGGGGCGCACGGGACGCCGGTGGTGTTCCTGCATCCCAAGGAGATGGGCGGGGTGCTGATCGAACTGATGGAGACGCCGAAAGGCGATCACTAAAAGACAAAGGCCCGGTCTCGCGACTGGGCCTTTTTCATGATCATGGCTCTTCGTCATCCTCGGACTTGATCCGAGGATCGGGCCATCCGTCTGCGTGACGGCGGACAGGAAGAGCGCGCCGGTCCCCTCGATCCTCGGATCAAGTCCGAGGATGACGGCGGAGGGGGCCGACTAGGCCGCCCTTCCTTCGTTAGCGGCGGTGGTGCGGCCATCAGTACAGGATCTTCCGCAGGCTGATCCTGAACGTGCGGCCCAGCGGGTCGAGGTAGTCGGGCTGATACGACAGCGGCGTCTCGCCCAGGCCGTCGCGGACCTTCAGGCGCTGGTCGAAGATGTTCTCGACGCCGACGCTGACGCGGGCGCCCTTCAGCCACGGGTAGCGCGAGACCAGGCTCTCCCGCGACGAAAGGTCGGCGAACAGGTTCAGGTTCACCGTCGTCAGGTCCGAGAAGCTCAGGTCGTCGTCCGGCGACGAGCCGCCGTTGATCCGCGTGGACTCTTTCCAGTTGGCGTTCAGGAAGCCGCCCATGCCGCTCTTGAAGGCGCCCATCTGCAGCTGGACTTCATTGCGGGACTGGCCGCCGCGCGCGCCGATGGCGGCGCCGTCCAGCAGGTCGAGCACCGGCAGGCCGTCGCGGATCGTGATCTCATCCTGGATGCGATAGGTGTGGTAGAGCGAGATGTTGAAGCGCCCCTGGCCCGGCATCATGCCCCCGCCCCGGCCGCGTCCGCCGCCAGGCTGCATCCGCATTCCGCCGCCAGAGGGCGCGCCGCCCGCGCTGTGACCTCCCGGAGGCGGGCCGCCCTGGACGCGCATGACTGTCGGCGCGCCGCCGCCCGGTCCACGCGAGCCGCCGCCGCTGCGCGCGTTCATGCGCGCCATGGCGGCGGGGTCCGGCTTGCCGAAGGCGGTCGAGAAGTTCAGACCCCAGCGGATTTCCTGCTGCTCGGCCTTCTGGAAGTTCAACGGCCGGGCGTCGATCGACAAAAGATTGCCGTCCAGGTCGCGCGTGAAGCGCTCGGGCAGGGCGGCTTCCAGTTCGGGCGTGATGGTTGGGAAGGAGGCGATGGAGCCTTCCGTCTCGGTCCGGGTGTAGTTGGCCGTGAAATGCAGATCCTTGTCCTTCAGCGGGGTCAGGTTGACGCCGAACTTCAGGACGCGCTTGGTCTCCTCGGACAGGTTGGGGTTGCCGCCCTCGATGCGGACGATGTTGACCGACTGGCCGGTGGCGAAGTCATAGACCGGCACGTTCGGGGTCGAGATCGTCGGGTCGTTCAGTTGCGACATCGACGGGGCCTTCTGTTCGTCGGCCCAGCTGGCGGTGAAGTTGACCGGCTCCCACGGCGACCAGTTCAGCCCGACCGTATAGGCCGACAGGCCGCCGAAATCGGACAGGTCTTCATAGGCCAGGTTCAGATTGGCCGACAGGTCGCCCAATGCGCCCAGCACCTCGCGGTCGCGGCTGGCGATGGGCAGGTTGAAGTTGCCCGAGGCGCTGGTGCGATCGCGCGACAAGGAGCGTTCGGAGAAGACGCTGGCCTGCTGTTCCTCGGAGAAGCGCAGGTTCTCGGAGTCCAGCGACTGGCTGTCGAAGCCGACCTTGAAGGTCGAGGTCAGCGATCCGGCCGGGCCTTCCCAGGCCGTGCCGTTGATGACGCCCTCGAGGCTGGACTTGCTGGAGATGGAGCGCGCGGTGTCGAACGGATTGGCCGGCAGCTGGCCCAGATCGCCGAACGGGTTGATGGTTCCCGCCGTCACGCCTGCCTGCAGGGCGTCGTCGTTGAGGCCTCGGCCGGTGCGGGTCTTGGTCTCGGTTCGGTCGTAGCCGCCGTTCACCGTCCAGCGCCAGTCGCCCAGATAGCCGTCGACCAGGAAACCCAGCTGGCCCGACAGGGTGTCCGTCTGCCGCCCCAGCGCGCCGGGCGCGTCGATATAGCGATGCAGAAGCACGTCGCCGGCGAAGGGCGAATAGGGGCTGGCCGAGGGCAGGGCCAGGCTGAGGCCCGGCAGGCCCAGGTAGGAGAAGCTGGATGTATCCTCCAGTTCGCCGCTGAGCGTCATCGACATGGTCTGGTTCAGGTCGCGCACCAGGGAGCCGGAGATGGAGCTGTTCTCGCGCTTGGGCGACAAGGTGCGATAGGCGGTCAGGTCGTCGGCGCGCGGCCCGACGCCGAAGTCGGACAGGCTGGCGCCGCCCGCCGCGCCCGCCCCGACCGAGGCGGTCGTCACGCTCTGGCCCAGCAGGGCCGACAGGGCGGGGTCGATCTCGCCGCCGCCCGGCGCGGTGACATTGCCCATCAGGTCATAGGGAACGCCCTCGCGGGTGATGTTGCGCTCGGTCTCGAACAGGGGGGTGTCGCGTTCGTATTCCAGGTCCAGCGTCCAGCGCTGCTTGCCCGAGATGCGCAGGATGTTGCTTTCCAGGTCGGTCATGGTGCGGCCGCCCTGGTCGGGACGGCGCGCGCTGGCCTGCATGGTCACGGAGCGGAAGTCGGCCTTCAGCACGAAGTTCACGACCCGCTGATCGGCGCTGTAGCCGTAGGACAGGGCGGTTTCCTCAGGCAGGATTTCGGTGCGCTCGATGGCCTCGGGGGGGATGCCGCGAATCTCGCGGAAGCCAGAGATGCGCCGTCCGTTGACCAGGAAGACCGGCGAGCCGCCGCGCGAACTGCGCGTCACCGGCTCCAGCAGGGTCATCAGCTCCTCGATGCTGCTGGCGCCGTAGGCCTTGATCTGCTCCTCGTCGAGGGTCAGCTCGGGCTCATAGTCGCCCAGGGCCGCGCCGCGCCGGGTGGTAGTGACGGCCGCGAGCGTGCCCAGGTCATAGGCGCCGTCGTCCAACTCTTCCTGCGGGACCGGGGTCGCCGTCTGGGCTGGCGTGGACTGCGGCGGGGCGGCGGGCGCCGCCGTGTCGGCAGGGGACAGGGAGGCGAGGGCGAACAGCAAGGCGACTGGCGACATGTCGAGTCCTAAAGGCAACCGGAAAACAGGCACGCTCGCGACCGACGCCCTGTCTCGTCGATCGCATCGACTCGATTAAAGAACGATGTGCGCCGAAAGGGGACGCAATCGCTCTCCTGGATTAAACTCCTGTAATGCGGGGCTTAGTCCTGTTCGAACCGACAGGACTCCAACGGACGAAGGGGCGGAATCCGTCGGATCCCGCCCCTCGTTTTTTGCAACGGCGAAGAAACCTAGACCATTTTCGGTTCAGTCGGATCGACTGAACCCAGAACAATGGTCCAGAATTATCTGGAGCGAATATCTGAGTTTAGTTGGACATGCGTCCAACTAAACCGATTTCGCTCTAGAAGCGGGCGCGCACGCCCACCGTCAGGTTGCGCCCGCGCAGGGGCGCCGTCTCGGCCAGGAAGGAGGCGTGGTTGAAAGCCGTCTCGTCCAGCAGATTGGTCCCGCGCAGGAAGATCTGCGAGCGCACCGGCCCCAGATCGACGTCATAGGCCACGGTGGCGTTGACCATGTCGTAGCCGGGCGTCTCGGTCTCGAAAGCGGCGATGTCGGTCTGTTTGAAGGTGCGGCTGTACTCCACATCGCCGGACCACGGTCCCTGGAAGGCGGCCAGGCGCACGCCCGCCCGCGCCGCCGGGATGCGAGGCAGGTTCCCGCCGTCGCCCTTCAGCTCGCCCTGGACGTAATCGCCGAACACCGTGCCCGACAGCCACGGGGTGAACTGTTGCGTCAGTTCCCCCTCGATGCCGGTGAAGGTCGCGTCGGCCTGGCTGTAGCGGATCAGGCGGAAGTCCTCATGCTGATCCAGGGTCCGGGCGAAGATGTAGTCGTCATAGACGTAATGATAGGCGCTGACCGAGCCGGTCAGGGCGCCTTCGGTCTTGCGCAGGGTCAGCTCGATCGAATTGGCCGTCTCGACGTCCAGGCCAGCGTCGCCGATCTCATAGGTGTTGGTCGCCAGGTGAACGCCGTCGGCATACAGCTCCTGGGCCGAGGGGGCGCGTTGCGAACGCGACAGCGACACGGCGCCGGACCAGCCGGGGGTGAAGTGCCACACCGCCGCGCCCGAGATGGAGAAGGGCTTGTGCTCGACGTCGGGCAGGCCGACGGCCGAGGCCTCCTGCCATTCCTGGCGCAGGGCGCCTTCCAGGTGCCACAGGCCGATCTCGTATTCCTCCATCACGAACAGGCCGGTGTTCTTGGTCGTGCTGGGGGCCAGGAAGCTTTCCTCGCCGATGGCGGCGAAGTCGCTCTTGCTCAGCTGCAGGCCGACCACGCCGCGGAAGCCGGCGATCTCGCGGTGCTGGGCCTCGATGCGGCCGTCGTAGCCCTTGTTGGTGAAGGTGGTCGAGACGACGCCTTCTTCCAGCTCGCTGTGCTCATAGTCGGTGTAGCCGGCGCGCAGACGCACGTTCTCGATGCCCGGCAGCGGGTCGCGCAGTTCGCCGCGCAGGTCGACGCGACGGCTCTTCAGACGGACCTCGGGGGCGGCGTGGTCGTGATCGCCCTCATGCTCGTGCCCGTGATCGTCGTCGCCGTGGCCATGATCGTCGTCGTGGCCGTGACCGCCGCAATGCAGATGGTCGCCGTGCGGGTGGCAGTCTTCATACTCATGGCTGTGACCGGCCAGGCCGTAGCGGCTGGTCTGTTCGGTATAGGCCGCGCCCAGATAGCCGTGCGACCCGATCCAGGAGGCGCCCAGCGTCGCCGTCGAGGTTTCGTTGTAGGAGCCGTCCAGACGCGGCTCGTCCCAGCCGGGAACCTTGTAGTCGTCCGACTTGCGCGCGGCCGCCTCGACGCGGACGGCGAAGTTTCCGGCGCCGACCGTCAGGCCGACCACGCCGGCTTCCTCGTCATCGACCGAGCCGCGACGGTATTCGGCCACGCCCTCGCCGCCGTTCGCTGGGACGCGGGTCGGGATCTTCTTGTCCAGCAGGTTGACCGCGCCGCCGATGGCGCCGCCGCCGTAGAGCAGGGCCGCCGGGCCGCGCAGGATCTCGACGCCCTCCAGCAGCAGGGGCTCGCCGCTGACCGCGTGGTCCGGCGAGACCTCGGAGGCGTCCATCAGGCCGGCGCCCTCGCTCAGCACCTTGACGCGAGGCGAGGTCTGGCCGCGCACCACCGGGCGGCTGGCGCCGCCGCCGAAGGTGTCGGAGTTGACGCCGGGGATGCTGTTCAGGGTGTCGCCCAGGGTCGACTGACGCCGGTGGACCAGGTCGTCGCCGCTCAGCAGGGCGACGTGCGAGCCGACGTCGTCGCCCGCGCGGCCCAGGGGCAGGGCGCGCACCACGACCTCGTCCACCTCATAGGCCTCGGCGGCGCGGGGGGCGTGATCATGCGGGTCGCCCTGCGACTGACGCTGTACGACGTCTTCGGCGAAAGCGGGCGCAGCCACGCCCAGGCTGGTCAGCGCCGCCGCCCCCGCGGCGGTCAGCAGGAAGGTCCGAAATCGCATGTCACGCATCCCCGTTACAATGATGGGAGGCTTGATATGTTATAGTATATCGTTACGCAACTGCTCCCTGACGATTTGCCGGGGGCGGAGCCTTCACAAGCCCTCGACGTTGCAGCAGGGTCGCCGCAGCAAGGGGGCCGCCATGACCAGATCCGCCACGTTCCAGACCATCGCCCTGACCGCCGGATTGGGGCTGCTGGCCGCCGGATGTTCTCGGGAGAAGCCGGCCGAGCCGACCTCGCCGATCGAGGCGCCGACGGACCAGAGCGCAGCCGCCGTCGGCTATGCCTGCGAAAGCGGCAAGACGGTCGTCGTCGCCTATCCCGACGCCCAGACCGCTCGTCTGTCCTACGAAGGAAAGGACTACGCCCTGACCAACGTCGTTGCGGCCAGCGGCGCCCGGTACGCGGGGCAGGGGCTGGAGTGGCATACGGCCAGCCGAGGCGAACTGGAGAGCGGCACGCTGAGCCGCATCGGCCAGACCGGGGGGCCGGGGGATCAGGCGGGCGGCGCCATCATCGAGCGCTGCAGCCGCCCGGTCGCCGCTGTGGCGCCGCCGCCGTCGGGCGCGCCGTGCGCCGCCGAGAACCTCCGCCTGACGGTCGAGGGCGGCGACGCGGGCATGGGTCATCGCCTCACCACCCTAGCGCTGCGGAACACCGGGCCTGACGCTTGCACCGTGACCGGCTATCCGTCCGTCAGCCTGCTGGACGCCGAGGGCAAGTTGATGACCGGCGTTCGCGCGGTTCAGGCGCCGGGGAGCTATCTCGCCCAGGGCCGCGCGCCGACGCCGGTGGAAATCCGCCCGCAGCAGGCCGCCTGGTTCGATCTGGCCTGGACCGTCATTCCGGATGAAGACAAGGGCGAGACGACCTGTCCTTCGGCCAAGACGGTGCGCGTGACGGCGCCGGGCGCCGCGACGGCGATCGCCCTGCCGCTGGCCTTTACCCCCTGCGGCGGGCAGGTTGAGGTCAGCCCCCTGCGGCCCGTCGCCGACGCCTCGGCTCAAACTGTTTCGGAGCTCGCAGACTAGGGGTTCAAACCTGCCCGAATTCAGCGTAGCGGAGCAAACATGACCCAAGATACGAACCAGGCTTTCTACGATCGCGTCTCCGCCGAACTGGCTGACATCGACACCCAGGGGCTGACCAAGCCCGAGCGCGTCATCGCCTCGCGTCAGGGGCCGGTGATCTCCGTCAACGGCCGCGACGTGCTGAACTTCTGCGCCAACAACTATCTGGGGCTGGCGGGCGACGAGCGCGTCACCCAGGCCGGGATCAAGGCGCAGGAAAAATGGGGGGCGGGGACGGCCTCGGTCCGCTTCATCTGCGGCACGCTGGAGATCCACAAGGAACTGGAGCGCGCGATCGCCGACTATCTCGGCTTTGAGGACGCTATCCTGTTCGCCGCCGCCTTCGACGCCAACGGCGGCATCTTCGAGCCGCTGTTCGGGGCCGAGGACGCCATCGTCTCGGACAGCCTGAACCACGCCTCCATCATCGACGGCGTGCGCCTGTCGAAGGCCCAGCGTTACCGCTTCGCCAACTCGGACATGGCCGATCTGGAGGCCAAGCTGAAAGAGGCGCGCGCCGCCGGCGCCCGCAACATCATCATCGCCACCGACGGCGCCTTCTCGATGGACGGCTACATCGGCAAGATCGACCAGATCCGCGCCCTGGCCGACCAGTATCAGGCCCTGATCATGGTCGACGACTGCCATGCGACCGGCTTCCTGGGCGACAAGGGCAGGGGCTCGTTTTCGCATTGCGGCGTCGAGGTCGACTTCGTCACCGGCACCTTCGGCAAGGCGCTGGGCGGCGCCATGGGCGGCTTCATCTGCGCCCGGTCGAGCGTGGTGGAACTGCTGAAGCAGCGGGCGCGGCCCTATCTGTTCTCCAACGCCCTGGCGCCCGCCGTCTGCGGCTCGTCGCTGGAGGCCATCCGCATCGCCGCGGGGGATGAGGGCGACAAGCTGCGCGCCCAGCTGTTCGCCAACGCGGCGCGGTTCCGTTCAGCCATGGCCGAGGCGGGCTTCGACCTGCTGCCGGGCGAGCATCCGATCATTCCGGTCATGCTGGGCGACGCCAAGCTGGCGCAGGACATGGCGGCGCGCCTGCTGGAGCTGGGCGTCTATGTCATCGGGTTCAGCTTCCCCGTGGTGCCGCGCGGCCAGGCCCGCATCCGCACCCAGATGTCTGCGGCCCACACCTTCGAACAGATCGACGCCGCCGTCGCCGCCTTCACCCGGGCGGGCAAGGAGTTGGGGGTCATCTGATAGGCGTTCGCCTGTATCGTCATGGCCGGGCGACCGGCCGTGACGGAATTAAATAAGCGTTTGAGGAAACGACATGGCTGACATGATGAAGGCCCTGGCCAAGACGAAACCGGCCGAGGGGCTGGAGCTGATCGACGCCCCCATTCCCGTCGCGGGCGATGAGGACGTGCTGATCAAGGTGCACCGCACCGCCGTCTGTGGCACCGACATCCACATCTGGAACTGGGACGAGTGGTCCCAGAAGAACGTGCCCGTGCCGATGATCACCGGCCACGAGTTCGCCGGCGAGATCGTCGCCATCGGCAAGGACGTGGATCGCCGCCTCAAGGTCGGCCAGCGCGTCTCGGCCGAGGGGCACGTCATCGACCTGAACTCCGAAGCGGCCCGCGCCGGTCACTTCCACCTGGACCCGGACACGCGCGGCATCGGCGTGAACCGCCAGGGCGCCTTCGCCGAATATGTGGTGGCCCCGGCCTTCAACGTCATCGAGCTGCCGGACGACGTGCCCTATGAGATCGGCTCGATCCTGGACCCGTTCGGCAACGCAGTGCACACGGCGCAGCAGTTCGACCTGCTGGGCGAGGATGTGCTGGTCACGGGCGCCGGTCCCATCGGCATGATGGCCGCGGCCGTGGCGCGCCATGCGGGCGCTCGCACCGTGGTCCTGACCGATATCAACGACTTCCGTCTGGAACTTGCGCAAAAGGTTGCGCCGGGCGTGCGCACCGTGAACACCACCAAGGAAGACCTGCGCGACGTCATGCACGAGCTGGGCCTTAAGGTCGGCTTTGACGTGGCGCTGGAGATGTCGGGGTCGCCCGTCGCCTTCAAGCAGTGCGTCGACACCCTGATCATGGGCGGCGGCATGGCCCTGCTGGGCATTCCGTCCAAGCCGATGGAGACGGACTGGGGCGCGATCATCCTGAAGGCCCTGACCATCAAGGGCGTCTATGGCCGCGAGATGTTCACCACCTGGCGCAAGATGCTGGGCCTGCTGAAGGCCGGTCTGGACCTGACGCCGCTGATCACCCACCAGATGCCGTATCAGGACTTCGAGGCGGGCTTCGAGGCCATGAAGTCGGGCAAGTCGGGCAAGGTCGTCCTGAACTGGGCCGATTGATCGCAATCTGAAGCGAGGCCAAGGCCCCCTGTCCGCAAGGCAGGGGGCCTTTTTCGTATCAGAGCGCTGGTGATGCGGGCTTGACCCCGCGCTCGCCGCGAGAGACGAGCGGGCATGAATTATCGTCACAGCTTTCACGCCGGAAACTTCGCCGATCTGGTCAAGCACGCCCTGGTGCTGTGGCTGTTGAAGGAGCGGCAGGCGCGAACCGACGCCTTGGGCCCGGTCGCCGTGCTGGACACCCATGCGGGCGCGGGCCTCTACGACCTGTCGGGCGATGCCGTCCGCTCGCGTGAGGCCGAGGCCGGGGTGGCGCGGCTGATGACCGCCGAGGCGCGGCCGCCGCTGATCGAGGCGCTGGCGGCGGAAGTCGCGGCGCTGAACCCGCAGGGCGGGGTGCGGTTCTATCCCGGCTCGCCGGTGTTGACGGCGCGGGCCTTGCGGCCTGAGGATTCCTATCGCGGCTTCGAGCTGAATCCGCCGGTCGAGGCCCTGTTGCGCGAGGCGCTGGCGGCCTGGCCCAACGCCGTGGGGCAGGCGGGCGACGGCTATGAGGAGGCGGTGCGTGCGGCGCGGGGGCTGAAGGCGCCGCTGGTGCTGATCGATCCGCCGTTCGAGCGGCCCGACGACTATGTCCGCTCGGCCGAAACGGCGGCGGCGGTGTTGCGCGCCGATCCGACGGCCTGCGTGGCGATCTGGACGCCGCTGAAGGATCTGGAGACCTTTGACGGCTTCATCCGGCGGTTGGAGCAGGCGGGGCTGTCGCGGGTGCTGGTGGCCGAGGCGCGGCTGCGTCCGCTGAACAATCCGATGAAGATGAACGGCTGCGCCATGACGGTGGTCAACGCCCCCTCGGGCGCAGAGGCGGCGGCCGCCGAAATCTGCGGCTGGACGGTCCAGGCGCTGGGCGACGCGGGCGGTCGGGCCGAGGTCTGGCGCGCGGGCTAGGGCTGGATGACCTCGCCCGGCTCATAGAGGTGCGGCTCGAAGGTCGCGATGGCCAGGATCGGCCCCATGGCCGCGACGATCCGAGGATGGCGGGTCATGGCCTTCCAGGCGTCGGCGTCGGCCCAGACGGCGTGATTGGCCGCCACGCGACCGTTCAATCCGCGATGCAGGGTGGCCGAGACGAAGCCGGGCAGGGCGATCTGAATACGCACCAGATCCGCCAGACGCTCCATCAGTTCGTCCTGATGGGGCGCATTGCACTTGAAGACATTGATCAGGACGACCAGGTCTTCAAGCGGCGCATCGGCCTGGGCGTCGGCGGAAGAAGGCATGGGCGGTTCGTCTCATTGCTTTGTTCTTTCTTCTACCGCAATCCGGCCGCTGAGGCTTCCTTCACTCCTGTCGATCAAGTGGATTTCATGACCGCCATCGCCATCCTCGAAACCGGCCGTCCGCCCGCTCATCTGGCCGAGGCGTTCGGCGACTACACCGCCCAGTTCCGCGCCATGCTGGGCGAAGGCGCGACCACCCATCGCTTCGACGTTCAGGCGGGCGAACTCCCCGAGGATCCGTCGGCCTTCGTCGGGACGATCGTCACCGGATCGGCGGCGGGCGTCTATGAAGACCTGCCTTGGATCGAGCCGCTGTCCGCCTGGCTGCGCGAGGCGCGAGGCAAGACGCGGTTGGTGGGCGTGTGCTTCGGCCACCAGATCCTGGCCCACGCCTTCGGCGGTCGGGTCGAGAAGTCCGACAAGGGGTGGGGCGTCGGCCTGCACCGCTATGACGTGCTGAGCGATGAGGCCTGGATGACGCCCGCGGCGACGACCATCGCCATTCCGGTGTCGCACCAGGATCAGGTCGTGGCCGCGCCCGCCGATGCGCGGGTGCTGATCTCCAGCGCGTTCACGCCCTATGCCGGGCTGGCCTGGGGGCAGGACGCCATCAGCTTCCAGTGCCACCCTGAGTTCGATCCGGCCTTCGCCGCGCGCCTGACCGAGGGGCGGCGGGGACGTATCGACGACGCCCTGGTCGATCAGGCCCACGCCACCCTGGCCGAGCCGAACGACCGCGCCGTCCTGGCCGACTGGATCCGCGCCTATCTGGGCGTGTCGGCCTGAAGGGCGGTCATGGCGTGGCGCGTGTCGTCGAACGGCGCTAAGTCTTAGGCAACTTTCGCAGGACTAGGGTCGCGAGGATGTCTTCCATACGCCTCAAGACCTTTGTTCGCGCGCCCTTGATGGCGGTCGCCCTGATGGCGGCCGCCGCGCCCGCCACGGCCAAGGCGGTGCAGAGCGCCGAACTGGCGCGTGCGGTCGAACAGCGCGCCTCCCGTACGAATTTCGCGGCGCTGGAAGCTTTCGGCCTGGCGGCGATAAAACGCCGTGACCGCGAGGGGCTGAACCGGCTGTATCATGTCGCCTGGACGGTTCTGAACCAGGGCGATTTCGAGCGAGCGGCTATTTGGAACAAGCGCCTGGAGACGCAGGCGCGCGCCCAGAACGACCAGCGCTACCTGGCCATTGCGCGACTGAACGCACTGACCATCCGCTATGACCAGGGCGACCTGTCGGTAGAAGAGGAGATGGCGCGCACGGCCCGGACCTCGCGCGATTGGTTCGTCATGGCCCATGCGGCCCGCTTGAGCGCCCTGGCCTTGATGGATCAGGACCGGGTAGGCGAAGGCCTGCGCCTGCTGACGACGGTCGAGGCGGAGATTCCGGCTCACGACCCCTATGCCGCCACCGCTCGCGCCGGCGTGTGGGAAATGACGGGCATGGGCTTGATGAAGCTCAGCGACGTGGCGGGCGCCGCCGCCGCCTTTCGTCGTTTTGAGATCGACGATTCCAACCCCGATTACCCGCGCCCTGATTTCGACAGCCTCTATAATCTGGCGCGCATGGCGATTCAGGTCGGGGATTTGCCGAACGCAGAACTCTATTACGCGGCGCACCACCGCTTAAGCCAGCGCGCCAATCTGGAAAGCCTCAGCGCCTATGACGCCGCTCTATGCGCAGCCGTGGCCGATGCACGACGGGATTCGCGCGGGGTGCTGGACTGTCTGGCTCCGCACGAAGCCCTGATAGACGGCAAGGCCTTTCTGGCGCTGGACATTCTGCCGGCGCGCGGCGTGGCGCGGGCGCGGCTGGGCGATCTGGCGGGCGCGCGTCGCGATCTGGAGCGCCTGCGCGACCTGGCGCCGGAAGGGGCGGTCGATCCGACCGAGCGCCTGCTTGAGGCTGAACTCCTCTTCGGCTCAGGCCGGCCGCGCGAGGGGTTCGAGATCTTGCGCGAGTATCAGCGCGAGCGCGACCTGCACCTGTCCCGCCGCTTCAGCGCGGGCATTCATCAGGTGACGGGCGACATGCAGCAGCAGTTGGCCGAGCGGCGTCGTCAGCTCGAGACCGCGCGCGCCAACACCCAGCTGCAGCAGGCGGTGATCCGGGGGCAGAACTGGATTCTGGCCATCAGCCTGGTTTTCGTCTTGTCGGTGCTGCTGGTGCTGCTGTGGCAGAGGCGACAGTCGCGGCGTCTGAAGAAGGCGCAGCTTCACGCCGAGGCGGCGAACCGAGCCAAGAGCGAGTTTCTGGCCAATATGAGCCATGAGATCCGCACGCCCCTGAACGGGGTGGTGGCCATGGCCGAGGTTCTGACGACGCGTGATCTGCCGGAGCGGGATCGCGAACTGGTCGACATCATCCGTTCGTCGGGGGTCACTCTGGAGCGGCTGCTGTCGGACATTCTGGACGTCGCTCGTATCGAGGCAGGCCAGGTGGCGATCGACTCGACGCCCTTCGATCTGGAGCAGGTGACGCGCGATGTGGCTGTCCTGTGGGCGCCGCTGGCTCTGGGCAAGGGCGTCGAGCTGCGGCTGGACTATGATCCGACCTTGCCCCGTCGGGTCATCGGTGATGCGGTGCGGCTGCGTCAGGTGCTGACCAATCTCATCAGCAATGCGTTGAAATTCACCCAGGAAGGCGCGGTGACGCTGGAGGCCGTGCAGGGCGAAGGGGAACGCGTGCGCTTCACGGTCACGGATACGGGCATCGGCTTCGACGCCGAGTTCAAGTCGCGCATCTTTCATCGCTTCCAGCAGGAGGACGGCTCGATCACCCGTCAGTTCGGCGGCAGCGGCCTGGGGCTGGCCATTTCGGATGATCTGGTGCGGCTGATGGGCGGCGAGTTGGACTGCGAGTCTCCGCCGCAGGGCGGCGCGCGCTTCTGGTTCGATCTGCCGTTGCCGCCGGTCGAGGGCGCAGAGGATGAGCTTGAAGCGGCTCCAGTTCCGCCTGCCGCCCTGCCGCGTGCGGATCGCTTAGGCGCGCCGCGCGTGCTGCTGGCGGACGACCACCCGGCCAACCGCAAGGTGGTCGAGGTCATGCTCGAGCCTCTGGGGATCGCGCTGACGCCGGTGGAGGACGGGGCTCAGGCCCTGGCCGCTTTCCGCGAGGGGAGCTTCGACCTGGTGCTGATGGACATGCAGATGCCGGTCATGGACGGGCTGACCGCGACGGCCGAGATGCGCGCTCACGAACGCCGCACGGGCGCCGAGCCGACGCCGATCCTGATGCTGACCGCGAACGCCATGCGCGAACACGTCGAGGCCAGCCATCGCGCGGGCGCCGACGGCCATCTGACCAAGCCGCTCAGCGTGGCGGGCCTGACCAGGGCCGTTGCAGAGGCCCTGGACCGGGCGAACGATCAGGTTTCGGCGTGAGCCTTCGCCTCTAGGGCCACTTCACCACGGGCGGCATGGAGCTGAGGATCGACTCGACGTTGCCGCCGGTCTTCAGCCCGAACATGGTGCCGCGGTCGTAGAGCAGGTTGAACTCGACATAGCGGCCGCGGCGGATCAGTTGCTCCTCGCGCTCGGCCTCGGTCCAGGGCTCGTGCATCCGGCGGGCGACGATGTCGCAATAGACCTTGAGGAAGGCCTCGCCGACCGCCTGGGTGAAGGCGAAGTCGCGCTCCCAGTCGCCGCTGTCGTGGTGGTCGTAGAATACGCCGCCGGTGCCGCGTGGTTCATTGCGGTGGGGTAGGAAGAAATACTCGTCGCACCACTGCTTGTATTTGGCGTGCCAGGACGGGTCGAAGGCGTCGCAGGCGCCCTTCATGGCGGCGTGGAAATCCACGGTGTCCGGGTGGTCGTCGCGGCGGTCCGCATCCAGCACGGGCGTCAGGTCGCCGCCGCCGCCGAACCAGGTCTTGGTCGTCGAGATCAGGCGGGTGTTCATGTGCACGGCAGGCACGTGCGGGCTGACCGGGTGACAGATCAGGCTGATGCCGGTGGCGTAGAAGCGCGGGTCTTCCTCGGCGCCCGGCACGTTCCTGGCGTAGTCGGCGGGGAAGGTCCCGTGGACGGTCGAACAGTGGACGCCGACCTTTTCAAACAGGCGGCCGCTCATCATGCCCATGACGCCGCCGCCGCCCTCCTTGCGGTCCCAGGGCGTGCGGACGAAGCGGCCGGGCTCTCCGGCGAACAGTTCGGCGGGGGCGGCATCTTCCAGCGCCTCGAAACCGGCGTGGATCTTGTCGCGCAGGGTCTCGAACCAGACGCGGGCGCGCTCGCGGCGCTCAATCATGAGGGCGGGGTCAGCTTGGATCATGAGGGCTTCAACCATGACGCGGCCTTTGTGAACAGTCCGGCGGGGTGCGCGGATGCGATCCTGATGCCGCAGGCGACGGCGGGGGGCCTTGATCCAGATCACAAGGCGCGACGCAAACGATGCCTACGGACGGTTCCCTCGACGGCGCGCATGTGCCAGCGTGCGGCGCCCGTAAAGCGGCGCCGTGGGGCGACCGGGCGGGTCTGTAGCTCAGAGGGGAAATCATGATCCGCATCGCCTTGCGCGCCAGCCTGCTGGCCGCCGCCTCCGTCGCCGTTCTGGCGGGACCGGTTCTGGCTCAAACGTCTCAGCCTCAAGAGGCGCGCGTGATGCAGATTTTGAAGCGCACGCCCCTGATCGACGGGCACAACGATTTGCCGTGGGCGCTGCGTCAGGGCTTCGGGAATGATCCGCACGGCGTTGATCTGAATGCGAATCTGTCGACGTCGACGCGCCTGCATACGGATATTCCGCGTCTGCGCGCCGGGGGCGTGGGCGGTCAGTTCTGGTCGGTCTATGTCCCCGCCAGCATGGCGCCGGTCGACGCCGCCAAGGCCACCTTCGAGCAGATCGACACGGTGAAGCGCATCGTCGCCGCCCATCCCGAGACCTTCGAGATCGCCACCACGGCCGACGACCTGGTCCGCATCCACCGCGCGGGCAAGATCGCCAGCCTGATCGGCATGGAGGGGGGCTATTCGATCGACGACTCTCTGGGCCTGCTGCGCGAGTTCTACGATTCGGGCGCGCGCTACATGACGCTGACCCACTCCAAGAGCACGACCTGGGCCGACAGCGGCACGGACGCGCCCAAGTGGGACGGCCTGAACGCCTTCGGCGAAGACGTGGTCCGCGAGATGAACCGTCTGGGCATGATGGTCGATCTCAGCCACGTATCCGAGGCCACCATGGTCGACGCCATTCGCGTGTCCGAGGCGCCGGTGATCTTCTCCCACTCTTCGGCGCGGGCGGTGACGGCTCATCCGCGCAACGTGCCTGACGCCGTGCTGCGCCAGATGGCGGGCAACGGCGGCATCGTCATGGTGACCTTCGTGCCGGGCTTCGTCAGCGAGGCCGTGCGGGCTTCGGGCGCCGCGCGCGGCGCGGAGATGACGCGGCTGACGGCCCTCAATCCCGGCGATCCCGCTGCGGTCAAGGCGGGCATGGACGCCTGGAACGCCGCCAATCCGGCGCCCAAGGCGACGATGGAGGACGTCATCGCCCACATCCAGCACGTCCGCGACGTGGCGGGGATCGACCACGTGGGCCTGGGCGGCGACTATGACGGCGTGGACAGCCTGCCGGTCGGCCTGGAGGGCGTGGACGGCTATCCGCGCCTGCTGGCCGAACTGATGCGCCGCGGCTGGAGCGAGGCCGACATCCGCAAGATCTCGGGCGAGAACCTGCTGCGCGTCATGCGCGCGGTGGAGCGCGTGGCGGCCTCGAAGAGCGCCGAGCGGCCGAGCCTGGCCAAACTGCCGAACGACGGCGCGCCGGAGTAAGGTTCAGGCTAGGACAAGGCGATCAGGCCGGCTCGTCGGCAGGCGTTCTGCGCCGGACGAGCCGGTCGATTTCGAAGGCCAGTTCTTCGGGAGCATGCCCGGAACGAATTTCCAGGAACTCGATACCGGCACGTCGGAGAGCTTCTCGTTTCACGGCGTCGCGGGCGGCGGCCGTGCCTTGATAGTGGCCTGAGCCCTGGTATTCGACCGCGGCGATCGGCAGACCGTCCCTGGCGATGATCAGCATGTCGACCCGCTTGCTGTTCACGGCCTGAAATGCGTTCGTATCCGTGGAGCCCAGAACCTCACCGAGCGAGACCTGGGCCATGACGCGCCAACCGAGCGGGTGCTTGGCCAAGCCGCGCTCCAAGGCGTAGAAGACGCGCGCTTCCTGTCGCGACATCAGTCGTTTGGCGTAAAACTCAGCCTTCATGACCGTCGCCAGCTGATCTGTGGCGGGGTTTCGAGGCGTGGGAACGACCTTGACTGCGGTCGTCGACGGTTTGGTTCGGCGCCGCCCACGGCGTTTCATGGCGTCAGCCGCGCTCAACCCGATCAGAAAACCTGCGAGAAGGGCGAACGCCAACAATAAAGGCAGTTGGTCCGGCGTGGTAAGCTTAAGCCACAGGGATTGCATCATGGTCTCCGCTATTGCGGATCGACGTTATGCATGTGCGGGTTGGCGTGAACTGAACGGCTTTAGTTAATCGCTCAACGCGTCGGCAGTTCGTTCATCTGCCGCAACGCCTCATGCAGGCCGATTCCGGCGCTGACCGACAGGTTCAGCGACCGGGCTTCCGGGCGGATGGGGATGTAGATTCGCGCATCCGCGGCCGCATGGACGTAATCGGGCGAACCGGCGCTCTCCTTGCCGAACAACAGAACGTCATCGGGCCGGAAAACGAAATCCGTCAGGGGTTCGGCCGCGCGCGTGGTGAACAGCACCAGCCGTCCCGGCGCCCGGTCGCGCTGGAAAGCGTCCCAGTCCGCATGGCGCGTCATATGGGACAGCGGGCCGTAATCCAGCGCCGCGCGCTTCATCGCACGATCGTCGAAATTGAAGCTGGTGGGCTGGATGACGTGCAATTCCACGCCGAAACAGGCGCTCAGACGGATGCAGGCGCCGACATTATGGGGGATGTCAGGTTGAAAAAGGGCGAGACGCATTCTAAGGCCCTCATACGCGCGGGGCGGGGCCTTGTCGCGGCTTTTGTTGCGACTGTTTCGCAAATCGCTTTCGCGACTTGTCAGGAACAGCCGAAACCAAGGCCGGACGGGCAGGGGTTTGCCGTCGCATGATAGGGTTCCATTCGGTTGACGTCCCTTCCCGGGGCGGGCGACCGGCGATGCAGAGGTGAAACGCGTGGCCGAATCGGTCGTGAATGCTGACGGGCCTGACGGCCAACACGGGGGTGGCGAGGCCACCCGCCGCGACTTCATCCACATTGCGGCGGGCGCGGCTGCGGCCGGCGCCGGCGTGATGGTGGCGTGGCCCCTGATCAACCAGATGAACCCGGCGGCCGACACCCTGGCCCTGGCGTCGATCGAATTCGATCTGACCAAGGTTCAGGAAGGCCAGCAGGTCGTCATCAAGTGGCAGGGCAAGCCGGTGTTCGTGCGCTATCGCACCCCGGCCGAACTGACCAAGGTCATCGACGAGGGCGCCGTGGGCAGCCCGCCGCAGACCGACGCCGAGCGCACCAAGGAAGGCCACGAGAAATATCTCGTCGTCATCGGTTCGTGCACCCACCTGGGCTGCGTGCCGACCTTCAACGCCGGTGAATACGGCGGCTGGTTCTGCCCGTGCCACGGTTCGCACTACGACGCCTCGGGCCGCATCCGTAAGGGGCCGGCGCCGCTGAACCTGATCGTGCCGAACTACGAATACGTGTCCGACACCCGCGTGAAGATCGGCTGAGGACGGACAGAGGAACCATGAGCGATCACGAATCCACTTACGTCCCGAAGACCGCCGTTGAGCGGTGGATGGACACCCGCCTGCCGATCATTCGTTTCGGCATGGACTATGCGAACCTGCCCACCCCGAAGAACCTGAACTACTGGTGGACCTTCGGCGGCATCCTGGCGATCTGCCTGATGACCCAGATCATCACCGGCATCGTCCTGGCCATGCACTACACCCCGCACGTCGACATGGCCTTCGCCTCGGTCGAGCGCATCATGCGCGACGTGAACGGCGGTTGGCTGATCCGCTATGTGCACGCCAACGGCGCGTCGATGTTCTTCATCGCCGTCTACCTGCACATGCTGCGGGGCCTGTACTACGGCTCCTACAAGGCGCCGCGCGAGATGATCTGGATCGTCGGCTGCGTCATCTTCTTCCTGATGATCGCCACGGCCTTCCTGGGCTACGTCCTGCCGTGGGGCCAGATGTCCTTCTGGGGCGCTGAGGTCATCACCAACCTGATCGGCGCCATTCCGGTCGTCGGCGAGCCGATCCTGGTCTGGCTGCGCGGCGGCCCGGCGATCGACAACGCCACGCTGAACCGCTTCTTCTCGCTGCACTACCTGCTGCCGTTCGTCATCGCCGGCTGCGTGGTGCTGCACCTGTGGGCCCTGCACGCCGCCGGTCAGAACAACCCGGTCGGCATCCTGATCCCGAAGGACCGTCAGGCCAAGGACACGCTGCCCTTCCACCCGTACTTCACGGTCAAGGACGGCTTTGCGATCATCCTGTTCCTGATCCTGTTCGCGGTGTTCGTCTTCTACAACCCGGGCGCCCTGGGCCACGCCGACAACTATATCCCGGCCAACCCGCTGCAGACCCCGGCGCACATCGTGCCTGAGTGGTACATGCTGCCCTTCTACGCGATCCTGCGCGCCATCCCCGACAAGTTCGGCGGCGTGGTGGCCATGTTCGCCGCGATCGGCGTGCTGTTCGTCCTGCCGTGGCTGGATACGTCCAAGGTGCGCTCCATGCGCTACCGTCCGACGATGAAGACCTTCTTCATCATCTTCCTGTTCGTCTGCTTCGGCTTGGGCTGGTGCGGCGCGCAGCTTCCGGACGCGCCGGTCGTGCCGGGCATGCCCAGCTTCAACCTGATCGACGGCCAGCTGAACTCCTACCTGTGGCTGACCCGCCTGTTCACCGCCTACTACTTCGTCTTCTTCCTGGTGCTGATGCCTCTCATCGGCCTGCGTGAGAAGCCGCTGCCGATCCCGGCGACGATCTCGGAGCCCGTGCTCCCGTCGACCGCAGCCGAGAAGGCCTGAGCGCGATGATGAGCAACGAGAAAAAGACCGTGTCCTTCCGCAAGATCCTCGTCTCCGTGACGGCCGCTGTCGGCCTGGTCGCCATCGCCGCTCCGGCGATGGCCGCCGGGGGCGCCAAGCATCCGCGCGACGGCGGCTTCAGCTTCGCCGGTCCGTTCGGCACCTTCGACCAGGGCCAGCTGCAGCGCGGCTACAAGGTCTATCGTGAAGTCTGCGCCTCGTGCCACGGCATGGATCTGGTGCACTTCCGCAACCTGGGCGACAAGCACGGGCCGTTCTGGAATCCGAAGTATCCGAACCCGAACGACAACCCGGTCGTGAAGGCTCTGGCCAAGGAGATCCAGGTCGCCGACATCGATTCGGAAACGGGTGAAGACCTGCGTCGCGACGCCACCACGGCGGACCGCTTCCCCAACCCCTACCCGAACCCGACGGCGGCCGCTGCGGCCAACGGCGGCGCCATGCCGCCGGACCTGTCGGTCATGGCCAAGGCCCGCCACGACGGCGCCAACTACATCTATTCGCTGCTGTCGGGCTATTCGACCCCGCCGGCGGGCCTGAAGATGGCGCCGGGCCAGCACTACAACCCCTATATGGCGGGCGACATGACCCCGTTCTGGGAAGGCAAGGGCCATGTGCCGCCGGGCGGCTTCATCGCCATGCCGGCGCCGCTGACCGCGGGTCAGGTCACCTATGACGACGGCACCGAGGCGACCGTGGACCAGATGTCGAAGGACGTCGCGGCCTTCATCGCCTGGACCTCCGAGCCGAAGATGGTCGAGCGCAAGCAGATGGGCTTCGGCGTCATCATCTTCCTGCTGGCCTTCGCGGGCGTGACCTACGCCAGCTATCGCCGCATCTGGAAGGGCGTCGCCCACTAAGGCGCTTTCTCCTCGCAGACGAAACGACCCGCCGGAGCGATCCGGCGGGTTTTTTCGTGGGCGGCGCCCTGTGCCGTCAGCGCGCCAGGGTGGTGCAGCGGATCAGGCGCTGGGGCTGCTCATTAGGCCGATCCAGCCAGATCAGGCGCAAGGCGTCGTCGGTGGCTTCGAAGCGGGCGGGGCGTTCGGCCTGGCCTGCGGCCGTCTGGCAGGAGAGGAGGGCGTCGTAGCCTTGACCGCGCTCATTGATGGTTTCGATCACGCAGAGCAGTCCGCGCCCGTGCAGATCGGTGGTGGTGATCTCGAGCGCGGCCTCATCGTCTGGCTGCGCGCAGGCGCTGGCCGTAGCGGCCCATCGGCCGACGAAGCTGGTCGCGCCGGCGCCGCGCAGCAAGGGCTCCATCCCAGGCGGGCGCTGGGGCGGGGGCGCCGAGGTTCCCGGCCCCTGTATGGGCTGGGCGGGCTCCGTGGGCGGGTTGACCTGTCCCGGAGGGTCGCAGGCCGCCAGCAGGGTCGCCAGCACGACGAAGAAGAGAGGCGAAGGGCGCTTCATTTCCGCCTCAACGTGCGGGCGGGCGAGGGCGTTGCCGCCCTTGCCTTTTGATGCGTCAACGCCGGGCCGCCGCGCTGCGGTCGCGGACCTGGCCGAACTCGGAGGTCGGCTTCCAGCTCGGCCATTCGTCGCCGTTGGCCAGGTCCAGGCCCAGGCGATAGAGCAGGGTCAGGTTCTCGACCGCCGAGCGCAGATCCCAGTCGGCCGACCACTCGTCGCTGGGGCGATGATAGTCGGCGCCGAACTTGGCCTTCCAGGCCGGCAGGCCCGCCTCGCGGCCGCCCTCGACCCAATCCACCCCGTGCCAGGGCATCAGGGCCGGCACGCCCGCGCGGGCGAAGGGGAAGTGGTCGGAGCGGTAGTAGAAATTCTGCTCCGGCTGGCCGTCGTCGGAGACGTAGCGGCCTTCCTGTTCGGCCAGGGCCTGAAGGTCGTCTTCGAGGCTGTTCTGGCCCTTGCCGAAGATGGGCACGTCGCGAGTCGGGCCGCTGAGGGGCAGCATGTCGATATTGATGTCGGCCACCGTGGTCTCCAGCGGATAGACCGGGTCGGCGACATAGGCGTAGGCGCCCAGCAGGCCCATCTCCTCGGCCGCCATATGGGCGAAGACGAGGGTGCGCTTCGGCGTTGGGGCGGCCTTCAGCTGGCGCGCCATCTCGACCACGCCGATGGTGCCCGAGGCGTTGTCCCAGGCGCCGTTGAACACCTTGTCGTCGCCCGCTGCGTGTTCATTGACGCCGACATGGTCCCAGTGGGCGGAGTAGATGACGACCTCGTTCGGGCGTTCTGTTCCAGTGATGCGCGCCAGAAGGTTGTGAGTGCGCAGGATTTCGACCGATTCCTCGGCTGAGGCCGTGATCCGCGTCTCCAGCGGGAAGGCGCGGAAGTCGCCGGTCTCGAGGCGGGGCTTCAGCGACGCCAGGTCCACGCCCATTTCGGCGGCGACGTCGCGGTTGACGGCGCCGCTGAGGGTCAGCTCGGCGGAGCCGGGCGTCAGGGTTCGGGTGCGGTTCGCCCCTGATGTCTCGCGTCGCCAGGCGGCCGCGCCCGCGTCGCCGTCGACGACGGTCAGAACCGCCACGGCGCCGCGCCGCTTGGCCTCGTCAGCCTTGTAGGCTGCGGACTGGTAGGTGGTGGCGTAGGGGCCGTTGAACAGTTCGCCCTCGGGCTCGCCCGCCACGACCAGGACGACCGCTCCGGTCACGTCCAGATCGCCGTAGTCGTCCCAGCCTCGCTCGGGCGCATGGATGCCGTAGCCCGCGAAGACAACGGGGGTGTCGATCACCTGGCCCACGGCCGCATCGTTCATCGCCCGCAGGGTGAAGTCGGTCCCGGCGGTCAGGGCGCGGCCGCCGGGCGGCGTTCCGGTCAAGGCCAGCGCGGGCTCGCCCCTGGGCGTCAGGCGCTTCAGGTCGATGATCTGCAGCCATTGGCCGTTCGGGCCGCCGGGCTCCAGCCCCATGGCCTCATACTGGGCCTGCAGCCAGTCCAGCGTCTTCTGCTCGCCCTGCGTGCCGGGGTAGCGGCCCTGGAAGTCGTCGGCGCTGATGACGCGGATGTCGTCGGACAGGCGCTGGGCCGAGAAGTCCTGGGCCGAGGCGGCGCCCGCGACGAGGATCAGCGCGGCGGCGGCGACGCCGCGAATGAAGCGATGGTGCATGGCGTTTCCTTCGACCTTCCCCACGAGGCCGTTTCCCATAGTCTTAGGGCGGCCCCTTGCGAGGCCGCCCCTTACATTTTCGTCATGTTCGACCGAAGGGCCGGATCAGCGGCGCTGAGCGGCGCTCTTGGCGCGTTCCGGGCCGAACTCCGAGCCGGACTTCCATTCCGGCCAGGTGCGGCTGTTGGCCAGATCCTGACCGACCTTGAACATGACATCCAGATCCTGAAGCATGCCCGAGTAGTCCCAATCGGCCTCCCACTCGTCCGCCGCCTGGTGATAGCGGTTGGCGCGATAGTCGGCGGCGCGCGCCAGGCGCGGCTCGATCGGCGCGTCGACGAACTCGCCCGTCGAGGACAGATAGGCCATCGGCACGCCCTTCTTGGCGAGCGGGAAGTGGTCGGAGCGGAAGTAGATGCCCGCCGCGGCGCCGGCGTCGCCGACGAAGCCGCGTCCCTGCACCGCCGCCGCCGCGATCACCGGCTCGTCCAGTTCGGAATGGCCGTAGCCGGTCACGCCCAGCTTGTTCATCCGGCCGAAGACGGCGGAGGAGTCGATGTTGAAGCCGCCGACGGTCTTCTCCAGCGGATACAGCGGGTTGGCGGCGTAGAATTCCGAACCCAGCAGGCCGCTTTCTTCGCCGGTGAAGCTGATCATGACGATGGTGCGCTCAGGCCGCGGTCCGGCCGACCATTGGCGCGACATTTCCAGCAGGGCCGCCGTGCCCGAGGCGTTGTCGATGGCGCCGTTGAAGATGCGGTCGCCGTTGGCGTCCGGCTCGCCCATGCCGATGTGGTCCCAGTGGCCGGTGTAGAGGATGGTCTCGTCCGGATGGGTCGAGCCTTCCAGCTTGGCCACGACGTTGTGGGTGACGATGCGCTCGGACTTCACGTCCATGCGGGCGTCGAGGGTCGCGCCGGTCAGTTCGACGGGCTGGAAGTCGCGGCTGCGCGCCTTGATCTTCTCCTGCTCGAAGTCGAGGCCCGCGCGGCGGAACAGGTCGACGGCCAGATCGCGCTGGATCCAGCCTTCCATCGCCACGCGCTCGGCCGACGGATCGGCGCGCACGATGTCGAACTGCGGCACGCCCCAGGAGTTGGCGACCGTGGTCCAGCCGTAGGAGGCGGGCTTGGTCTCGTGAACGATCAGCACGCCCGCCGCGCCCTGACGCGCGGCTTCCTCAAACTTGTAGGTCCAGCGGCCGTAATAGGTCATGGCCTCGCCGCCGAAGGTGTTCAGCGACGGGTCTTCGAAGTCGGCGTCGTTGACCAGGACGACGATCACCTTGCCGCGCACGTCAGTCTTGAAGTCGTTCCACTGACGCTCGGGCGCGCTGATGCCGTAGCCGACGAAGACCAGCGGCGCGTCCTTCAGGTCGACGCCGTTGCTGGGCAGGCGGGTCGTCATGGTGACTTCCTGGCCCTGCGTCAGCGGCTGGCTCCAGTCGCCCAGCTTCAGCTGGCCCGAGACGTTGGAGACGGTGAAGCGGTTCAGGCCGACCGCCTGGGTCCAGCCGCCGTTCTCGCCGCCCGGCGCGAAGCCGGCGGCCGCATACTGGCGGCTCAGGTAGTCGATGACCTTCTGCTCGGCCGGGGTGGCGATGCCGCGCCCCTCGAAGCTGTCGTCCGACAGGACGCGGATGTCCTCGGAAATGCGCGCGGCGTCGAAGGCGGGCGCGGTCTGGGCCTGAGCAGCGGCGCCGCCGGCCAGGGCCGCGGCGAAAGCCAGGACGGCGACGGAAGATGAAATACGCATACAGTCTCACCCCTCGGAGAATTCGATGGCGGGACCGTAGTGAGCCGGATCAGCGGAGTCGACAGCCAAGCGCCGCGTCGGCGGCGCCTGGCTGGGACAGGTCGAAAAATCAGACGGCGGCCAGCGCCTGGTCCAGATCGGCGATCAGGTCGTCGATGTGTTCGATGCCGACGGACAGGCGCACGGTGTCCTCGGTCACGCCCGCCTTCTTCAGCTCGTCAGGCGACAGCTGGCGGTGGGTGGTCGAGGCTGGGTGGCAGACCAGCGACTTGGCGTCGCCGATGTTGACCAGACGGGTGAAGATCTTCACCGCGTCCTGGAAGCGGGCGCCCGCCTCGCGGCCGCCCTTCACGCCGAAAGTCAGAAGGCCGGACGCCTTGCCGCCGAAATACTTCTTGATCAGCGGGTTGGACGGATGGTCTTCCAGCCCGGCGTAGTTGACCCATTCCACCTTGGGGTGGGCCTTCAGCCACTGGGCGACGGCGGTCGCGTTCTCGACGTGGCGGTCCATGCGCAGGGCCAGCGTCTCAAGCCCCTGAAGGATCAGGAAGCTGTTGAACGGCGAGATGGCGGCGCCCGTGTTGCGCAGCAGGACGGTGCGCACCCGGCCGATGAAGGCCGCCGGGCCAAGCGCCTCGGTGTAGACGACGCCGTGGTAACTGACTTCCGGCTCGTTCAGGCGGCGGAAGCGCGCCTTGTGCTCGGCCCAGGGGAAGTTGCCGCTGTCCACGATGGCGCCGCCGATGCTGGTGCCGTGGCCGCCGATGTATTTGGTCAGGGAGTGGATGACGATGTCCGCGCCGTGCTCGATCGGGCGGGTCAGGTAGGGGGTCGGCACGGTGTTGTCGACGATCAGCGGCAACCCTTGCGCGTGGGCCGCGTCGGCCAGGGCGCCGAAGTCGACGACATTGCCCAGCGGGTTGCCGATGGATTCGCAGAAGACCGCCTTGGTGCGCTCATCCGTATGGGCGGCGATGGCGGCCGGGTCGGCGGCGTCGATGAAGCGCACCGTGACGCCGTACTGGGGCAGGGTGTGGGCGAACAGATTATAGGTGCCGCCATACAGGGTCGAGGTGGCGATAATGTTGTCGCCCGCCTCCGCGATGGTCAGGATCGCATAGGTGATCGCCGCCTGACCCGAGGCCACGGTCAGCGCCGCAATGCCGCCCTCCAGCGCCGCGATGCGCTGTTCCAGCACGTCGGACGTCGGGTTCATGATGCGGGTGTAGATGTTGCCCGCCACCTTCAGGTCGAACAGATCCGTCCCGTGCTGGGTGTCGTCGAAGGCGTAGCTGGTGGTCTGATAGATAGGCACGGCAACCGATTTGGTGGTCGGATCAGGCGAATAGCCCGCATGCACGGCGAGGGTATCGAACTTCATGGCGTCCCTGGAGAATTTTCAGCGTCAGTCGAGCCGATTCATCCAGGGCTTTGGCGACACCTGCAAGGGTATGGAATTTCAGTAATTCTATCAGGGGGGTCAGATTTTCTAACCGCCCTGAGGAAACGTCCTAGTTGTTGAACAGGAAATGCATCACATCCCCGTCCTTCACCACGTAGGCCTTGCCTTCGGCGCGCATCTTGCCGGCTTCCTTGGCGCCCGCTTCGCCTTTCAGCGCGACATAGTCGTCGAAGGCGATGGTCTCGCCGCGGATGAAGCCTTTTTCGAAGTCGGTGTGGATCACGCCCGCCGCCTGCGGCGCGGTGGCGCCGACGGGGATGGTCCAGGCGCGCGCTTCCTTCGGCCCGACGGTGAAGTAGGTCTGCAGGCCCAGCAGCTTGTAGGCCTCGCGGATCAGGCGGTTCAGGCCGGGCTCTTCCAGACCCAGGGTCTCGAGGAACTCCTTCTGCTCCTCGTCGTCCAGGACGGCGATTTCCGACTCGATCTGGGCCGAGATGACGACTGAGTTGGCGTTGTCCTCGGCGGCGCGCTTGGCGACCAGATCGGACAGCTCATTGCCCTTGTCGGCCGAGCCTTCCTCGACGTTGGCGACATAGAGGGCGGGCAGGGCGGTCAGCAGCTGCAGCATGTCCCAGGCCTTCTTGTCCTCCTTGGACACCTCGGCCAGACGCGCGGGCTTGCCGTCGCGCAGTTTTTCGAGCGCGGCGTCGATCAGCTTCAGGTTCAGCTGGGATTCCTTGTCGCCGCCCTTGGCGCGCTTCTCGATCTGGACGCGGCGGCGCTCAAGGCTCTCGAGGTCGGCCAGCATCAGCTCGGTCTCGATGATCTCGAGGTCCGAGATCGGGTCGATGCGGTTCTCGACGTGGGTGATGTCGTCATCGACGAAACAGCGGGCGACGAAGGCGATGGCGTCGCAGTCGCGGATGTTGGCCAGGAACTGATTGCCCAGGCCCTCGCCCTTGGATGCGCCGCGCACCAGACCGGCGATGTCCACGAAGGTGATCCGCGAGGGGATGATCTCCTTGGAACCGGCGATGCCGGCCAGGACGTTCAGGCGCGGCTCCGGCACGGCCACGTCGCCGGTGTTCGGCTCGATGGTGCAGAACGGATAGTTGGCCGCTTGGGCCGCCGCCGTCTTGGTCAGGGCGTTGAACAGGGTGGACTTGCCGACGTTGGGCAGGCCGACGATCGCGACTTTCAGGGCCATGGTATTCCTCGTGAGCGCGAGCCTTTAGCCGGTTCGGGCCGGTTTGTCAGGCTCGCGCCGTCAAGAGAGCTTCCTACTCTTCGGAATCCACCACCGGCGGCTGCTTGATGGCCGCGTGGACGCCGATAGGACCGGCCTTCTCGAACGTCAGGGTGAAGGAGGCGACGCCGCCGTCGACCAGAGGATCGCGCAGGCCCATCAGCATGATGTGATTGCCGCCGGGCTTCAGCTCGACCGGGGTTCCGGCGGGCAGGGGCAGGCCGTCGGCCAGGTGGGCCATGCTCATGACCCCGTTCTCCATCTTCATCTCATGCACCTCGGCCGACTGGGCCAGGGCGGTCGAGACGCTGACCAGACGGTCGTCGGAGCCTGCCGTCAGGGTCAGGTAGCAGCCCCCGGCCTTGGCGCCGTTGGGGGTGGGGCGGCACCAGGCGTCGGCGACCTGGACCACGCCGGGGGCGACGGCGGCGTCCTTGGCGGCTTCGGCCGACTTTTCGGCGGGCTGGCCGCAGGCGGCGAGGGTGAGGGCGGCGGCCGACAGGACGGTCAGGGCGAACAGAGGTTTCATGTTGAAGCTCCTTCTCAAGAGGCTGCGACGGGCTTGGACCTGGCGAACGCCCGCGCCGCTCGGTCGAGCAGCAGGGCGGCCACGAGGCTCAGTCCCGTCAAGGGATAGAGGATGGACAGGGGGATGACGATGCACAGCACGGCGATTCTCGCGCGGGGGCCGGGCGGCGCGGGCGGGGCGCCGGCAAGGCGGCGCGACAGGCTGGGCGGGCGGCGCTTCCACCACATGATCAACCCGCTGATCGCCAGCAGCCAGACGGCGATGCAGCCGATCAGCATGACGATGCGGTTGATCCAGCCGTATTGCGTTCCCTGATGGACGGCGATGCCCCATTCGAAGCCCTTGGCCATGACGCCGAACTGGCTCCAGCGCAGGTCGGCCTTCACCGCCCCGGTGGCGCCATCGACATAGAGGCTGCGGGCGTCCTCGGCCTTGCGGGTCTGGCGGGAGACGGTCCAGGCCAGGTCGGAGGATCGGGGGATGCTGACGGTGAAGGGGCGGGGCAGGGCCTGCGCCTGCGCGGTTTCAAGAACGCGCGTCAGACTGGCGACGCCGTGCCCATGCGCGGGCATGACGGCGTTCTCCAGCGTCCAGCCCACGTCCGCGGGGGCGTCGTGGGGCTTGGCGTGGCTCCAGGGGCTGGCGGCGGCGGGCGCGGGCGGGCGGCCCAGTCCCGTGTCGCGCATGACGCCCATGAACCGATCGCCCCAGACGGCCGACCACGGCATCCCCGTCATCGCGAGGAAGAGGATCACCCCGCCGACATAGAAGCCGGTCAAGGCGTGCACGTCGCGCCAGAATGGGCGTCGTCCGGCGTCCGTCTCACGCGGCCTCAGCACGGCGCCGGTGCGGCTGCGCGGCCACCACAGGTAAAGGCCGGTCGCGCACAGGATGACGGCCCAGCCCGCGACGATCTCGACCAGAATGTTCAGCGCCGTGCCGATGGGGCCGCCGAACAGGCTGAGGGAGTGCAGCGTCTTGATCGTCTCGGTCACGCCGCCATAGGCGGTGACGCCGGTGACCGTGGCGGTGTGCGGATCGACGAAGACGGTGCGCTGGGCGCCGTCGGGCCGGTCGACGCGGACTCGCACGGCCTGATCGGCGCGGTCAGGCACCAGCACGTTCGCCGCCCGGCCTTCGCCTGCGCGGGCGGCGGCGGCCAGCCACTGATCAGGATCGGCTTGCTGGGCGCTGGCCGGAACCTCGATCATGGAGCGATAGACGGCGTGGTCGATCTCGTCCTTGAACAGATAGAGGCCGCCCGTCAGAGTCAGCAGCATCAGGAACGGTATGACCAGCACCCCGGCGTAGAAGTGCCAGCGCCAGACGGCCCGATAGGCGCCGGACATCACGTTCGGCGCCTTGGTCTTGAGAGAGGCGGTCATCAGTAGGCCAGCCGCAGGCCGACGAAGACCGAACGGCCCTCGCCGGGGAAGAAGACGGCCGTCTGCGACGAGCGAGCGTCGGTCACGGCCGAGAACTCGCCGACGTAACGCTTGTCGGTCAGGTTACGCGCGTCGATGTAGACCGAGGTGCGGGCGTTGATGTTGAAGCCGCCGGTCAGTCCCAGCACGGCGTAATCCGGCGCCTTCATGGTGTTGGCGTAGTCGACATAGGGGCTGGACATCCGCCACTCGACCGACGGGGTGACGAAGACGCCCGTCGGATGGCGCCAGGTCAGCTCGGCCCGGTACTGGTGCTCGGGCACGACCGGCAGACGATTGTCGCCCCAGCGCGCGTCGCCGTCGAAGCGGAAGTCGCTCCAATTATAGACCTGACGCAGCATCAGCGACCCGTCCGCCAGTTCGACGGGAAGGGTCCAGTCCAGCCCGGCCTCGATTCCCTGATGGATCGTCTTCTTGGCGTTGAAGGTGGCGGCGGGGATGTCGGGGCCGGTGATGAAGTTCAGCATCTCGCCCTCGATCCGGCTGCGGTAGGCGACCAGATCCCAGGCCAGAGGGCCATGACGGCCGCGCGTGCCGATCTCGCCGGTCCAGGCGTCCTGAACCTCGACCGGGGTGAAGCCGGTCAGCGGCGCCTGCACCAGGGCGCCGAAGGTCGGCGGTTCGACCGAGCGGGTGAGGTTGGCGAAGACCTGGGCGCCGTTCTCGGCTTCCCACAACAGGCCCATGCGTGGCGAGAACCACTCGTAGTCGCGGCTGGCGTCATTGGCCGGGGTCATGCGGTCCAGATAGTCGCGCGTGGCGCGTCCCCATGAGCCGCCCGCGACCAGAGCTAGTTGGTCGGTGACGAACAGCCGCCCCTCGGCGAAGACGTCCAGACCGGAGGCGTCCTGACGCGCATCGGCGGTCTTGGCGCCGCGCTGACCCGCCAGGTTCACATAGCGCAGGGCCTCGATCTCTCCCTCGCGCCACGAGAAGCCGTAGAAGGCGTCGGCGCGCAGGTCGCCGATCTGGCCGGTCCAGTCGATGCGGGCGAAGGCGCCGCGCGTGGCGCTGTCCTGATCCATCACCTGGAAGATCGGGTGATACAGCGACTTCTCCCAGCCCCAGACGGCGCCCTCGAACAGGGTGGATTCGTTGAAGCGCCAGCGGGTCTGGAGCGTCAGCCGCTTGACCGTCAGATCGCGGGCCTGATCGCCGGACAGGGCGTTGGCGGCGGCCTTGCGCGGCGTGTTCAGCGCCTCTTCCAATGTCAGAGAGCCGGGCATGTCCTGCTTGATGTCGGCGGCCTGGGCGATCAGGCGCACCTCGCGGTCCTCGCCGAAGGAACGGCCCGCGTTGACGGTCAGGCGTCCTTGCGACTGCTGGCTGTGGTCGCGCCAGCCGTCGCCTTGCATGGCGGTGGCGGCGGCGTAGACGTCCCAGTCGCCATAGGTCTCGGCGACGGCGCCGTGAGCGCGCACGAAGCCGTTGCTGCCGCCCTCGACCTGCATCAGGGCGCGCTGGCGGGCCGTGCGGCCGGTCGGGGTGACGAGGTTGATCGCCCCGCCCAACTGGGCCCCGCCGAAGCGCAGGGTGTTGGCGCCCTTCCACACCTCGACATAGCGGGCGCTGAGGGAATCCACGCTCTGGAAGTCGGAAAAGCCGTCGGCATCGGCGAAGGGCACGCCGTCCTGGGCGAACAGGACGCCGCGCTGGTGGAAGCCCTGGGCGATGCCCGAGCCGCGAATGGACAGGCGGCTTTCCTCGCCGAACCGCTTTTGCGCCAGCACGCCGGGGACGTTGCGCAGGGTGTCGGAAAAGCCCTGGACGAAGCGGTCGGAATAGCTTTCGGCCGACACCACGGCGACGGCGCCGGGGGTGCGGCTGAGGCGGTCGCGGGCTTCGGCCACGACGGTCGGGTCTTCGGCGTTGCGGCGGCCGGTGACGATGATGCTGTCGACGACGGTGGGGCTGTCAGCCTCCGACAGGTCATAGGCATGGGCGAGGGACGGCGCCAGGCAGGCGCCGATCAGCAGGGCGCACGGCGCCGCAGCGGTCTTGAGAGACATGGAATTCGTATCCTGAAAACAGATGTGCGGCCGCGCAGGCCTTCAGCAGGCGCGCGGCGTCGATGGGTCTGGTTTTCAGGCGTGAGGCGGGGCGCGCGACGGCGGGCGCGGCGGGGCACGGGCCGGGGGCGGAGGGCTGGCGATGAAGGGGGCGTAGACGACGGCCTGCGTCAGGCGCACGACCGGCGCCGGTTCCGGCGCGGCGGGCGCGGGCAGGGCCGCCAGCAGCGGCATGACGCAAGCGGCGCATTTGGCCCCCATATGCTCCTTGGCCGGGCCGTCGACGCCGCCGGACTGGATGGTCTGAGGACCGTCGGCCGAGCAGATGACGATGGGCTGCCCGGGCGTGGAGGCCGCCAGCGCCGCGAAGGGCATCAGGCTGCCGATCACGATGGCGAACGTCGCGGCCAGGAAGGCCAGCGAGCGCCAGGTCGACCAGTTTTCTGCCTGGGAGCGGGTCACGGGGCAGGGCTTAAACCTTCCCAGACGGGGAAGCTAGACCGGCGAGGGGCGACGCGGCGTCGCGCGCGGCCTCGACAAGATCGCCTTCGCAGTGCAGCGTGACGCTTGGACAGTCATCGAGGACACGCATGATCCGCGCCATCGGACCCTTCGCTCTCGCCCTGCTTCTTGCCGCGCCTGCGGCCGCGCAACAGGTGGAGGAGGGGCCGGGCGGTCCCGATCGCGTCTCCCTGACGGTCTACAACCAGAACATCGCCCTGGTGGAGGACGTGCGGAACCTGAACGTGCCCGCCGGGCGCTCGCGTCAGGAGTTTCCGGGCGTTTCGGCAAGCATCCGGCCCGAGACGGTGGGCCTGTCGGGGCGCGGCCTGTCGGTGGTCGAGCAGAACTTCGACTATGACCTGCTGACGCCGGGCAAGCTGATGGAAAGCGCTGTCGGCAATGAGATCGGCATCGTCCGCACCAATCCCGGTTCGGGCGCGCAATCGACCGAGCGCGCGCGCGTGCTGGCGGCGAATCAGGGCGTGGTGCTGCAGATCGGCGACCGCATCGAGGTACTGCGCGACGACGGCGTGCCGACGCGCGTCATCTTCGACCGGGTGCCGCAGAACCTGCGTCCGCGCCCGACGCTCAGCGTCACCCTGGACGCCGAGGGGGCTGGCCGTCGCGAGACGACGCTGTCCTATCTGACCAGCGGTCTGACGTGGAAGGCGGACTATGTCGCCCGTTTCGACGAGAAGGCGGGCAAGTTGGACCTGACGGGCTGGGTGACGCTGACCAACAACTCGGGCGCGACCTTCAGCAACGCCCAGACGCGCGTGGTGGCGGGCGACGTCAACCTGATCAATCAGGGCGGCTATAATCCGCGCCCGCCGGTCCGTGTGTCCAATACGCGCGGCAATGGAACCCAGTCGGGCGGTGAGGGCGCGCTGGCCGACGTCTATGTCTATCCTCTGCCCGAGGCCGTGACGGTCGCCAACAACCAGACCAAGCAGGTCGGCCTGATCGACGCGGCGGGCGTGCCCGCGACCAAGCGCTATCTGCGGGTGGTCGACGGCTTCTATAGCGCCGAAGAGCCGATCGCGGCCGAAGTCGGGGTCATCTTCGCCAATGGATCGGGCGACGCGGCGCGCGCCCTGCCGGCGGGCGTGATCCGCGTCTATGTGAAGGATGAGGCGGGCGAGCCGCGCTTCATCGGCGAAAGTCAGGTCGACCACTCGCCCGCCGGGTCAGAGATCGTGGTGACGACGGGCGACGCCTTTGACGTGACGGTGCAACCGCGTCTGGTGTCGTCCGAGCGGGTGTCGAAGCGCCTGGTCGACTATTTCCGCACCCGCTACGTCATGGAATACACCGTCCGCAACGCTCGGCCCGAGCCGGTGACGGTCGAGGTGCGCCAGCGCGGTCTGGGCCGCGACACCGAACTGACGGATCAGAGCATTACGGGCGAGATGCGCGACGCCCGCACCGTCGTCTGGCGCGTGCCCGTGCCCGCCAACGGCGAGACCAAGCTGACCGCGACCATCACCACGGGCGGTTGATCTCATGCGCCGCCTTCTGGCGATCACCACTGCGCTGAGCCTTCTGGCGCCTGCGGTCTGGGCCCAGACGGAGAGCGTGTCCGCGCGTCCTGACGGGGCGACGGTGGTGATCTATCGCGACCGTCCGGTCGATACGGTCGCCCTGATGGAACAGTCCCGCCAGCCGTGGAGCCGATTGGACCGCCAGGGGCTGGCCCTGATCGTCGAGACGCGCACGGTCGATCTTCCGGCGGGCGAGGGGATCATCCGTTTTCGGGGACTGGCGACCGGCGTCGTGCCGCAGAGCGCGGTGCTGGAGGGCCTGCCCGCCCATGTGGTCGAGCGCAACGCTGACTTCGACCTGCTGTCGCCGGCCAGTCTGATGGAGAAGTCGGTGGGCGAGGTGGTGCGCGTCGTTCGCACCAATCCGGCGACTGGCGAACAGGTCGAGAAGGCCGCGGTCATCCGTGCGGGCGCTCAAGGCACTGTGTTGGAGATCGACGGCCGGTTCGAGGCGCTGGACTGCTCGGGCCAGACCGAGCGGGTAGTGTTCGACCGCGTGCCAGAGGGGCTGGGCGACCAGCCGACCCTGTCGGTGCGTACGCGGGCCGAGCGGGCGGGACGGCACACGGTGACGCTGGCCTATCTGACCACGGGGCTGCAGTGGTCGGCCGACTATGTGGCGCGGCTTAACCCGACGGACGGGACGCTGGACCTGACCGGCTGGGTGACGCTGGCTAACTTCGGCGGCACGGGATTCCCCGCCGCCCCGGTGCAGGTGGTGGCGGGCACGCTGAGGAAGGACGCAGGCACCGTGCCGGTCGAGCCGATGGTCCGCTATCAGCAGAACCAGTGCTGGCCGCAGGGAACGACGACGTTCGGTTCAGGGCAGTTCGCGGGCTATGGCGGCGCGCCGCCTCCTCCGCCGCCGCCGGCTCCGCCGAGGCCGATGGCGATGGAGGCGGCTGACGTCGTCGTCACCGGCAGCCGCATGGCGCGCGCTCCGAAGCTGGCCGAACAGGGCGAACTGGGCGACTATAAGATCTACACCCTGCCTGAGCCCACGACCGTCGCAGCGCGGCAGACCAAGCAGGTGCGCTTTCTGGAACGCGAGGGCGTGGCCTATGAGCGGGTCTATCGTGGGGGGGTGCTGAACCCGGACGACGAATCGCAACCCACAGCTATCGTCATGAAACTGCGCAATGAAGAGCGCGCCGGACTGGGCGTGGCCCTGCCGGGCGGTTCAGTGGCGGTGATGCAGCCGGACGGGGCGGGCGGCGTGCTGTTGGCCGGTCAGGATCGGTTTGAGGACAAGGGCGTGGGCCTGCCGCTGCGGCTGACCTTCGGCGAATCGCCGGACGTGCGGGTGCAGACGCGGCTGGTGAAGTCCGGCAGTTCGACGCGCGGCGCCGTCACGACCGAGCGCACCGAGGTTGAGACCACAGTCACCAACGCCCGCTCTGAGCCGGTGACGGTCGAGCTGGTCGCCGATGCGGCCGGGCAGCGCGGTTTCCGTATCCGCAGCCAGTCGGTGCGCAGTCGGGTGGACGACACCGGCTATCCGGTCTGGACGCTGAGCGTGCCGGCGAATGGCGCGGCGACTCTGAAGGCGGCGTGGACGACGACGGATTGATCGACCCTCTCCCAGCGGGAGAGGGTTACTCCCCCTTCGCCGCCTGCCTCGGACTGAACTTGGGAGCAGGAGCCAGGCGCATCACTTCGCCTTGATAGCGTTCGTCGTCGCCGTTCACCGCGAAGGGCAGGGCGTCGGCGCAGGCCTGCAGCATGGCGTCCAGCCACGGCTTGTCGGCCTTGTGGAAGTCGCCCAGGACGTGGGCGTGAACCAACTGGGGCTCGCCAGGGTGGCCGATGCCCATGCGGGCGCGGCGGAAGTCGGCGCCCAGGTGGCTGATCAGGCTGCGAATCCCGTTCTGGCCTGCTGCGCCGCCGCCCTTCTTCATGCGGAAGCGGCCGGGAGCCAGGTCGATCTCGTCGTGGAAGACGATGACGTGTTCGGGCTTCACCTTGTAGAAGCGCGCCGCCTCGCCGACGGCGCGGCCGCTCTCGTTCATATAGGTCTGGGGCTTCATCAGCAGAACCTTGGTCCCCTCGACCTCGCCGTCGGCGACGATCGACTGGAACTTGGCGCGCGAGGGACCGAAGCGCCAGCGGTCGGCGATTTCGTCCACGGCCATGAAGCCGATGTTGTGGCGGTTCTTTTCGTATTTGGGGCCGGGATTGCCCAGGCCGGCGATGATGATCATGCGATCCTCATGCCTCGTGCTTCGGGCAAAGAAAAGCCCCGCCAGGCGAACCGGGCGGGGCTGATTTCTGATCCCCTCAGGCAGCCCTGCGCCGCGCGCAGGGCGATAGGGGAGGAAACCTTAGGCTTCTTCGGCTTCGCCTTCGGCGGTGGTGTCGCCGGCGTCCGACTGAGCTGCGGCCGAGTTTTTGATCGCGGCGATCATGAAGTCACGGTCGGTGATGGTCGGCGCAGCGCCTTCCGGCAGTTGGATGTCCGAGATGCGGATGTTCTCGCCGATCTCGCGGCCCTTCAGGTCGACAACCAGTTCAGCCGGGATACGGTCGGCGCGGACCATGATCTCGACGGTGTGGCGAACCACTTCCAGCATGCCGCCCTGACGGGTGTAGGGAGCTTCGTCGGCGTTGACGAAGGCGACCGGGATTTCGATCTTGATCTCTTCCTTGGCGCCGACGCGCATCAGGTCGAAGTGCAGCGGACGGTCGGAAACCGGATCGAACTGGATGTCCTTGGCGATGACCGGCTGGGTTTCCTTGCCGTACTTCAGGGTCACCAGGTGACCGATCAGCTTGCCGGTGTACAGCGACTTGCGGAACTCACGCTCGTTCACGGAGATGGCCACCGGGGCCTTGTCGCCGCCGTACAGCACGCCGGGGACGGCGCCTTCGCGGCGCGCGGCGCGGGCGCCGCCGGTGCCCACGTTCTCGCGGACATCAACGTTCAGAATGATCTCAGCCATCGGGCTCGCCTTCAATACAAGTAAACGCCTGCGCAGAACCGTGTCCCGCGCGGCGGGGTCATGAACCCTTCGAATTCAAGAGCGCGGGCTATTACACGGAACACGGGGAGGACGCAACCGCCCCGGCTCAGCCCACTGCGATAATCAGCCTCAGCCGTGCGGGGACGCGGTCGGCGAAGACTGGTTCTGCGCCTGGGCCATCGGCGTGGGCGCGCCTGCAGGCGGCACGGCCACGGTGATGGTGGGCATCGGTCCCGTGTACTGCGAGGTGCACTGGGCCAGGTCGCGAACGACGTGACGACCGGCGCAGAAGATGTCCTCATAGTTCGGCTTGGCCGCCGCCAGGCACTGGAACAGCATCAGCTTCGACATGCTGAGGCAGAACTCATTGTTCGATTCGGTCGTAAGGGCGTCTGTGTTCGCCTTGGCGTCCTCGCCCGCCGCGCCCAGGGCCGCCAGGGCCGCGATGGCCAGGGAGTTGACGATGGCGGGCGTGAAGGGCGCGCCGCGCTGGGCGGCGGTCAGGTTCAGGCCAGAGCCGCTGTGGGCGGCGGCGAAAAGACGGGCGCTGTCCTCGGCCGAGGGCAGACGTGGCACGGCCGACAGGGACTTGGCGCCTTCCAGGCGGCCGTTGCGGTCGGCGACGGGCTGGGTGGCCCAGCGGCGGCGCGGGTCGCTGCGTCCCTGGATGGTGTAGGCGTCCGTCTCCACCGCCTCGGCGATGGCGGTCATGGTCGCCGCGTCTTGGCCCATGGTGCTGGCGATCAGGCCGGCGGCGGCTTCCGCGCCGGGCAGGGTGGCGGCGTAGGCCGGGTCGGCGACGATTCGCGACACCATCTGCTGACGCTGGGCCGGGTCGGAGGCGAACTGGCGCACGCCGGCGACGTATTCAGGGGATTGCAGGGCCAGGATGGCGCCGTAGGCGATCATGCCGCGCGACAGCTGGCCGGCCTCGACGGCGGCGCCCTTGCGGACGGCGGCCTGGATGGATTCGGCGTCAGGGAAGCCGGCCTGGATCGACCCGACTTCGCGCACGAAGGCGACATAGACCGAGGCGGCCTCGGCCACGCTCTGGTTCAGCGCCAGGGCAGGGGGCGGCGGCGGGGGCGGCGCAGGGGGCGGCGCTTCCGGCTCAGGCGTCGAACAGCTGGCCAGGACGGCGGCGGCGGCGACAGCGGCGACGGAGAGGCCGCGACGCAAGAAGGCCTGGGGCATCGGCGATCTTCCCTTGCTTTTAAGCGATACGCACTTGGACGGGCGTCGGAGGCGCGAGGCGCCTACCGAACTACAAGCCCTTATATCGCGGAGGGAATGGTTAGCCGAACCTTAATCGAACAGCTTTGAGACCGACTCTTCGTTGGCGATGCGCCGAATCGCCTCGCCCATCAGCGGAGCCACGGGCACGCGACGGATCTTCGAGCAGTTCAAAACTTCGTCAGGTTGTTCGATGGAGTCGGTAATCACCAGCTCCTTCAGCGGGCCGTTGGCGACGCGGTCGACCGCCGGCCCCGACAGGACGCCGTGGCTGATGTAGGCCGAGACCTCGGTCGCGCCGCGGTCGATCAGCGCCTTGGCGGCGTTCACCAGGGTGCCGCCCGAATCGACGATGTCGTCGAACAGGATGCAGCGGCGGCCTTCGACGTCGCCGATGATGTTCATGACTTCGCTCTCGCCCGCCTTGGGACGGCGCTTGTCGACGATGGCGAGGTCGGCGTTCAGGCGGCTGGCCAGCGAGCGCGCGCGCACCACGCCCCCGACGTCGGGCGAGACGATCATCAGATCATCGCCCTTCGGATAGTTGTCCTTGATGTCCTGGGCCAGGACGGGCGTCGCCACCAGATTATCGGTCGGGATGTCGAAGAAGCCCTGAATCTGGCCGGCGTGCAGGTCCATGGTCAGGACGCGGTCGGCGCCGGCGCGGGTGATCAGATTGGCGACCAGCTTGGCCGAGATCGGCGTGCGGCCGCCGGTCTTACGGTCCTGACGGGCGTAGCCGAAGTAGGGCATGACGGCCGTGATCCGCTTGGCCGAGGCGCGCACCAGCGCGTCGGTCATGATCAACAGCTCCATCAGATTGTCGTTGGCCGGATACGAGGTCGACTGGATGATGAAGACATCCTCGCCGCGCACGTTCTCCTCGACGACGGCGAACACCTCATTGTCCGCGAAACGCTTCACCTGGGCCTTGGTCAGCGGCATGTCCAGGTGGGCAGCGATGGCCTGGGCCAAGCTCCGGTTCGAATTGCCTGCGAGCAGCTTCATTGACCGGTCATCCTTTCGCCGTCATCGCTCCGCCAATAGTCGCGGATGCGTTTCTGGACGCGCTCTCTAGGCGGCGAACGGTGCGGCGTCCAGCCGTGTTCCGGTCGGATCTTCGATTTCAGCCGATTGGCTTGGGCGCGGGCGCTGTTATAGAGGACGCATCCTGCTAACGAGGGCGCGTGTCGCGTGTCCGCGTCCCGAAGGCATCTTGATGAGGTCGCCCTTGCTCGCTTCGAAGTCTCGTACCGGCCTGACCCTGTTGACGGTCGCCGTCGCGGCCCTGTCGCTTTCCGCCTGCGCCGGCAACAAGCCGCGCCAGAAGCTGGCCTATGAGGAGCGTCCGGTCGAGGCCCTCTACAACACCGGCTATCAGCGCCTGCAGTCCAAGCGCTGGATGGACGCCGTCGACTACTTCCAGGAAGTGGAGCGTCAGCACCCCTATTCGGAATGGGCGCGTCGGGCGATCCTGATGCAGGTCTACGCCTATTATCAGAACAACAACTATCAGGACGCGATCGCGGCGGCTGACCGCTTCATCGCCCTGTTCCCCGGCAATCCGTCGGCCAGCTACGCCTTCTACATGAAGGCTGTCTGCAACTTCGAGCAGATCGTCGACGTGGGCCGGGACCAGGGCTACGCCGAGGCCGCCCTGGCGGGTCTGCGCGACGTGGTGCGTCGCTATCCGGGTTCGTCCTACGCCACCGATGCGCGGGTCAAGATCGACATGGTCAACGACCAGCTGGCCGGCAAGGAAATGACCGTCGGCCGCTATTACCAGCGCGCCAACCAGCCGCTGGGCGCGTTGAACCGCTACAAGGCCGTCATCAACAACCCCGACTTCCAGCGCACCTCGCACACGCCTGAGGCCCTGTATCGTCTGGTCGAGGTCAATCTGAGCCTGGGTCTGACCGAGGAGGCGACGCGCAACGCCGCCGTCCTGGGCCACAACTATCCAGGCAGCCCCTGGTACGCCGAGGCCTTCGCCCTGCTGCGCGAGCGCGGCGAGAACCCGACGGTTCAGCCTGAAGGCAAGCGCGAATCCTGGCTGCAACGCCTGATCCCCGGCGGCGCCTGATCCGGTCGCAGGGCAGTGACGCGGCGTGATTAAGGCGCTGCGTTCCTGTTCTGTTTCCGGCTAGGATGCGGCGAAACATCGAATCAGATCGCCCATGCTGACCACCCTCTCGATCCGTGACGTCGTCCTCGTCGACGCCCTTGACCTGGAGGTCGAGGACGGTCTGACCGTGCTGACCGGCGAGACGGGGGCGGGCAAGTCCATCATCCTCGACGCGCTGGGTCTGGCGCTGGGCGCGCGCTCCGACGCCGGACTGGTGCGGAACGGCGCCAAGCAGGCCTCGGCTACGGCCGTCTTCACCGCGCCTGATGATGAAGCCCTGATCGCCCTGTTGTCCGAACGCGGCTTCGAGGTCGCGCCGGGCGAAGAGCTGATCCTGCGCCGGGTGGTCTCGGCCGACGGCCGCAGCCGCGCCTATGTCAACGATCAGCCCGCCGGGGTGACGGCGCTGCGCGAGATCGGCGCCCTGCTGGTCGAGGTGCACGGCCAGCATGAAACCGTCGGCCTGCTGGACTGGAAGACGCACCGGGCGCTGCTGGACAACTACGGCGGGCTGCAGCCGCAACTGGCGGGCGTAGCGGGGGCGGCCGAGCGTCTGAAGGCGGCGCAGGCCCATCTGGATGATCTGGAAGCCTCGGCCGCCGAGGCTGCGGCCAAGGCCGAGGAAATCGCGCAGAATCTGGCCGATCTCGACGCCCTTGATCCCAAGCCGGACGAAGAGACGGAGCTTGCGGGTGAACGCGCCATCCTGGGCGCGGCGGAGAAGGCGGTGGCCGATCTGGCCGATGCGCGCAATCTGCTGGGCGGCGACAAGCTGAGCCAGCGTCTGGCCTCGGCCCTGCGCGCGGTGGAGCATGCGCGCCAGCGGGCGGTGCAGGCGGGCGCCGAGGGCGACAATCCCATCATCGTCAAACTGGCCTCGGCCGCCGAGGCGGTGGACCGCGCCCTGGTCGAAGCGACCGAGGCGGTGGCCTGTGTCGACGCTGCGGCCGACGCCTTCGACTTCGAGCCGGGTCGCCTGGACAAGGCGGAGGAGCGGCTGTTCGCCCTGCGCGCCGCCGCTCGCAAGCTGAACACCACGGTCGAGGCGTTGCCGGGGCTACGACTGCGCCTGCGCGAACAGCTGCGCCTGATCGAGGACGGCGAAGAGGCGCTGACCAAGGCCCGCCGCGACGTCGCCGTGGCGATGGAGGCCTATGACGTGGCGGCCATGCTGCTGACCTCGGCGCGCGAGGCGGCGGGGGACCGGCTGGTCGCCGCCGTCATGGACGAACTTGGCCCGTTGAAGCTGGAGCGCGCCCGCTTCCGCGTGACGCTGGAGCCGGTCGAAGGGCGTCGCGGTCCGCTGGGCGTCGAGACGGTGCGGTTCGAGGTGGCGACCAACGCCGGAACCGCCTTCGGGCCGCTGGACACGGTGGCGTCGGGCGGGGAGCTGGCGCGTTTCGCGCTGGCGATGAAGGCGGCGCTGGCCAGCCGTGAGGACCAGCGCCAGCCGGTCATGATCTTCGACGAGGTGGATCAGGGCGTCGGCGGCGCCGTGGCCGAGGCCGTGGGCGGGCGCCTGCAACGCCTGTCGCGCGGGGCGCAGGTGCTGGTCGTGACCCACAGCCCGCAGGTCGCCGCGCGCGGCCACGCTCACTGGAAGGTCCGCAAGGCCGATGTCGAGGGCCACACCCGCACCTCCATCGACGTGCTGGAGACAGGCCCGCGTCAGGAAGAGATCGCGCGGATGCTGTCGGGCGCCGAGATCACCGATGAAGCGCGCGCGGCGGCGCGGGTGCTGATCGGCTGACTTCTTCCTTCTCCCCTTGAGGGAGAAGGTGGCAGGCTGAGCCTGACGGATGAGGGGTGTCGACTCCGTCTTCTTGAAATTCGATGGGCGGGCGTCAGCACGGCTTTCACGACCGATGCGCTGACACCCCTCATCCGAGCGCCTCCGGCGCCCGCCTTCTCCCTCAAGGGGAGCAGGAAGGCCTGAAGAATCATGAATTGCCTAGTGTCCCAAAAATGGACGGTAATTCAGATTGTTATCTCATTTCTGAACGCTGCCTTTGGTCGCTGTCAGAGAGGCTCTCGGGGGCCATTTGGGATCACTTAGGACGACTTACGACCACTGTTAGTGGCACGGTGGGTGGTCTGTCTGGCGTGGGAAGTGCTGCTCGAACCTCGAACTTTGAACGAGGTAAAGAATGACAAACCACAAGAACAGAAAGGGCAATCGCGCCCGCTTGACGCGCAAGCTGATCGACAAAGCGCAAGCCGATCATGTGCAGGGAAAGCGGGTGCGCCTATGGGACACAGACGTGCCCCAACTGTACGTCCAGATTACGCCCGGAGGGTCCGCCAGCTACTACATCCGCTATCCGAGGACTGACGGCAGCAAGAATGACTTTCGGCTGTGCGCAGCTTCCCTTCCGCCCGAAGACGCACGCCGTGGAGCGCTTCAGCGGTTGGCTGCGCTGCAACTGGAAGGAATTGATCCCGCCGTTGAACGTCGTGACGACATTGCAGCCGCGAAACGCGGAAAGGTGGAAACGGTCAGCGCCCTGGCGGAGTTGTTCGACGAGGCCCACCCGCATTTTTCGGAGGGGGATAAGAAGGCGAGAAGCTACCTGCTGGGGCGCTTCGTGTTGCCACGCATAGGCGATCGTCCCTTCAGGGAAATTTCGAAACCTGAGATGAAGGATTTGGTTCGCAGCATCCAAAGCCAGATTGCGATAGATGCCCGCCATCCCCGATTCAATGGGCATTCCACGGCCAACCAAATCCAGTCCATTGTCCGCAGAATGTACAACTGGGCGATCTCTGATCGGGAGTGGTTGTCCGAAAACCCCGCGTCGTTCCCGGCCCTCTTTGAAGACAATCTGGAACAACGTCCCGAGTACTTTGATCCGGATTCATTTGCCAAAATCTGGCATGCGAACGTCGCACGCGCCACCGGTAAGGACACGCGGATCAGTGTCGCGCTTGCGACGCTGATCTATCTGGTGACACTCCAGCGACCCGTTGATGTTGCTCGCGCGCAGCGGGAGCATATCAATTTGTCGGAGGCCACCTGGATTGTTCCGAAACATCTGACCAAGAAAAAGCGGAAGCCCTACTATGTGCCTCTGACTCCGCTGGCTATGCGGTTGATCCAGACGCAGATGGAGCGCAGTTCCAGCACGTATCTCTTCCCGACATGTGGGCGCGGCGACCACCTCTTGAGGGGGTCGATGGGAGGTGCCTTTATGGCCATGCGCAACCAGATGGTTGAGGCTGGCGAACTTCCGTCGAAAGAACTGCAATTGTACGACGGTCGACGATACGGACGCACTGTCATTGAAGAAGACTTGGGCTTTCCGGAGCGTGTCGCAGAGCACGTCATCAACCACTACGATGAAAACCAGCCTTCGCGCCGCTACAACGTTCGTACAATGCGCGAGAAGGTGCGGGCCGCTCAGAATGCCTGGAGCGATGAAATCGCTCGAATGGTGGGGCCGCACGCGTTTAGCCCTGCGCCTTCGGATAAGCAGTAACGTCCCGGAAGCACGTTTCTCCTGCCGCAAATTCCGACAATAACTGTCAATGCATTTGAGGCAGCCCCAGGCGCCGCGTGTCAGAGATTCTGACATGCGGCGTCTTACAATTGGTGAGGCCTCATCCCTTCAATTTGGCAACGTTCATATGGGCCCAAAGCCCCACATCCACGAGCGCCGATCGCGCTGCCAGCGCCTGACGGCGCGCTGATGTTTAGGCCGGCGGGGTACGAGGACGCCGCCTCTCAGGTATGCGAGGCGGCGTGAAATTGATGGAGCCGTCGAGTGAAGGGTTCGCGCGTCGGGGAGACTAACCACGATCCGTGGATTGCACCGATCGCAACGGGCGCATCGGTCGCCGTAGCGTCATCGGGGAATGGTCAGCGGCATAGGAGATGCGAACGGTGCGCGCTTCGCGGGTGTTGGACACCATTTGAGCGGCCATGTGTTCCATGAGGTCGGACAGGCGATAGCGCGGATCGCGCCGCAAGGCGGCCGAGTAGCGAGGGCCGTGGCCGCGAAGGCGCCATTTCGAAAGCGTCTCGACCTTCACGCCGATGTAGGCGGCGGCTTCTTCGGCTGTCAGCCAGCGGTTCTCCAGCGGGCTCAGGCTGGGCGCATCACGTTCGTCGTTCTTCATGGTTTCTCCTTGCTTCGTTGCACATCTCCTGTGGGTCAGTGCGAGTTAATAGTGAGATTTACGAAAACTTAACCGAAAACATTAGTCAAGAAAAAAATAGCAAAAACTAGACGATTTGTTGGTTAATTCAGTATTAGCGTAAACAAAATCTACATTGAATCGTGATTATCGTGGAATGTATTCGCGAAAGCGGTTCTCCAAGAAATCAGCAATCACCTGCCAAGGCTTACTCGGCGACGGGTCAATAGCCGCCTTTCGCTTCACCTCAGCCAAGAGCGCTTCCCGCTCCATGTAGGCCGCAACGGCAGCATATTGCGCGCGTCGTTCAGGCGCCCCTCGCTGGCTCAGTCGGACGACCTCTTCAAGACTGCGGTTACTTTTCAAGCGATTAGCCTGGTCGCTGATGACCCTGACATTGCCAGGCTGATAGCCTTTGGCGGGATTGATCCGATCAAGAGAGGGGGAACTGGCGGACCTCGCCGTACCCACGGTCAAGGGCAGACCAAGAACGGGGCAACGGCGCGGCATGGAGATGTCCTGACGCCGAAGCGTATAGGGTACGCCCTGACGGACAGCGCGCTGACGTGCTCGCGTCAAAAGCGCGGAAGTGGGACGAGTTTTACGCGCAACGCTAAGGTAGCCGCGCATGTAGGCAGCATTGCAGCTTCGGCAGGTTCGGCGTTGGCTCGGCTTTCCATGGAGCGGACAAGTCGGTTGATCCGGTTTAACGTCATTCATAGAGGCACCTCCCTTCATGTATTGGTGCTATTTATCAAATATGGTGCTATTGGTCAATCATGAATTCTGAGCGCGACACAAGCCCCTCCGGCGCCGTCGTTACTGGGGCGCAGTTGCGCGCAGCGCGCGGGCTTTTGAATATGTCCGTGTCCGATCTGGCTGAGCGTACGGGGCTGGCGCTGAACACCGTTCGAAAGGCCGAAAGCACCAACGCCGCTGCGCCCGTCACAACGGCAAATGCACGGTTGCTTGTTGCAACTTTGGAAGACGCTGGTGTCGTATTCATCCCTGCAGGAATGCTCGGAGCCGGAGTGCAGCTACGCTTTCCGGACCAGGAGCCACTGAAGCGACGGCGCGATTATAAAGGCGAGTAGGGCCAAACCGCTGCGACCTTCACGCAGTTGCATCGTGGACGGTTTCCCCGTAACGAAATTCGATCGGGGAATTTCGATTTGCCACGCTTGTTCCGTTTCCTTTGCGTCTGCCTGGGCGTGACCGTCATGGTCGCGGTGCAGATGCATGGCGTGCAGAATAATCAGCACAGGATCGAACACGGCCTTCAGTTCCCTGGCGTTTCCTATGAAGACACAGCCGATCTGGCTCACGACCATGACCACGGTCACAGCCATGACGCGGCGACGAACGACGATGGCTCGGCTAACGCTCAGGCGATGGATGTCGCCGATGAAAGCGGCAAATCCCCTCTCAGCCATCACCATCACAGCGGGGGCGACATTCATGTGGCCCTGGCGACGCCTGTCCATCCGATCGGCGCGGGCGTGGTGACCTCGCTCGACCTTGGCCCGGCGCCCGACGCCGTGCCGCCCGGCGCCGTTCTCGACGCGCCGCTCCAGCCTCCCAGACAGAACGCCTGATCGCCTGAAAAGCTGATCCTGCGCGGCCTTATGGCCGTGCGCGTCCTGTTGGAGACATCTCTTGAAACCTTCCCAATCCGGCGTTGCCGGATGGCGAGGGCGAGGCGCGGCCGTATCCGCCCTCGCGCTCGCCCTGGCGGCGGCATGGTCGCCGCCCGCCATCGCGCTTGCCCAGTCGCCGGCTTCTGCTGAAGCCGCCTCTGGTCCGGCCCTCACCCTTGAAGGCGCGCTGCGGCGCGCCGCCGCCGCCGATCCGGCGCGACCGGGTCTCGACGCGCGCCTGCGCGGCGTCGAGGCCGGCGTCCGCCAGGCCGGCCTTCGTCCCAATCCGACCCTGGGTCTGATGGTCGAAAACCTGCCCACCCTGGGCGGAGGCGACATTCTGGGGCGAACCGAAACCACCCTGACCTATGAGCAGAAGCTGGAACGGGGCGGCGATCGATCCGCCCGCACCGGCCTGGCGCAAAGCGAAGGCCTGCTGATCACGGCCCAGGCCCAGATCGCGCAACTGGATCGCCTCGAACTGGTGCAGCGCGCCTGGGTCGACGCCATGGCGGCAGAAGCCCAGCTGGAGATCGCGCGGGAGCGGCTTTCGCTCGCGGAACGCTTCCAGACGGAAGTTCAGCGTCGCGTGAACGCGGCCCGCGATCCCCTGTTCGCGGGGGCGCGCGCCGAGGCCGAACTAGCTCAGGCCCAGATCGATTTCGATCAGGCCGAGATCGCCGTTCGCGTCGCGCGCATCGTCCTGGCCAAGTTCTGGGACGGCGCCGCCGACTTCCGAATGGGAGCCTCCGACTTCGAGGACACCAGCGCCGCTCGCGTCGCCGCCGGCGCTGTGGCCCAAGCGGACCTCGAAGCCTTCCGCGCCCGCCAGGCTATCTCCGACGCCCAGGTTCGCCTGGAGCAGGCGCGCGCCGTGCCCGATCCCACGGTCAGCGTCGGCGTCCGGCACATCTGGGACAATGAGGTGGCTCTGGTCTTCGGCGGGTCCGTGCCGCTGCAGCGCTACGACCGGAACCAGGGCGCCATCGACCGCGCCCGCGCTGACGGTCTGGCGGCCCAGGCCGATCAAAACGCCCTGCGCCTTGAGCGCGAGCGGGAAATCGCCCGCCTCCAGGTGCAGCTTCTGGCCCGCGCCAATGAAGCCCGGCGCATCGCTGAGGAAACCCAGCCCCAGGCTGAACGGGCCGTCGTCCTGGTCCGCGAGGGCTTTGCGCGCGGCGGCTTCACCTACAACGACGTGATGAGCGCCCATGCGGCCTTGCTGCAGACCAAGGCCCGTCGCGTCGCGGTGCTGCAGACCTTCCACAACGACCGCGCGCGGCTCGACCGCCTGACCGGCGCGCACGCCGACCTGCTCGGCCTGGAGACCCAACCATGAAGACGTCCCGCACTTCCGCAACCGCACTCGGCTGCGTCCTGGCCGCCGTCGCCCTGACGCTGGCCGCCTGCGGCGGCGGCGACAAGGCCGCCAAGCCCGAAGGCGAGGCGGCCGCCGCCGCCGACTACGAACGCGGACCGCACAACGGCCGCCTGCTTCGCGACGGCGACTTCGCCATCGAGGTGACCATCTACGAGGAAGGGCCGGAACCGCTCTTCCGCCTCTATCCCTACCTGAACGACAAGCCGCTCGATCCCAAGCAGGTGCAGGCGAACATCGCCCTGAGCCGCCTGGGGCCGAAGGTGGATCGCTTCGTCTTCACCCCCGAGAACGACTACCTGGCCAGTCCGGGCGTCGTGTCCGAGCCCCACTCGTTCGACGTCGCGGTCAGCGCCGTTCGCGCGGGCAAGCGCTCGGCCTGGTCCTATCAGTCCTATGAGGGCCGGACGGTCATCAGCGCCGACGCCGCCCAAGCCGGCGGCGTCACCACCCAGCAGGCCGGCCCCGCCGTTCTCGGCGAGAGCCTGCCGCTCAGCGGCCGGGTCGAGATCACGCCGGAGGGCCAGGCCGAGGTTCACGCCCGCTATCCGGGTAGGGTGATGTCCATGACCGTGGAACTGGGCCAGCGCGTCTCGCGCGGGCAGGTCGTCGCCCGCGTGGAGTCGAGCGAAAGCCTCCAGACCTATTCGGTCACCGCGCCCATCTCGGGCGTGATCACCGCCAAGAACGTCAATCCCGGCTCCATCACCGGCGGCGGCGCCCCCATGCTGACGATCGGCGACCCGACCCGGCTTCACGCCGAGTTCTTCCTCTATCCGCGCGACGCCGAACGCGTTCGCGTCGGTCAAAGGATCGAGATCAAGAGCCAGGCGGGCGAGCACACGGCCAGCGGCGTCATCGAGGCGATCCTGCCGGCCGACGACGTGCTCAGCCAGACCCTCGTGGCCCATGTCGAACTGCCCTACCAGGGCGGCGTCTGGCGGCCGGGCCTCGGGGTTTCGGGACTGGTGCAGGTCGGCCAGGGCGAGGTGCCGCTGGCGGTGCGCACCAAGGCGCTGCAGCCGTTCCGCGACTTCACCGTGGTCTACGCCAAGGTCGGCGACACCTATGAGGTGCGCATGCTCGACCTGGGCCGTCGCACCGAAGAGTGGACCGAGGTCCTGGGCGGCATCGAGCCGGGCACGACCTATGTCGTCGACGGCGCCTTCCTCATTCGCGCGGACATCGACAAGTCCGGCGCGAGCCACGACCACTAGGGGGATGCGTCACCATGCTTGAACGCATCATCAGCCTGTCGATCCGGCATCGCTGGGTCGTGCTGGCGCTCGTCCTCGTGGCGGTCGTCATCGGCGTCTGGAGTTTCCAGAAGCTGCCGATCGACGCCACGCCCGACATCACCAACGTCCAGATTCAGATCAATACGGAGGCGCCCGGCTATTCGCCGCTTGAAGCCGAACAACGCATCACCTTCCCGGTCGAGACCGCGGTCGCCGGCGTGCCGGGCCTGTCCTACACCCGATCCGTCTCGCGCTACGGCCTGAGCCAGGTGACGGTCGTTTTCGAGGACGGGACCGACATCTACCGGGCGCGGCAACTGGTCAACGAGCGGCTTCAGACCGCGCGCGGCCAGCTTCCGTCCGGCCTGTCGCCCGAACTGGGGCCGATCGCCACCGGCCTGGGCGAAATCTTCATGTACACGATCGAGGCCAAGCCCGGCGCCCGCAAGGCCGACGGCACGCCCTACTCGCCTGAGGACCTTCGCACCCTGCAGGACTGGGTCATCCGTCCGCAGATGCGCAACACGCCCGGCGTCACCGAGGTCAACACCATCGGCGGCTTCGAGCGCCAGTACCACGTCACGCCCCGTCCCGAACGGCTGGCCGCCTTCGGCGTCACCATGGACGAGGTCGTTTCGGCGCTGGAGCGCAACAACGCCAACGTCGGCGCCGGCTATGTCGAACGCTACGGCGAGCAGTGGCTGATCCGCGTGCCGGGTCAGGCCTCGACGACGCAGGACCTGTCCAACATCGTCATCACCACGCGCGGCGGCGTGCCCATTCGGATCGCCGAGGTCGCCGAAGTCGGCCTGGGCGAACAGCTTCGCACCGGCGCGGCGACGGAGAACGGCAAGGAGACGGTCCTGGCGACCGTCCTGATGCTGGCCGGTGAAAACAGCCGCGTCGTCGCCCAGGCGGCGGCGGCCCGGCTGGAGGAAGCGGCCAAGGCCCTGCCGGACGGCGTGGTCGCCTCGCCCGTCTATGACCGCACCGACCTGGTCGAGCGGGCCATCAAGACGGTCGAGAAGAACCTGCTTGAGGGCGCCCTGCTCGTGATCGTGGTGCTGTTCCTGCTTCTGGGGAACTTCCGCGCCGCCCTGATCACGGCGGCGGTCATCCCGATCACCATGATGATGACCATCACCGGCATGGTGCGCACCGGCGTGTCGGGCAATCTGATGAGCCTGGGCGCGCTGGACTTCGGCCTGATCGTCGACGGCGCCGTCATCATCGTCGAGAACTGCCTGCGGCGCTTCGCCGAAGCCCAGCATCAGCAGGGCCGCCTGCTGACCCGTGACGAACGCTTCTCCCTGGCGGCGCGCGCGTCCAGCGAAGTGATCCGGCCGTCCCTGTTCGGCGTCCTGATCATCACCCTGGTCTATGTGCCGATTTTCGCCCTGGACGGGGTCGAGGGCAAAACCTTCCACCCCATGGCCATCACCGTGGTCATCGCCCTGACCGCCGCCCTGGTCCTGTCCCTGACCTTCGTGCCGGCGGCGGTGGCGATGTTCGTCACCGGCAAGGTGCAGGAGAAGGACAGCTTCCTGATGCGCTGGGCGCGCACCGGCTATCAGCCGGCGCTCGACTTCGCCCTGAGGACGCGCGTGGCCATGGTCGCCGTAGCCGTGGCCCTCGTCGTGGGCGCGGCCCTGATCGCCTCACGCATGGGTTCGGAGTTCGTGCCGAACCTGGACGAAGGCGACATCGCCATGCACGCCCTGCGCATCCCCGGCACTAGCCTGACCCAGGCCGTCGAGATGCAGACCGCTCTCGAAGCCCGTCTGGCGAAGTTCCCGGAGGTCGAACGCGTCGTCGCCAAGATCGGCACGGCGGCGGTCGCCACCGACCCTGTGCCGCCCTCGGTCGCGGACACCTTCATCCTGCTGAAGGACCGCAAGGACTGGCCTGATCCCCGCAAGCCGAAACTCCAGCTCGTTCGCGAGATGGAAGAGGCGGTGAACGCGGTGCCGGGCAGCAAGTACGAGTTCACCCAGCCCATCCAGATGCGGTTCAACGAACTGCTGTCCGGCGTCCGGGCCGACGTCGCCATCAAGGTCCACGGCGACGACCTGGATCAACTCGTGGCGCTCGGCTCCCAGATCGAGGAGATCGTCGGCTCCGTGCCCGGCGCCGCCGATCCGCAGTCAGAGCAGGTCACCGGCCTGCCCATGCTGCAGATCACGCCGAACCGGGACGCCATTGCGCGCCTGGGCCTGAGCATCGACGACGTTCAGTCGGTGATCTCGACCTCCATGGGCGGGGCCACGGCGGGGCAAATCTTCGAGGGCGACCGACGCTTCGACATCGTCGTGCGCCTGCCGGAAGACCTGCGGCGCAACACTGACGCCATCGGCCGCATTCAGGTGCCGCTTCCGGGTGCAAACGGTCAGCCGCGCGGCTTCGTGCCGCTCAGCGAGATCGCGACGATCGCGCTGGAGACCGGCCCGAACCAGATCAGTCGCGAAGACGGCAAGCGCCGCATCGTCGTGACCGCCAATGTTCGGAACCGCGACCTCGGCTCCTTCATCGGCGAGGTGCGCGAGCGCGTCGAACAGGAAGTCGATCTGCCCGCCGGCTACTGGATTTCCTATGGCGGCACCTTCGAGCAGCTGATCTCGGCGGCCAAGCGGTTGCAACTGGTCGTTCCGGCGGTCCTGCTGCTGATCTTCGGCCTGCTGTTCGCGCTGTTCCGCTCCTGGCGGGACAGCGCCATCGTCTTTTCCGGCGTGCCCCTGGCGCTGACCGGCGGGGTGGCGGCGCTGGCGCTGCGGGGCCTGCCTTTGTCGATCTCGGCCGGCGTCGGCTTCATCGCCCTGTCGGGCGTGGCCGTGCTGAACGGCGTCGTCATGGTCAGCTTCATCCGGGGCCTGATCGAAGAGGGCAAGCCCGTGGGCCAGGCCATTCGGGAGGGGGCGCTGACGCGCCTGCGCCCGGTGCTGATGACCGCCCTGGTCGCCAGCCTCGGCTTCGTCCCCATGGCGGTGAACGTCGGCGCCGGCGCGGAGGTCCAGCGTCCGCTGGCCACCGTCGTCATCGGCGGCATCGTCTCCTCGACGATCCTGACCCTGCTCGTGCTCCCGGCGCTCTACAGCCTGGTGCACGGCCGGGACGCCCCGACGGATCGGCCCAGGCCCGCCTGGCTGGACCACCTCCCCTTCCGCCGCCGTCGGGCGCTCTGAAGCGGTCGGCCGCCCTGTTTCGGGGCGGCCGCTCGTCAGCGCCTCAACCCATCACCGATGCCCGCCGATGACGGCGGACGTCGCGCTTTCCCTCCAATCGCAAGGATGCACATGACTTCCGCACCCTGCCGCGACCGACTGTCGTGGCTTCGATCACCCTGGACCCTGGCGGTCCTGGCGGTCGGCTTCCTCTTCCTTGAAGGCCTGCTCAGCCAGGTCCTCGCCCACGGCGTCGCCGCAGGCGACAAGGGCTACATCCAGGAGACTTCAGGCTTCCTGTTCTGGCCCTTCGTCTATCTGGGGGCCAAGCACATGGTCACCGGCTACGACCACCTGCTGTTCCTGTTTGGCGTGATCTTCTTCCTCTACCGGATGAAGGACATCGGCATCTATGTGACTCTGTTCGCCATCGGCCACTCGTCGACCCTCCTGCTCGGGGTGCTGATGAACATCAGCGTCTCCAGCTATCTGGTCGACGCCATCATCGGCCTGTCCGTCGTCTACAAGGCCCTGGACAACATGGGCGCCTATCAAAGGTGGTTCGGCTTCCAGCCCTCCACCAAGGCGGCCACGATGATCTTCGGCCTCTTCCACGGCTTCGGTCTCGCCACCAAGCTGCAGGACTTCCAACTCTCGCCCGACGGCCTGCTGTGGAACCTCGTGGCCTTCAACATCGGCGTCGAAATCGGACAACTGCTCGCCCTGGGCGGCATCCTCATCCTGATGGGCTTCTGGCGCCGCACGAACGGCTTCTGGAAACACGCCTACCTCACCAACGTCGTGCTGATGACGCTCGGCTTCATTCTGACGGGCTATCAGCTCGTCGGCTTCTTCGTCATGTGATCGGAGACACCCTCATGTACAATGCAAACCGCCCCTCCAAAGCCGACCTGCCGACCACGGGCCAACTGTTGAAGTCGACCGGCATCGCCGCCGCTGTGGCCTCCGTGCTCCTGGTCACCGTCGTCCTGCCCGCCGAATACGGCGTCGATCCGACCCGCATCGGTTCGGTCTTCGGTCTCACCGAAATGGGCCGCATCAAGCAGCAACTCGCCAAGGAGGCCGAAGCCGACGCCGCAGCTGACGCGGCCGCTGTAGATGCTGTCCCTGTGGCGGCGTCGCCGAGCCCCGTTGCGCCAGCCGCCACCGTTCCAGCCGCCGCCCCGACGGCCACGCCCAGCGTCGGCCGCACGGACGAAACCGTCCTGACGCTGCAGCCTGATCAAGGTGCCGAGATCAAGCTGGTCATGGAAGAAGGCGCGACAGCGCGCTTCACTTGGACCAGCAGCGGCGGCAAGATCAACTTCGACACCCACGCAGACCGACCAGGCGTCTCCTACCACGGCTACGGCAAGGGCTCCTCCCAAAGGGAGGAAGGCGTTCTGACGGCGGCCTTTACCGGTAGCCATGGCTGGTTCTGGCGCAACCGCACCGGTCAGCCCGTAACCATCACCCTTAAAACCATTGGCGCCTATACCGAGATCAAGCGCGTCGTCTGACGTAAATCCCGACACCTATAGACAGGGCGCGCCGTTGCACGGCGCGCCCTGATTTCTTTACGGCGTCACACGCGATTCTTGGGCCACCGGCGGTGATTGTCATCAATCACAACAGGGTGGGCGTGTGCTACGCCTTCCGCATCGGGGCGCATTCCCTCGCTCAGGTGCGCGTGATCCGGCTCCATGTCGTGGTGGTCGTGCAGCAGGTTCAGCGGATCGTGCGCAGGCCAGACGAAGAGCGCCAGAAGGGCGCCGAGGCCGCACAGTCCCGCCAGAACGACGAAGGCCATCTGAGGATCAGCTTCGGCCGACACCATCCCCGCGACCGGATAGGCGATCAACCAACAGGCGTGCGACAGGGCGAACTGGGCCGCAAACAGGGCCGGCCGTTCCGCCGCCGACGAGGACCGCCGCAGGGCGCGGCCCGCAGGCGTGATGGTCAGCGAGTAGCCAAAGCCCATGACGATCCACAGACCGATCAGCACCGGATAGCTGCGGGCGAACAGCGCACCGGCGATGAGCACGGCGGTCATCAGGACGGCGCCCGACACCATGGCGCTGCGATCCGTCACCCGCTCCAGCGTCTTGGGAAGCAGGAAGGCGGCCGTCATCGACCCGCCTCCGAATGCCGCCAAGGCCCAGGCGGTCGCCTGCTGCGACAGGCCGAAGTTCGACTGCACCAGGACGACAGTGTTGACGAAGACCATGGCGCCGCCCGCCGCCGTCGCCAGGCTAACCGCCAGCAGGCCGCGCAGGCGTGGCGTCAGGGCGAACAGCTTCACGCCTCCGGTCAGACGACGCAGGAACGGCAGGCTCTGCGACGCCGACAGCTTGGGCAGGACCGCCGTCACGACGAAGCCCGCTGACAGGATGAAGCCCAGCGCGGTCCCGACGAAGAGGTTGTGATAGCTGATGAAGGCCAATAGCACCGCCGCCAGCACGGGGCTGGCGACGCTTTCCAGATCGGCCGCCAGTCGGGACAAGGACAGGGCCTTAGTGTACTCGCCCTCGTCCTCCAGCAGGTCGGGGATCATGGCCTGGAAAGCCGGGGTGAAGGCGGCTGAGGCGACGTAGAGCACCGTCATAAGTCCGTAGACCTGCCAGGCCTCGTTGACGAAGGGCAGCGAAGCCGCAACGCCAGCGCGCACCACATCCAGCGAGACCAGCAGGGTCTTGCGCGGCAGGCGAGACGCCAGGGCGCTGGCGAAAGGCGCCACCCCGACATAGGCGATCATCTTGATCGCCAGGGCCACGCCGAGGATTTCACCCGCGCTGGCGCCCGCCAGGTCATGCGCCAGCAGGCCCAGGGCCACGGTCGCCATGCCGGTTCCGAGCAGGGCCGCCACCTGGGCGATGAACAGGTGACGATAGGCGGCGTTCCTGAGGGGAGAGAACATCACGGGCCTTTCGATGCGGCGTTTTCGCGTTTGACCTATCCCCACCAGGGGGATAGGTCAAATTGCATGGCACACATCTCTCACGCGTCTCATCCCGAAGTCATCAAACGCCTGAAGCGCGCCGAGGGGCATATGCGGACCGTCATCCAGATGATGGAGGACAGGAGGGCCTGCGTTGATCTCGCCCAACAGCTTCACGCCATCGAGAAGGCGGTCGCAGCGGCGAAGAAGACCCTGATCCACGACCACATCGACCACTGCTTGGCCCATGCCGCTGACGGCGACCCTGTCGAGGCGAAGCAGGCGATGGCCGAGTTCCGGGAAATCACCAAGTACCTGTGACGTCAGCTTCCAACCGGCAGGACGTCGCCCTGCCAATCCGCCTCCGGTAACGCTATGATCGGCGGGCAGGCAGTCGCGGCTGCCCTGCTGGTGCGATGCGTCAAACGCACGTCGTCGTCCGCGCGACCCGTGAGGCAAGGCCATGACTACGTCGCCAGACACCCTCGGTCCGCCCCGCCTTTCGCTGGCGGCGCTGTTTCTCAAATTCCTGCGTTTCGGTTTCCTGGCGTTCGGCGGCCCCGTCGCCCAGATCGCCATGATCCGCCGCACCCTCGTCGATGAAGAGCGATGGATTTCCAGTCCGCGCTTCAACCGCCTTCTGGCGGTGATGCAGGTGCTTCCCGGACCTGAAGCCCACGAACTGTGCGTCCACATGGGCATGATGGCGCGCGGTCGGATCGGCGGTCTGCTCGCGGGCCTCGGCTTCATGTTGCCCGGCTTCGTTCTAATGCTGGCGGCGGCATGGCTCTATGAGCGCTTCATCGCCGGGCAGTCGAGCCTGACCGGCTTGCTTTTGGGCGTCCAGATCGTCGTGGTCGCCATCATCATCCGCGCCGTGCATCGGATCGGCTCCCACGTCCTGGAAGACCGTTTGTTGTGGATGCTGGCGATCGGGGCCTTCATCGCCTCTCTCCTCCATGCGCCCTTCTGGATACCGCTTGCCGCCTGCGGCCTGATCTACGCCCTGGAGCAACGGCCGTGGGCAGGCGTCGCCATCGCCGTTGTCGCCGTCTTCACCGCCATCCTGTTCGGCCTCCATCTGGAGATCGCCCCGTCTGCGGTCGCGATCTCGGCCGAGCCGTCGCCTCAACTCGCCGCTCTGTTCGTCGCCGGATTGAAGGGCGGCCTGCTGACCTTCGGCGGCGCCTACACCGCAATTCCCTATGTACGCGCCGACACCGTCGGACGCGGCTGGTTGCCGGACGGCGTCTTCCTGGACGGCGTGGCGCTGGCCGGCGTTCTGCCGGCGCCTCTGGTGATTTTCGGCACCTTCACGGGCTATGTGGTCGGCGGCTGGGCGGGCGCGCTGGCGGTCACTGCCGGCATTTTCCTGCCCGCCTTCGCCTTCTCGATGGTGCTGTTCAATCACCTGGAGGCCGTGGTCGAGAACCCGGCGTTGCACCGCCTCCTGGCAGGCGTGGCGGCCGCCGTTGTCGGCGTCATCGCCGCCACTTCGCTTCAACTGGCCTGGACCACAGCCCAATCGGCGCCGTCGTTGTGGATCGCAGGTTTGATCTTCATCGCCGCACTGGCCGCTGCGTGGCGGCTCAAGCCGCGCTGGATGCCGCTGCTGATCTTAGGGGGCGCTGCTGCTGGCGGCCTTGCTTTATACTGAGGTCGTAGGAGATCCAGCGCCACGTCAAGACCTTTAGTGGGCTCTAAACTTGGACACTCCTAGGTGCGCACTAACGCCTGACGTGGTTTCAGTACCGCACAGCCACTATGCGGCCGGGCCGAAAAACTCGACCGCATGGTCGTTGTATAGGTGCGCTACGATATCGAGCATCCCGCGAATTATGATATTCCAGTCTGCATCGTTCTTCTGCACTGCCTCGTGCGCTGGGCGGTAATGCACTATCATATTCCTAAGGCCATACAGCTCCTCCGCCATTCGCGAATAGCGTTTGTCATGCGTGTCTGCCTGCACAGATAGTCCGGTGCAAACCGTCGACACCAATGCCTCGCCGCACAATGAGGCGAGGCCCACAAAGGCCTCCGACTCCTTAGGGCGCCAAGAGAGTTGATCTTCAATAATCTTGGCCAACTCGCGCGGTGATGCAGCGATATTGAGCTGCGCCTTCAGCGTACTGAAACGCTTCATGCCGTAGAGCTGTTCAACGCAGCGGTACGCCTCAAGGAACAGGTTTTCCCAGGAGATCGACAGCACTCCTTGGACTAGATTGCGATAAGGAATAAGCGGCGAGTCCGCTTCGAAAACCCGCGTTAGGACTTTTACCGTCTCCGGTTCGAGCGAAATTGGTCCATCGAAGTAGGTCCGAACTAGGATCGATCCGAGGACCCTATCAGTCAAGTTGTGATAGTCTGCCACGCCCGTGGCGCGGTAAACGCATAGTGACGGGAACAGGGGTGCGATGTCAGACAGTTCGTGCCCCCCGTAGCCTCCACCATTGTTGATGAATTGCTCGTCCAAAGCCTGCTTGATGGCGGCCGCAGTCACGCTCGTTGGCGGCCGCACCTGAGCCTCCAACACAGCCAAGGCGAACACTCCAGGCGTAGCGTCAACCGTTTCAAGGTCTGGCGGAATCTCATCGGCTTCCGGCAAACCAAAGGTGCAGAAGTAAAGAGCTCCCTCGTGCTCGATGCGGACCAAGCGAATTTGGCGAGTCACGATCCGCACATCGGATTCGGCGTGGGACATCAGCCTCAAGTCGCCCGCATCTTCGTTCTTGATCCATCGCCCTGCCTCAGGATTGATGACAGGATCATCGAGCTGAGCAGCGAAATCTGCGAGGCGACCGAAGAGGGCGTTGCTCATGTCGATACGATTGCGGGACACGTCAGGCTCTCCAGCACACCCCCATTGAGGGGACGGCGAAGTTCTCCTCGATCAGCACCTTGAACGCTGTCTCAAAGAATGCCCGCTCGTGCCGTCCCACGGCCGATCGCTTCTGCCCACCAAGCTTTTCCCGTAGCACGTCAAGCGATAAGAAGGCCGTCAGGTCTTCTGGCGACATATGCTCGAGCTTTTGCACGAGTTCAGCGGCAGCGCTTTGGATCGCCTCCAATGCCACTTGGCTGTCGGCATCTGTTCGATCCATTCCCAACCGCCCGAGGACCGTCAAGGCGCAGGCGACGATGAAGCCGATGCGCGCTGGTTGGCTGTCAAAAATATTCCGGCCGATAGTGAATTTCGAGCTCACGGTCTCGTCCGAGCCCTCGGTATCGGAGGCCTCCAGCCGCGAGAACGCCTTGTCCACGTCCACCAGAATTTGGACAATTGGATAGAAATAATGATCGTATTTCTTGGAGGCGATCGCCTCTGCTATGTCCAAGCGTGAGAATTCGTCGGCTAAGGTCTCCTGAGTGTCGATCTCCGTCCGCCGGATGCCGAACGCCAGATACGCTTCAACTAGGCTGTCAGCGCTGAACTCGCCGCCTTTGTAGCGCCGCTCCGCCTTCTCCAAGCTAAGCAGTCGTTCAAAATTGATCTTCGCCTTCATTTGCTCGACCAAGGGCGCATAGATCACCAGCAATTGGCGCTTAATGTTCCAAGGAACCTGCCCTGTGTTCAGCACCAGCATGCGATAGATTAAACTGTCCGTGCTCTGGGCTAACCAGCATTCGACGCGCACGGTTTGCTCACCGACTTTCGGATCAGCCTCTACGGCATCGAGAAGCGCCGTGGTCCGTTGCATGCCGTCGATTATTGAGATGGAGTCGATCCAGTCTGCCGTCACCCGCGCGATTACCTCGTCGGGGCTCATGGCTTCAATGGAATCCAGATCATCGGTGATCACGACTCCGATCACAACCGGCGGTAGAATGGCGCCTCGTCTGATATCCTCGACCATCCTCCCGCGGATACGGCGTCCGGTCGTTGTCTTGAGCGGTTCGCGTTGGCCCTTCAAGCCCCCACGTTTTCGGTACGCGCCCTCAACCAAGGCAAGGTAGTCATCGACGGTCATGCCGGTCATGACGGACCAGCAATCCACGCGATAGTCCCGGAGTTTTTGTGTTTGCGGTGCTTCTGCCACTTGGTTCTCCCCCAAGCAGGGACCGTAGCCGATCACGCGAACAGTCGAAAGACCAACTCCTTCCTCAGTTTCGTCGCGGCGGTTGATAATGCTCTGCTCATGGCCGCAGGGACAGTTTGCAATAGCTACGTCGGGGGATGGCCAACGGAAGGGGGGCCTTCTTAAGACGATCCAGAGCCAGGAGCCCTCTTTAGGACTTGGGGCGACGGCCGCTCCGCAGAGACTGCGGGGCGTTCTCGTCTTGCTCAGGCCGCACGAAGAACGCCGAAACTGACACTCCCAACACACCAGCGAGTCGATCCAGAAGATCGACAGACGCGTTGCCTAACTGGCGCTCAATCTCGCTCAAGTAGGCGCGATCTATGCCTGCGTCGGCAGCTAGACGCTCCTGCGAGACGCCGCGTTCGGTCCGCAGCTTCTTGAGATTCCACGCCACCAGCGCCCGTCCGTTCATGGCGGCAAGCGACAGCTTCACCGCTCGTTAAACCACGGGATATATCCTACATATTAAATCTGGAGGGTTCTGATGAAGAAGATTGTCTTCGCCATTTCGGTTCTGATTGCGGTCGTTTCGTTCGGAGGCGCCGCATCTGCGCAAGCCGACGCCTGTTCCACGAATGGCGGCTACCCGCCCGGTAGCCCCAATGCGGTCATGGCGCGGATGAGGAACATCGCCAGCGGCGCCTATGCGGCCTGCGTTGAGGCCCAACGCGCCCGAACGCCGCCCGTGAACTGGACGCCGACGCGCATTCGTACGGCAGCGCGTCAGGCGGTCACGAACAAGCTGCGCGATCCGTCGTCAGCCCAGTTCCGGAATGTACGCCGCATCGAGCACTCCAACGGTTCGACGATGTTCTGCGGCGAAGTGAACGGCCGAAACGCCTATGGCGGCATGTCAGGTTTTCAGCGTTTCGAGGCCGGCGTGGATCGTGCAGGCGACGCCTCCGCTTTGATCGACGGCGGCGAAGAACTGAACACCGCCTACTTCGAAGGCGCCTGGAACCAGTTCTGCGGCCGCATCGCCGGCACGCCGGTTCAGTTCTGACAGAAGGGGACAATCGTGAGGATGAAGTCGATGTTTCCGAAGACTGCGGTCGTAGCTGCCATGGCTGTCCTGGCCGGTTGCGCCACCACGCCGCTACCGGAGGTACGGATGATCCCGACCGCCGATCACGGCGTGGGCGTCCGCTTCTCGCGCGGCAACGCCCTGATGGTGTCGAATGGGCCGTCCGGAGCGATCATGCTGCTGCCGGTCAGGTACAACGACACCCAGAAGTTCTTCTTCTCGATCGCCGCCTTCAACACCTCGGGCTACCCGATCAACATCGGCTCGGAGGACGTGCGGCTCTATCTGGATGGGCAGCCCTACAGCGTTCAGGACTTCGACTATCTGCGCCACAGCGCGCGCACGACCGCCCAGCGCGAGATGAACCTGGCCTGGGCCGACGCGGCGGTGGAGTATTTCCTCACCGTTCAGGAAATGGAGGACCATCCGCGCCGCCACGACATCGCCTACCGCAGCGCCTCAGGGCAGTTGCAGGCGTCGCACGACCACATCCAGCGACGCCTGCGGCAAACTATCTCCACTCTGGGACGGACCATGCTGGAGACGACGACCATCGATCCCGGCACGGCCCACGGCGGCGCCATCCTGGCCGAACAGATCGTCATTCCTGACGGCATGGTCCGCGACATGGTGATCGAAGTGCGCTTCGGCGGCTTCCCGCATCGGTTCCGATTGAACCTGGCTCCGTCGGGCACCTACGCCCCGACGCCGGTCGACATCCCGGCCGTCCCCGCCCAGATCACGCAGGAGCTGATGCGCACCCGCCAGACTTGGCACTGGACCGACGGCCCGCCGCCGTCGCCGGCGATCTTCAAGGGCATGCCGGTGATCGAATAGCTGCAGTTCGCACTGCAGTACGTTTTTGTGCTACAGTTAGAACGTTGTCGTTCAAGGATTTTCCCGATCTTGTCGCAAAGTGGCACCTTGGGTGGCACGACATTTAGAGCGGGCGCTCCTTGTCGATCAGCGATCTGAAAACCAAGAGGTTCTTGCTCACCTACCCGCCCTACATTCCCTATTCTGGGAGAAGGAAGACTTAGACCCCCAGAATCCAGCCTTCTTCGGCCTCAACCTGGGCGATCAGGGCTTCGTCGGCGCCAGCAGGCGGCGCGAAGGCTTTTTGCAGGTCGCCGGCGTCGTCCATGCGGGCGAAGGCTTCGGCGGCGGCGCGAACCTGGGCCTGGGTCTTGTATTCCTTGACGCCCTCGGCGCTGACCGCGCGCTTGGCCTCGAACATCAGGGGCCAGACTTCGACGATGACGGCCGACAGCGGCTCGATGTCGGCCTCGGTCAGTTCGCGCCAGCCGGTGCCGAAGGGCCAGACGGCGGCCGAGGCGCCCAGCGCATCCAACAGGCGGCGCAGCATGGGCACGCCGACCAGGGTCAGGCCGCCGATCGCGCCCGCGCCGTGCATCTGCCAGACGCTCTTGGGGGGCAGCTTGTCCTTGCGCGCGGCCAGTTCGGTGGCGCGGAACTCGGGAATGTCGGCGCCGGCGCCTTCGGGCGGCTTGGTCGTGGTCAGCCAGCGTTGAGCCTGGCTGGCGGGCGCGCCCCAGAAGGGCCAGGGCTCGTCCGTCATCAGACGGTTCATCTTGGCCGCGACCTGATAGCGATTGTTCGAATTATCGGCTTTGTCGACGATGTTGGCGGCCAGGAATTTGCCCATGGCGTCCCACGGGCGGCCGTCCAGCTTCAGCCGCGCAGCGGTTCCGGCCGGGAAGCCGAAATCGAAGTCGAAGCCCACTAGGACGCGGTCGCCGCGTTTGCGGTGCTCGGTCAGCAGGTCGGCGATCAGCTTCTCGCCCTCGGTGCGCGTGGCGACGTTGTGCGTCTCGGCGTACAGGCGGAATCGCACGTCGCGCTTGGCGACGCCGACCCACAGGGTCTGCTCGCCCAGCTTCTTGCCCTCGGCGGCGGTCCAGTTGGCGATGATGTAGGCGTCGAAAAGGCGGGCCACGGGGGCTCCTGAAGAAAGAAGCGAAGAACAGGAACGGGGGCTTCTAGCCGCCCTGACTCAAGCCGTGAAGGGCGATCAGCGTTGCATCAAGGCTTCGACGTGCGACAACCAGCGGCGCCCCAGCCGCAGGCCCTCCCCCGGAGAGCGGGTTCCGGTGGCGGTCTCGGCCTCGGAGGCGGGGGCGGTGCGCGAGCCGCTCCACAGGGCCAGCTCGAACTCGGCGTTGTGCGGATCGCTGAAGATCAAGCGCAGCACGACCAGTTCGGCGTCGGGGGCGTCGAGGTCGATCTCCTTGCGGTGCTGGCCGCGTAGGACGCGGGCGACGACGTGGCCGTCGACGATGATCTCGGCCCCCAGCACTTCCTCGAAGGCGTAGACGAGGCCCATCGCGCCGCGATTCCACAGGACCGCCAACTGGCCGCCTTCGAGATCCAGTCCGGCGGCGCGGCCTTCATGGGCGGACAGGGCCAGGGTGTCGGCCGGGGCGCCCAGCGCCTTCTTCATCGCCCGCCGCAGTCGCCGCTCGGACTCCATCCACCAGGAAAACAGCAAGACGCCGGTGGTCAGGAAGGCGGCGATCAGGGCGATCAGCAGAACGGCCCTGAACGTCTCGCCCATGGATCAGGCCTCCAGGTCCAGATCGACCACGACGGGAACGTGATCGCTGGGCTTTTCCATGTCGCGGGCCTCGCGGTGCGTTTCGATGGCGCGGAAGCGATCGGCGGCGTGAGGCGACAGCAGGGCGAAGTCGATGCGGATGCCGTGGTTCCTCTGCCAGGCGCCCGCCTGATAGTCCCAGAAGGTGAAGGTTCCGGCGGGTTCGCGGCCTAGTTCGTGAGAATCGGCCAGGCCTAGCCATTTCAGCGCGCGGAAGGCCTCGCGGCTTTCCGGCTGGAACAGGGCGTCTTCGGCCCAGGCGGCGGGGTTCTTGGCGTCCTCAGCCTCGGGGATGACGTTGTAGTCGCCGCACAGGGCCAGCGGCTCTTCCAGAGCCAGCAGTTCGCGGGCGTGGTTCTGAAGCCGTTGGAACCAGGCCAGCTTATAGGCGAATTTTTCCGTGCCGAGCGGATTGCCGTTGGGCAGGTAGATGGAGGCGACCCGGATCGGGCGGGGCGCCTCGATCAGGGCCTCCAGATAGCGGGCCTGTTCGTCGCGGTCGTCGCCGGGCAGGCCGCGCCGCACGTCCGACAGCGGGTATTTCGATATCAGGGCGACGCCGTTGTAGCTCTTCTGGCCGTGCGTCTCGACGTTGTAGCCGAGGTCTTCGAAGGCCTCGCGCGGGAACTTCTCGTCCATGCACTTGATCTCCTGGAAGCAGGCGACGTCGGGATTGGCGGCCTGAATCCACTCCAGCACCGTGGGCAGGCGGGCGTTGACCGAGTTCACGTTCCAGGTGGCGATGCGCATGGGACGCAAGGCTAAGGTGAGCCGCTTCGTTCGGGAAGAGGGGCGGGCAAAACAAAGACGCCGCCGGATCGCTCCGGCGGCGTATGATTTTCAGCCTGAACTGAGGATCAGCTGTTTGGCGCGGCGGCCGGAGCCGTGGTCGTCAGCTTGCAGCCGCCGCCGATCTGCTGGGCGGTGGCGCAGGGGTAGACCTGCTGCACGGCCTTGGCCGTGTCGAAGCGGACGATGACGCCGTCCGCGCCGTTGCAGGCGGCTTCATAGAAGGAGCCGTTGGCGTTCTTGCCCATGTAGCGGGCCTGGCTGATGTCGCAGGCAGCGGCTTCGGAACCGGCCAGCCAGCCCTTCAGCGTGGCGACCTGCTCGGCCGGCGTGGTGAAGCGGCATGAGGCGTTGGCCGAGACCAGCTCCATGCAGGATGCGACTTCCCAACCCGAGGCGGCCTTGTTGATCTGTGCGCCCTCGACGCCGGCGCAGCCGACTTCATAGACGACGGCGCCGCCAGGCTTGGCTCCGATGATCGAGCCTTCGTCGACGGTGCAGGCGAGGCCCGCCTCCTTGGCGAAGGCGGTGATGACGGCCATGGTGTTGTTGTTGGCGGGCAGGCTGCACTGCGAGCCGACATCGGCTTCCGGATCACGCGCGCGGGCCTGTTCGGCCGAATAGGCCAGCACCATGCAGTCTGTGGCTTGAGGCGGCGTCGAGGTCAGCAGCAGGTAGCCGGGGCCGGACGCGCAGGCGACCTCATACAGCGACTCCTTGTTCGCGGACTGGCCCAGCAGGACAGATTCGGTGATCTGACAGTTGGTGTTGGTGGCGGTCAGCACGCCTTGGGCGGCGGCCTGAATTTCCTCGGCGCTGGGCGGCTGAGGGGCGCGGGGCTGACGTTGACGACGCGCCAGGCGGCCCGTTGGCGAGCGTTCGCCGGCGCGCTGGTCATTCAGAGGATCCTGCTCGTTGCCGCCAGGGCCAAGCGGCGCGGCTTCGCCGGGTGTGGTCTGGGTAAAGGTTTGTGCGTGAGCGAGAGAAGGCGTGAGGGTCATGAGCGCCAGGGCGGCGGCCACGCCGACCTTGCGGCTGCGGGGGGGGAAGGTCACAAAACTGCTCCTGGCCTCATCTTTGGGAAGATGAAGCCTTGGCGGCGTCTTTCGTTGCGGTCAAGCGCAAGTGCGTCCTTGGCGCTGGACGATCGCATCGTGATCCGCTTAACCTGCATGACAGTTTTGATTGGAGACGGACCTTGGCGGACGGAGACACCTTGTCTCGCTCTCGCTCGGAGCGCGGCCTGACCTACCCGTTCCCGGCGGAACCCCTTGCGGGCGAAGCCATAGCGGTTGCGCCCGGCGTGCTGTGGTTGCGGCTGCCCCTGCCGATGGCGCTGAACCACATCAACCTCTACGCCATCGAAGACGGCGAGGGCTGGGCCGTCGTCGACGCCGGACTGGCGACGGATGTATCGCGCGAAGGCTGGACCAAGGCGCTGGCGGGCGTGCTGGGCGGGCGGCCGGTCACGCGCGTCATCTGCACCCATATGCATCCGGATCACATCGGCCTGGCGGGCTGGTTGTGCGAACGGTTCGGCGCGCCGCTGCTGATGTCGCGGACGGAGTATGTGACGGCGCGGATGTTGATCGGCGACGACGCTCTGGGGCCGCCGGCGGCGGCCGAGGCCTTCTATCGTGCGGCGGGCTGGTCGGATGAGCAGCTGGCGCGCTGGCGCGACGGCTACGGCGGCTTCGGCCGCATGGTTCAGGATTTTCCGCGCGACTATCGTCGGGTGCAGGACGGCGATGTCCTGAGCGTCGGCGGCGATGACTGGCGCGTGGTGGTCGGCGAGGGGCACAGCCCCGAACACGTCTGTCTGTGGCGCGAGAAGGACGGCGTCTTCATCGCGGGCGATCAGATCTTGCCGCGCATTTCCTCTAACATCTCGATCTGGCCGACGGAGCCGCAGGCCAATCCGCTGGGCGACTGGCTGCGGTCGCTGGCGGCGCTGAAGGAACGGCTGCCGGGCGATTTGCTGGTGCTGCCGTCGCACGGGGAGCCGTTCTACGGCGTGACCTTGCGGCTGGAGGCGCTGATGCGCGGGCATGAGGTGGCGCTGAAACGGCTGGAGAAGACGCTGCGCACGCCGTGCCGCGCCGTGGACGTGTTCGGCGCCCTGTTCGCGCGGCCGGTCGGCGACGCCGTGCTGGGCATGGCGACCGGCGAGGCGCTGGCGCACCTCAACTATCTTGAACGCCAGGGACGGGGCCGCCGCGTGCGGGACGAAGGCGGCGTCGACTGGTGGAGCCTTTTGGAGACAGGCCAATGAGCGAACATATCCGGACTCATCTGGAAGGCGGCGTCCTGACGGTCGTCTTCGACCGCGCGGACAAGAAGAACGCGATCACCCAGGCCATGTATGCGGCCCTGGCCGACGCGACGGAGCGGGCGAAGGCCGACGACGCCGTGCGGGTCATCCTGTTCCGCAGCGAGGGGGATTCCTTCTCGGCGGGCAATGACATCGCCGACTTCATCGCCCTGGGACAGACGCCCGGCGACCTGGTCGAGATGGGGGTGTTCCGCTTTCTGAAGGCGCTGGCGGACCTGGACAAGCCCGCCGTCGCGGCGGTGCGCGGCCGGGCGGTGGGCATCGGGCTGACGCTGCTGCTGCACTGCGACATGGTGGTGGTGGCCGAGGACGCCCTGCTGTCCGTGCCCTTCGTCAATCTGGCGCTGGCGCCGGAGGCGGCGTCGTCGCTGCTGCTGCCGCGCGTTCTCGGCCATCAGCGGGCGTTTGAGCTGTTCGCCCTGGGCGAGGCGATCGACGGCAGGACGGCCCTGGCCTGGGGCCTAGCCAACCGCGCGGTTCCGGCCGATCAGGTCGAGGCGACGGCGGTGGATCTGGCGGCCAAGCTGGCGGCGCGCGCGCCCAACTCCATCCGCAAGACCAAGGCCCTGATGCGCGACGCCGAGGCACTGTGGGCCGTGATGCAGTTGGAAGCCCAGGCCTTCGGCGCGCAGATGCGCAGCCCTGAGGCGATGGAGGCTTTCATGGCCTTCAGCCAGAAGCGGGCGCCGGACTTTTCCAAACTGGGCTGATGTCGCGAAATCGCGATTGATTCGAGGGGCGAGGGGGACTACGGGCCGCGCATGAACGCCGCGCCTGCCTCCGCCCCTGAAAACGACCCGCATTTCGTACGCGGAATCGTGCGTGAAACGCTCGAGGACGCCGCCGCGATCGACGCCCTGGTCATCGCCGCCTTCGGCCCCGGTCGCTTCGCCAAGACGGCCGAGCGTCTGCGCGAGCGGTCGCCGCTGGCGGCTGGGTTCTGCCTGTATGAAGGCGAGCGTCTGATCGGGTCGGTGCGGCTGTGGTCGATCCTGACGGGCGAGGCGCGGTCGGTCTTTCTGGGCCCGATCGCCGTGGACAGGGCCAGCCGCAGCACCGGACTGGGCGGCGAACTGGTGCGCGCCTGCATCGAGGAGGCGAAGGCCCTGGGGCTGGACGGCGTCCTGCTGGTCGGCGATCCGCCCTATTTCTCGCGTTTCGGGTTCGTGCCTGCGCCGGACGCCGTCCTGCCGGGGCCGGTGGATCAGCGCCGGGTGATGTGGCTGCCCTTCACCGCAGCGGCGCCGGTCGGAGCGGTTCGCCCCGACGTCTGAGCCGGACGCGGCCTTCCTTTGCGAGGCGACGCATCCCATAGTTTGCCTATGACGAACCCACCGACATCCTCGGGTCTGACAGGCGTGGCCGAGGCTGCGCGGCAGGCGCCGGGCCGGGGGCTGCCGCCCGTGCATTTGTGGCATCCAGACCATTGTGGCGAGATCGACATCCTGATCCGCGCCGATGGGGTGTGGATGCATGAAGGGTCGCCCATTGGCCGGGCCGAACTGGTGCGGCTGTTCTCGACGGTGCTGAGGAAAGACCCGGACGGCTATCATCTGGTCACGCCGGTCGAGAAGCTGAAGATCGCGGTCGAGGATCTGCCGTTCCGCGCCGTGGCGGTGCGTGCGGAGGACGACGCCCTGGTCTTCATTACGGATCAGGGCGATGAAGCTGTCGCCGGGCCTGACCACGCCATCGTCGTCGAGACGGACCCGGCGAACGGCGAGCCTGCGCCGCGCGTCCATGTGCGGGGTGATCTGTGGGCGCGGATCGCGCGGCCGGTCTTCTATGAGCTGGTCGAACGGGCGCAGGAGGCGGACGGGCGGCTGGCCGTGCGTTCGGGCGGTGTGATGTACCCGCTGGGGCCGGAAGGAGCGGGGCTTTGACCTGTTCCGGCTTGAAGACGCGGCTTCAACAGAGGCTAGACCCTGTGTCCGCATGGTCGCCGGAGCGTGTGGCGGTGCGGTCCGACTATGACCTGAACCCCGACTACAGCCGCCCGAAGGCCAAGTTGAGACCTGCGGCGGTGCTGATCCCCATCATCGCGCGTGAGGATGGGCCCAGCGTCCTTTTGACCCGCCGGTCCGATAGTCTGGCCAGCCATACGGGGCAGATCGCCTTTGCGGGCGGGCGGCTGGATCCAGGCGAGACGGCGCTGGACGCGGCTCTGCGCGAGGCGTGGGAGGAGATCGCGCTGGATCCCGCAGTGGTCGAACCTCTGGGGCTGGGCGATCCCTATGAGACGGGCACCGGCTTTTTGGTGACGCCGGTGGTGGGCTGGCTGACGGCGCCGCCGGTCGTCACCGCCTCGCCCGCCGAGGTGGCCGAGGTGTTCGAGGCGCCGTGGGACTTCCTGATGGACCCGGTGAACCATCGACGCGACTATTATGATCAGGAGAACGGGCCGCGCCGCTGGTTCTGGGCCATGCCCTATCGCGAGCGCTACATCTGGGGCGCGACGGCCGGCATTCTGAAGGGGCTGTTCAACCGGCTGTACGGCGAAGAGGCTGCTCCGCAGCAGGCCGCCGAGGCCGACGCCAGCGAGCGCGTGGGATGAGCCGCGTCCTTGAGGAGCAGGACTGGTTGACGGCCGACGCCACCCGCGCCGTGATGGCGGCGCTGGCGGCGGCGGGCGGGGCGGACTGCGCCCGCTTCGTCGGCGGCTGCGTGCGCAACGCCGTGCTGGGCGCGCCGATCGACGACGTGGACATCGCCACTGTCCTGACGCCCGAGGCGGTGGTGAAGGCGCTGAAGGCGGCGGGCCTGAAGAGCGTGCCGACCGGCATGGAGCACGGCACGGTGACGGCCATATCGGAGCGCCAGCCGTTCGAGATCACCACCCTGCGCCGGGACGTGTCGACCGACGGGCGGCGCGCCACGGTCGCCTTCACCGACGACTGGGCCGAGGATGCGGCGCGGCGGGATTTCCGCCTGAACGCCCTTTATGCCGATGCGGACGGGTTGATCCTAGACCCGACGGGCGCGGGGTATGAAGACGCCCTGGCCGGACGGATCGTCTTCGTCGGCGAGCCAGAACAGCGCATCCGCGAGGACTATCTGCGCATCCTGCGCTTCTATCGCTTCTTCGCCTGGTATGGGCGCGGCGCGCCGGATGCGGCGGCGGTGTCGGCCTGCGCGGCTCTGGCCGAGGGCGTGGAGCAACTTTCGGCCGAGCGGGTGTCGAAGGAGCTGCTCAAACTGCTGGCCGCGCCTGATCCGCGCGCGGCGGTGCGGTTGATGGATCAGGCGGGCGTGCTGGGGCGGGTGGCGCCGCAGCCGGAAAGTCTGACGCTGTTCGAGGCGATGGTCGGGATCAGCGCGGACCCGGTGCTGCGCCTGTCGGCGCTGTTGCCGGATGAAGCGGAGGCCGTGCGCGCAGCGGCGCTGAAGCTTCGGCTTTCGAACGCCCAGCGGGACCGACTGGTCGAGGCCGTCGCCGAACGGATCGACCCGGCGATGAGCGAGGCCGAGACGCGCGCCGCTATCTGGCGCGCCGGGCGTCAGGCGGTTGAGGATCGGCTTTATCGCGCCTGGGCGTCGGGCGCGGACGCCGGGGTGGTGCAGCGTCTGCTGGCGCTGGCGGCGGGTTGGACGCCGCCGAAACTGCCGGTCGGAGGCAAGGATCTGGCGCGACTGGGCCTGTCGCCGGGGCCGGAGACGGGGCGGTTGCTCAAGGCGTTTGAGCAGAGCTGGATCGCCGACGACTTCCCCGACCACGGGCACGAGGCGCGGCTGAAGGCCCTTATGGCTCGGCCCGGCTGAGGCGCACGATCACCGGGCGGTGGTCCGATCCCGTCTTCGGGCCCAGTCGTCGCTCGACCAGCGCCAGATCGGGCGAGCGCCAGACGTGGTCGATGGTGATGCCGAGGAAGGGGGGCAGGGCCGAGGGCCAGGTGCCGGGCCGCGCGGGGGCGGGGATCAGGCCCGTCTCGGCCTTGATCTGACGGCCGATGCGGCCGCTGGAGACGCTGTTGAAGTCGCCCGCCACGACGACCGGACCCTCCAGCCCGGCGCGCAGTCCTGCCAGCCGCTGCGCCTGGCTGATCTGGCCGTAGGGGTGCTGGAAGGGCCAGGGCCGCGTCATATGGACGGCGATCAGGCTGACCGGCCCCAGCGACGTCTCGGCCTGGGCGACCAGGGCGGCCAGGCCCTGACCGTCGGCGTCGCGCACCCGATGGAGCGGCAGGCGCGAGGCGATCACCGAACGGGCGGCGCCGCTGGGCCGGTCCTTGCGCGGCGTGCTGACCCGGTGCGGGTAGGCGCGCAGGATCGTGTCCAGTTGCGCGGCCGGGGCGTCGCCCAGTTCGATCAGCATGACCACATCGGCGTCGGCCTGTTCAATGGAGCGGGCGATGGCCGCCACATCCTGATTTCGGGCCCACAGGTTTGCGGAATAGACGGTCAGGGTTTCCGGTCCGGCGGCGCGGCCTTTCTCAGGCGTCCACTGGGGCCAGACGGCCAGAAGCAGCAGCCCCGCCACGCCCGCGCCCAGCGCCGCCATGTCCCATAGACGAAGCAGCAGGAAGAGGCCGCACAGCACGACGGTCGCGACCAGGGCGGGCGCGGTGAACTGGGTCAGCAGGTCGGGCAGGCGGTGGCCGATGCGGCTGAGGGCCGAGACGGCGACGAGGCCGGAGGGCGCCAGCAGTGCCAGGGCGGCCAGCCGCATCAGGGCCTGGGTCAGGGTCATGAAGCGACCTTTAATGAAAATGGGCGGAAGCGTCGGTTAGCGCGCGGGCGCCGGGCCTGTCGAGCGTGGCCTCATGCGGCCGAATGCGCTGGCGCGGCGCGTGTCGATAGCGCGTTCGACGCGGCCAATCCCTGAAAATCCCCGGCTTTGGCGCAGGTTGGAGCGGATCGGCGCGCCGGGGCCCGGCGCCTGAGCAGACTGCGGTCTCAACCTTTGGAGACCGCCATGAGCGATGACGCCAGCGCGCGACTGGGCCTGCCTTATCTGGCGGCCGGACAGCTGCAGAAACATGTGACCCTGAACGAGGCCCTGACCCGTCTGGACGCCCTGATCCAGACGGCGGCGGTCAGTCGCACCACGACAGTACAGCCTGCCGACCCGGCCGAGGGGGCGCTCTATATCCTGCCGGAGGCGGCGACGGGCGCGGACTGGGCGACGCATCCGGCGGGCAGCCTGCTGCGACATGAGCGGGGCGGCTGGCTGCCGGTTCCGGCGCCGGACGGCCTGTTGGCCGTGGTGCTGGATAGCGAGGAGATACTGGTCCGCCGCGAAGGCGTCTGGACGCCCCTGTCCTTCGGCTTGCCGGAGGAGATCCAGCAGATCACCCGCCTGGGCGTGAACGCCACGGCGGACGCGACGAACGTCGTCGCCGTGCGGGCCAACAAGGCGCTGTGGACCGCGCTGGAGAGCGAGAGCGGCGGCGACGGCGATCTGCGTTTCACCTTCAACGAACAGGCGGCGGGCGACGTCCTGTCCCTGCTGTTCCAGAGCGGCTGGGGCGGGCGGGCCGAGCTGGGTCTGGTCGGCGACGACGACCTGCGGCTGAAAGTCAGTCCCGACGGCGGGGCCTGGCATGAGGCGCTGAGGGTCGACCGCAGCACGGGCCGCGCCTGGTTCGGCCAGGGCGCGACGCGGCGCGAGACGACGGTATTGACGACCTCTGGAAGCTGGACGCCGCCGTCGTGGGCGCGCTGGGTCGAGGCGATCTGCGTCGGTGGAGGCGGCGGGGGCGGGGCCGGTCTGGCGGGAGCCTCCGGCACGGCTCGACATGGCGGAGGCGGCGGCGGCGGCGGTGGCGTGATGTCGGCGTGCTGGCCTGCCGTGAATCTGTCGGCGGGGCTGAACATTACTGTGGGCGCGGGCGGCGCAGGCGGCGCCGCATCAGGCGCGGCGGGCGGTCAGGGCGCGCCCAGCCTGGTGAAGACCGGCGCTCAAATCCTGCTGACCGGGGAGGGCGGGCGCGGCGGCGCGGGCGGATCTGCGGCGTCGGGAGCCGGCGGCGCGGGAGGCGTCGGCCTGCCGCCTTCCAACGCAGGCGGGGCCTCTTCCGTTTCGACAGCCGGGGGC